>JAJEDW010000013.1 GCA_022821265.1 Acidobacteriota bacterium
CATCGGGAAGCCCGCGCCGGCGTCGGTCACGCTGCCGGCGACGGTGAACCCGCCGCCCGACTCCGACACGGTGTAGTCGAGCTCGTATCGCGGGACGCCCGTGCCGAAGACCCACGCGTCGAAGAACCAGTCGAGCGTGCCGTCCCCGGCCAGGTCCATCCGCTCCGTCATGTGCCGCTCGGCCAGGGACTTGAATTCCCTGCTCGAAACGGGCCGCCCGTCGAACTCGCCGACGAGCGCACGCAACATGCGACCGAACGCCGCGCCCTCGGCTTCGGGCTCGGACGGGTCGCTCATGAGATGGCGCAGCATGTGGAACACCCAGGGCGCTTTCGTGCGCACCGTTTCGACGTAGCCGTCGGGACGGGCGGCGCCGGAAAGCCGGTAGCCCAGCGTGATCGGGCCGGTGTCATCGTGCGTCGCGGCGTTGCCGGCCGGGTCCACGCCCGCCGTCGTCAGCAATCGCCCCCGGAGGCCCTCCAGGCGCGTACGGGCGACGGACGCGTCCGGGTATTTCGCGTCCAGATACAGAATGCCGGCATAACCGGCGAGCCCTTCACGCATCCACTCGTCGCGATAGCTCCGCCACGCCAATCGGCCTCCGACCCACTGGTGGGCGAGCTTCCGGGTTCGCTGAAACTCCAACTCCAGCGGATCGGAAGAATCGGCGAAACCCATGCGCCGGCGCTGACCGGGGCCGACGAAGGACAGCGTGGCCACATTGAGCATGGATGGCCAGCCCTCCAGGAAATCGACGGGAAACTGCGCGACCGAGAGCCGGTCGAACGGAAAGGGGCCGGACAGCCCGGTCAGGAACCCGACGGCGCGGTCCAGTTCCTCGAGGATGTTCACCCCCAGCGACGGCGCCCGGAGCAGCTCGAACTCCGGCGGGTACGCGACGGCGCCCGGGCCGGCCCCGGGCCGCGCGGACAGGAAGTCCCGCAAGGCCGCATCGCCCCCGTCGGCGAGCGCCGGGCTCAGTTCCTCGTAGAGGGCCGCGGCGTCGTTGTTGAGATGCAGGGATGCCTGGACCGTCCCGACCTCGCCCGTCTCGACCGTGAACCTGCCGAAACCGAAACCCGCGCGGAAGACATCGCCCTGGGTCGTCCATCGAGCGTGCGACACGCCGGGCGTGGCCGCTTCCTCCTCCAGCCGGCCCGTCGCGACCACGCGCCCGGCGGCGGGATAGTGGAACCTCAGATCGAACGTCGCCGCGTCGGGGTCCGCCGGGGCCGGATACCAGTGGTTCCGCTCGTCCACGTAGTACGTGTACTGCCCTCTCCGTGCGAGCACGCGCCCCTCGTACTCGAACACCAGCGTCAATTCCTCGCCCCCCTCCAGCGCCGCCGGCAGAACGACCCACAGATCGTCCCCCCCGCCCGACGGCGCCGCGCCGGGATCCGGATCGTTCTGGAAAACCGGCAGTAGCTCGCGGCCGTTCCGGACGCTGCGGACGCGCAACGTGGGAGACAGCTCGAACGCCAGCGCGCGCGCTCCGGCGTCCAGGGCGCGGAGCCGCACCTCGGCCCGAACGCCCAGCGACGCGTCCGCCTCGATCGTCGTATCCAGCTCGTAGGCCAGCACGTCGATGGAGGGGCCGTCGGCCTCGGCGGCGAGGGCGGGATCCCGGGCCTCGCTCCGCCGGTTGAAGCTGGCCCACACGTCGGGCGCGCCCGCGCCGTCGGCGCGCGTCGACACGCGGACCTCTTCGGCCTGGGTCTCGTCGTAAACGACGTCGATCCAACCGTGCCGGTCCCCTCTCAACGCGCCGAAGAAGAACGGGGCGTCTCCGTCGGCGACCAGGTCCTTCATGATTCTCGCGTTCTGGAAGACCGACAGCCGACCGATGTTCTCCTCCCACGGCAACAGCGCCTCCAGGTCGTCGGCGCGCACGTCCTCGGCCGCGTGCGCGGCTATCTCGCGCAGGATCTCGTCGTGGCTGTCGTCGGTGAACCGGATGATCGCGGCGTCGAAGGATTCCGTCAGGATGGGCGACCCCGTGAACCTGTACACCTGGCGGCGCTCGACGTCGTCGGGCGGGACGAGCAGCAGGTCTCCGGACCCGGCGAAGACCGCGCCCGTCACTCGGCCCTCGACCGGCTCGAGAAACGCGATCACGCCGCGCTCGAACGCGATCGAGATCACGTCGCGCCGAATCGTGACGTCACGAATGCGGTGAATCCGGTCCGGGTCGAGACGCAACTCGGACAGCCGGGTCATGATGTCCCCGGCCTGTCCCTGAGCCGCCGCGGGCGCGGCCACGGGCGCGATCGCGACGGACACCCCGATCGCTCGGGCCCACTCGAGAAGCACGCGCATACCGAGAGAATTCTACCCGAAGGCGTTGCCCCCGCCGAAACGGCCGTCGGGGGCGCCTGCCGGCAGGCGGGCTGTAAGCCGAATTCTGTACTCCGACGCCGGCCGCGCCGTCGGCGCGTGGATCGAAGCGGCAATCATTCGTCTGGGCCCCGGCTCTCGCCGGGGCTCTGGCAGCCTACCCGGAAGCTCGGACGGGCCGTCCTCCAGGCGCGCCGGAGCGCGCCGTGCGCTTCCCTATTTGGCCTTGCTCCGCGCGGGGTTTACCGAGCCGGTCCGTCGCCGGGCCGCTGGTGCGCTCTTACCGCACCTTTTCACCCTTACCGGAGCGGGCCGCGGGCCCGGGCTCCGGCGGTATGTTTTCTGTGGCACTTTCCGTCCCTCACGGGCCCTCGGGTTACGAGGCGCGCCGCCCTGTGGAGTTCGGACTTTCCTCTCCCGGCCGGAAGCATGGCTCCCATGGCCGGAAGCGATTGCCCGCCCGCCTGCCGGCAGACCCTTACTACTATAACGCCGCGTGCGCGCCGGTGAGGTGCGAACGGTTCACGTCCGTTTTCCGATCCGCCTCCAGAGCGCGGCCAACTCCTCCGGAAGCTCGGAGCGGAACGCGACGGTGCGCGCCGTCTCGGGATGCGGGAACGCGAGCCGGACCGCATGCAGGAAATAGCGCCGGAGCGGTCCGTATCGCCGCTCGAACGCGCGGTGCGGCCGGGCGCCGTACACGGCGTCGCCCAGGACGGGATGACCCACGGCGGCGAGATGCACCCGAACCTGGTGTGTTCGTCCCGTGCGAATCGTCACGTCCAGGAGCGAGAAGCCTGAAGCGCGGTCCCGCGTGCGGTAGGCCGTATGCGCCGGCCGGCCGCTCGCGTCGTTCGCGGCCATCCGGGTCCGGCGGACCGGGTGCCGGCGGATCGGCAGATCGATCTCACCGGATTCGCGGGCCATCGACCCGTGGACCGCGGCGATGTAGGACTTCCGCACCGTCCGCTCCCGGAAACTCTCCGACAGCCGCGCGTGCGAGCGGTTCGACTTCGCCACGACGACGAGCCCCGACGTCCACCGATCGAGCCGGTGCACGATTCCCGGACGCTGGGCGCCGCCGACGTCGGACAAATGCGGAAAACGGGCTCGAAGGGCGTCGGCCAGCGTCACGCGGCGGTCACCGGCGCCCGAGTGCACGGCCAGACCGGCGGGTTTCTCGACCACCGCGATGTGCGCGTCCTCGAACAGGACGTTCAGTTCGACCGGCTCGAGGCCGGTCGCGCCGGGTTCCGGATCGGCGAGTCCCGGCGCCGGGTCGTCGACGGCGATCGACTGTCCGGCCCGAACGCGGTAGCCGTCCTTGACCCGGGCGCCGTCGATCCGAACCCCGCCGCGCGCGTTCAGCCGCTGCAGTTGCGAACGCGTCCAGCCCGACAGCCGGCGGGACAGGAACACGTCCAGGCGGGCGCCGTCGTCGTCAGGACCGGGCTCGAATCTCATCGCGAACGACGACGGCCAGCAGCAGGGCGGCGCCGACGGAGATCGACGCGTCGGCGGCGTTGAACGCCGGCCAATAGAACGACCCCGCGTGAAAGTAGAGGAAGTCGACGACGTGGCCGAGACGGACCCGGTCGTAGAGGTTCCCCAGCGCCCCGCCCAGGATCAGCGCGAGAGCATACTGCAGGAGACGGTCGGCGGCCGGGCTCCGCGCGCTGTAGACGGCGACCACCAGCGACGCCGCGATGGCGAGGCCCGACAGGACCACGACCTTGGCCATCGATTGGCCGCCGGAAAAGAGGCCGAAGGCCACGCCGGGGTTCTGAAAGTGGACCAGATCGAAGAATCCCGCGACGACCACGCGTTCGCCGCCCGGTTCGAGGGCGGCCTGAACGACGGTCTTCGACCAGCGGTCCACGACGAGGATGGCGGCGGCGGCCGCCAGATACGGCCATCGCTCCATCAGCGTCCGTCTAACCGACAGCATGCGTCGTCTCCGAGTGCGACTCGCCCGAACGGCGGGCGGCTTGCGAAGTTATGATATTCTTCGCCACGGGTTCATACTATACGTGTACGATGTTGGTGGGCGTCGGGCCTCCGGCGGCGCGCGGGGTTGAAGCGACTTGAAGGAACGGGAACACAGGCGGGCCCTCCCGGACTTCGCGGAGATCGGCCGGGGTTCGTGGATCGACTCTCTCCGGGATCAACTGCGGGCCGCCGCGGATGAACGCCGGAACCCGCGGAAGAATCTGGAGCTCTCGGTCGACGGGGACCCCCGGGCGCTGGACAACCTGATCGAGCCGGGCAACCCGTTCGCGTCGGTCGTTCGGCAGGTACGCGCGGGCATCGACGACATCCTCCATCCGAAGGAAAAGTTCCAACCCACGGCGGAACCCGTCGAGATCGACGACCACTGGTCCGCGTCGGCCCACGGCCGGCAGCTCCCCGGCCTGCTGGCGATCGGCGCCCACGCCGTCGCGCTGGGTCTCCTCCTGCTCCCCATCCTCATCGGCGTCCGGCAATCGATCGGGGTCACCGAGACGGTCGTGCCGCTCTACGTCCCGGTCGCGCTGGAACTGCCCCCGATGGAAGAACTCTCCGGCGGCGGCGGCGGCGGCGGACTCGAAGAGGACGAGCCTCCCGCTCTGGGCGAGCCCCCGCAAGCCGCCGAGGAGCAGTTCGTGCCCCCGTCGGTCGAACCGACTCCCCGGCGCGACCCGCTGATCGTGTTGCCGCCGACGATCGTCGCGCCGCAACTCATCGAACCCGACCGGATCGTGGACCTGGCGATGCTGGGCGAGCCGGACGGGATTCCGGGGCCGCCGTCGGCCGGACCCGGCATCGGCGGGGGCATCGGCGTCGGCCAGGGCACGGGCGTGGGCGAGGGGCGCGGCACCGGCCTGGGCGAAGGCGAGGGCGGCGGGTTCGGAGGCGGCGTCTACACCGTGGGCGGCGGCGTCACCGCGCCGACCGTCATCTTCCGCGTCGAGCCCGAGTATTCCGAGGAGGCCCGGAAAGCACGGTACGAAGGCGTGGTCCGCATCGAGGCCATCGTCCACGCCGACGGCTCGCTCGAGATCGTACGCGTCGTTCGCAGCCTCGGCTTCGGGCTGGACGAAAAGGCCATCGAGGCCTTGCAGCAGTGGAGGTTCCGGCCCGGCATGCGGGGCGGCGAGGCCGTGGCCGTCAACCTCAACATCGAGGTCAGCTTCAACCTCCGATAGCGCTTCCCGCGCCCCGTTTCCATCCCGGCCCGTCCGGGCCCTTCCCGCATCCGAAGGCGTGGTAACCTGTCCCCGTGGACGATGCCGTCATCCTCAGCGCGGTCCGCACTCCGATCGGCAAGTTCCAGGGCGCCCTCGGATCCCTGACGGCGACCCAGCTCGGCACGGTGGCCGTCGGCGCGGCCGTCGAGCGCGCCCCGGTCGAGCCGGCCGAGGTCGACGAGGTCATCATGGGCAACGTCGTCTCGGCGGGCCTGGGCCAGAATCCGGCGCGGCAATCCGCTCTCGGCGCCGGCCTTCCTTCCGGCGTGGCGGCCATGACGATCAACAAGGTCTGCGGTTCCGGGCTCAAGGCCGTCGGACTGGCCGCCCAGGCCGTACGAACCGGCGACGCCCGCGTCGTCGTGGCCGGCGGCATGGAGAGCATGACGAACTGTCCCTACCTGCTCACCCGGGCGCGCCAGGGCTACCGGCTCGGGGACGGCGCGGTGGTGGACGCGATGCTCAAGGACGGCCTCTGGGACGCCTACGAAGACTTTCACATGGGATGCACGGGCGAGATCGTCGCCGAGGAATACCGGATCTCCCGTCGGGAACAGGACGCGTTCGCGCTCGCCAGCCACAGCAAGGCCGTCGCCGCGATCCGCGACGGCCGTTTCCGGAGCCAGATCGCCCCGGTGACGGTCGCGTCGCGGAAGGGCGATCCCGTCGTCGTGGACACGGACGAAGGCCCCCGCGCCGACACGTCTCTCGAAGCCCTGTCCAGACTGCGGCCGGCCTTCAAGGAGGACGGCACCGTCACGGCCGGCAACGCCCCCGGAATGAACGACGGCGCGGCCGCCGTCCTCGTCGCCTCGTCCCGGCACGCCCGCGATCTCGGGGGAACCCCGATGGCGCGGATCGCCGGCCAGGCCGTGTCGGGCATCGAGCCGCGGCTGGCTATGATGGCGCCGGTCGAAGCCGTCCGGAAGCTCATGGCGAAGGTGGGATGGAGCATCGACGAGGTCGACCTGATCGAGTTGAACGAGGCGTTCGCCGTGCAGGCCATGGCGGTCATGGATCAACTCGGCCTTCCTCCGGACCGTGTCAACGTCAACGGCGGCGCGGTCGCGCTCGGCCATCCCATCGGCGCCACGGGAGCGCGAATCCTGGTGACGCTCATCCACGAGATGATGCGGCGCGAAAGTCGGCGGGGCGTCGCCGCCCTGTGTCTGGGAGGCGGCAACGCGGTCGCTCTCGCCGTGGAGCGATGAAGGCGCCGAAGGACGCGGACCGCGCCGTCCGGACGGTGGGCATCGTCGGGGCCGGCGCCATGGGCGGCGGCATCGCCCAGGTCGCCGCCGAAACGGGCTTCGACGTTCTGCTTTATGACGTCGAAGAGCGACTTCTTGAGCGGGCTTTGTCCGGCATTTCCCGGAACATGGACCGGCGAAAGGCGCGCGACGGCCCCGGCGCGGACGAGAAGAAGACGGCGCTCGCCCGCATCCGGCCGGCTCCGGATCTCTCGGATTTGCGCGCCGCGGACTTCGTCATCGAGGCCGTCGTCGAGAATCTCCGGGAAAAGTCGGAAATCTTCCGCAAACTGAACGCGATCGCGCCCGCCGGCGTCGTTCTCGCCTCGAATACGTCCTCGATCCCGATCGCTTCGCTCGGCGAGGCCTCCGGCCGGCCCGATTTGGTCATCGGAATGCATTTCATGAACCCGGCGCCCGTGATGGCGCTGGTCGAAGTGATCCGGAGCCCGGCGACCTCGGAACGGGCGCTGGAACGGACGATGGAACTCGCGCGCGACATGGGAAAGACGCCCATCGATGTCAACGACTCCCCCGGTTTCGTCTCCAACCGGATACTCATCCCGATGATCAACGAGGCGGTCTACTGCCTGATGGAGAACGTGGCGGCCCCCGAGGCCATCGACTCGATCATGAAACTCGGAATGAAGCATCCGATCGGACCGTTGGCGCTGGCGGACCTGATCGGCCTGGATGTATGCCTGGACATCATGGAAGTCCTCCACGCGGGTCTTGGAGACTCCAAGTATCGTCCGTGTCCCCTGCTCCGCGAGATGGTCGAATCCGGCCGCCTGGGGCGCAAGTCCGGGCGGGGATTCTACGAGTACCCGCCGCGCGGGCCCGCCTGACGGCCGGGCGTGGGCCAATTCGGCGCGCCCTCGGCGCCGTGGACCTTGCCTGTCCGTGCGTTGGGGGATTCTTCGATATGATTCATTGTCAGAACTGCACGGTGCGCAACGATGCGAACCGCCTGTTTTGCTGGAAATGCGGCACGAAACTGCTCATCGCCACACGGTGGGCCCCTCCGGACCGGGCGGCGGGGGCCATGAGCTTCATGGACGAGCACGTGCTGGAGCGAATCAGCACGACGGAAACCGCGTTGACCACGCTGGAGAAGCGGATCGACGCGCTGGCGGAAACCGTCGAGCGCGTCGCGGCCCACAACTTCATCGATCACACGATGATCGAAACGCTGACCGAGTCGCTGGAAACGGCCGGCCTCAACCTGTCGAGCCTCGACTCGGCCTGGCGCCGGAAGATCGATTCCCGGCTGGCCGAGAACGAAGAGGCGGACCGGCTGAGCCGGCGGATGGAACGCATCGTCGGGGCCTACCGCGGCGCTCACCGGGAGCAGTTCACGTTGTGGATGGAACGTGCCTACGAGCTGATGGCCTCGGAACGCCCGGCCGAGAGCCTCGACTCCCTCGAAGCCGCGTTCGCCCAGGACCCGTCCAATCACGAGCTGGGCATGTTGCTGGCCGAAGTCTTCTTCCACGCCAAGGACTACGCCGCCGCCGGCAAGTGCCTGACCCGTGTGCTGGACGCGCGGCCCGAAGACTTCGAGGCGACTCTGCTGATGGGCGTACTCGAAAAGATCCGCGGCCGGCACGCCAAGGCGCAGGCCCTGCTGGAGCGCGCCGTCGGCCTGCGCGACGATTCCTACTCGGCGCACGCCGCGCTCGGCGCCCTGTTCATGGAGGCGGACAACCGCGCGCGAGCCGGATTCCATCTCAACCGTGCGCTCGAATTGAAACCGTCCGCGCCGACCCATTTCATGCTGGGCGCCTTGTATTACCAGGACGGCCGCCAGCGGCGCGCCGTCAAGCACCTGGAGGAAGCCACCGAGCTCGATCCGGAATTCAGCGAGGCGTTCTACCACCTGGGACTGGCGTGCCAGGAACTGAACTGGTCCCGGCGGGCGCGGGAATGCTTCAAGCGCGCCCAGGGGCTGAACCCGCGGGAAACGCGGTACCGCGCGACGCGACGCGCTCGGTCGGGCCAGCCGCGATCCGGGGGCCGGGTGAGCCCCGACCCGCTCAGCGGCATGGTCCGGGACGAACTGTGCCTGACGACGCGTTGGGATCTGAAACGCTCCGAATGATTGCCGCAACCCGGCCCCGCCCGGATGCGGGTTCCGGCGGTCCCGAACGGGAACATTACGGCCCTTACGTGGAGAGGTATCCATGGCAACAGAGAAAACCGACGAAAGAACACGCGCCCTGGACTTGGCCGTGTCGCAGATCGAAAAGCAGTTCGGCAAGGGAGCGGTCATGCGGTTGGGGAACGAGAACGCGATTCCCTCGATCGCGTGCATCCCTTCCGGATCGCTCGCGCTCGATGCCGCGCTCGGCATCGGCGGCTTTCCGCGCGGACGCGTCATCGAGGTCTACGGACCCGAATCGAGCGGCAAGACGACGCTGACGCTCCATGTCGTGGCCGAGGCCCAGAAGATGGGCGGCGCCGCCGCGTTCGTGGACGCCGAGCACGCGCTCGACGCCCACTACGCCCGCAAGCTCGGCGTGGACGTGGACAACCTGCTGGTTTCGCAACCCGACAGCGGCGAGCAGGCGCTCGAGATCACCGAAGTCCTGGTCCGCAGCGGCGCCATCGACATCGTCGTCGTCGACTCGGTCGCCGCGCTGGTGCCGCGGGCCGAGCTGGAAGGCGAAATGGGCGAGGCCCAGATGGGCCTGCAGGCGCGGCTGATGTCCCAGGCGTTGCGCAAGCTGACGGCCGTCGTCTCGAAGTCGCGGACCTCACTGATCTTCATCAACCAGATCCGCGAAAAGATCGGCGTAATGTTCGGAAACCCCGAAACCACGACGGGCGGCCGCGCGCTGAAGTTCTACTCGTCGGTTCGCGTCGAGATCCGCAGGATCGGCTCGATCAAGGACGGCGACGCCGTCGTGGGCAACCGGACCCGCGCGAAGGTGGTCAAGAACAAGGTCGCGCCCCCCTTCCGCGACGCCGAGTTCGACATCATGTACGGGGTCGGCATATCCCGGGAAGGCGAGTTGCTCGACCTGGCCGTCCGGCACGACGTCGTCGACAAGAGCGGGTCCTGGTTCTCCTTCGACGGCGAGCGGCTCGGGCAGGGCCGAGAGAACGCCAAGCAGTTCCTCAACGAGAACACGGACTTCCGGGCACGCATCGAGGAGGCCGTGCGGCAGGCGTTGGGACTGGGCGTGGCGGGAGCGCCGGAGGCGGCGGTCACGGCCGCCGGTAACGGCAAGCGCGGCTGACGCGCGCCCGGCGACCCCGTCCGACGCCCGCTCCGGGGCGACGGGGCGGCGCCGGGATCCGTGCTAAATTAGCCGAATGTTCCGACCTCTGCCGGAGAAACCGAACCTTCCGGCTCTCGAGGAAGAAACGCTCGAATCCTGGAGGCGCGGCCGTGTGTTCGAGCAGAGCCTCGAACGCCCGGGGGCGCCGGATTTCACCTTCTACGAAGGTCCCCCGACCGCCAACGGCAAGCCCGGCATCCATCATGTCTGGGCGCGCACGATCAAGGACCTGGTGTGCCGTTACAAGACCATGCGCGGCTACCAGGTGCACCGCAAGGCCGGCTGGGACACGCACGGCCTTCCCGTCGAGATCGAAGTCGAACGCGCGCTCGGGATCCGGCGCAAGGAGGAGATCGAGGGATACGGCGTCGACCGCTTCAACGCCGAATGCCGCCGTTCCGTGTTCGAGTACAAGGACCTCTGGGAAAACCTGACCGAGCGCATGGGGTTCTGGGTCGACATGGACGCGCCCTACATCACGTGCGAGAACGATTACATCGAGTCGGTCTGGTGGGCGCTGGACTCGTTCTTCAAGAGCGGGCTCATCTACCAGGGCTTCAAGGTGCAGCTCTACTGCCCGCGTTGCGGCACGCCGCTTTCGTCCCACGAGGTCTCCCTCGGGTACCGGGACGTGGACGACCCTTCCGTGTACGTCAAGGCGCGGGTGAAGGCCCCGGGCGACACGTTCCTCCTGGTCTGGACGACCACGCCCTGGACGCTGGTTTCCAACGTCGCGCTCGCCGTCGCCCCCGACGTCGAATACGTCGAGGTTCTCATCGAGGGCGAGCGGCTGATCCTGGCCCGGGAACGCCTCGCGGTCCTGGGGGACGCCGCCGAGGTGGTGGACTCGTTTCCGGGTTCCCGGCTCGTGGGGCTGGAATACGATCGGTGGTTCGACTTCTTTCCCGTCGACAAGCCGGCATGGAAAGTGATCGCCGCCGACTTCGTGACGACCACGGACGGTTCCGGGATCGTGCACCTGGCGCCGGCCTACGGCGAAGACGACTACAACGCCGCCCGGGACGCGGACCTTCCGGTCATACACGCCGTCGACGCGCAGGGGCGCTTCAGGGACGCGGCCGGCCCGCTGGCGGGCCGCTTCTTCAAGGACGCGGACCCCGACATCGCGGCCGACCTCGACGAACGCGGCCTGCTGCACGCGCGCGAAACCGTCCGCCACAGCTACCCCCACTGCTGGCGCTGCGAGACGCCCCTGCTCTTCTACGCCCGGCGCTCCTGGTACATCCGGACGACGGCGTACGCGCCGAAGATGATCGATTTCAACAACCGGATCGGTTGGCGCCCCCCCGAGGTGGGCCGGGGACGGTTCGGAAACTGGCTGGAGGAGAACAAGGACTGGGCCATCTCGCGGGACCGCTACTGGGGAACGCCGATACCGATCTGGGTGTGCGCCGACTGCGACCGGAGGCGATCGATCGGCAGCATCGCCGAGTTGCGGCGCGAGGGCGACGGCGTCCCGGAGACCCTGGACCTCCACAAGCCGCACGTCGACGCGATCACGATCCCGTGCGAGTGCGGCGGCGTGATGAGCCGGATTCCGGAGGTGGTCGACGTCTGGTTCGATTCCGGCGCCATGCCCTTCGCCCAGCTCCACTACCCGTTCGAGAACAGCGGCGCGTTCCGGCGCGCGTTCCCCGCCGACTTCATCGCCGAGGGCGTGGACCAGACCCGGGGGTGGTTCTACACGCTGCACGCCATCAGCACGCACCTGTTCGATGAGCCCGCGTTCCGCAACGTGATCGTCAACGACATGGTGCTCGACAAGAACGGCCAGAAGATGGCCAAGTCGCGCGGCAACACGGTCGACCCGATCCGGGTGATCGACGACTACGGCGCCGACGCCGTGCGCTGGTTCTTCATCGCGTCGAGCCCCCCGTGGAAACCGACGCTGTTCGACATCGAGGCCGTGGCCGACGTCGAGCGCAAGCTGTTCAACACGCTGCTGAACACCTACGCGTTCTTCGCGCTCTACGCCAACATCGACGGGTTCGACCACTCCGAACCCGAAGTTCCCGTCGCCGAACGCCCCGACATCGACCGCTGGATCCTGTCGCTGCTGCACTCCACCTCGACCGCCTACATCCAGGCCATGGACGCCTACGATCCCACGCGCGCCGCCCGGCTCGTCGGCGATTTCGTCATCGAGCAGGTCTCGAACTGGTACGTGCGCCGGAATCGCCGGCGCTTCTGGAAGGGCGAGCCGAACGCCGACAAGACGGCCGCCTACCAGACGCTGTTCGCCTGCCTCGTCGGCGCCGTCAAGATGATGGCGCCGATCGCCCCGTTTCTGTCCGATCGGGTATACGGGCTTCTCATGGAGCCGACGCGCGTGGAACCGCACGCGTCCGTGCACGTCGCGCCGATGGTCGAGCCGCGGGACGCGCTGATCGACCCGGACCTGGAACGGCGGATGGCGCTGGCGCAGACCATCGTGTCGCTGGTCCGCTCCATGCGCGCACGGAACAACCTGAAGGTCCGACAGCCCCTGCCGCGAATCGCCCTGCCGGCCGGCGACGCCGTCCGCCGGCTCGTCGAAGGCGCACGGGACATCATCCTCGACGAGATCAACGTCAAGGCCATCGAGTTCGTCGACGCGGACTCGCCCCTGATCGACAAGCACGCCGTGCCGAACTTCCGGAAGCTGGGACCGCGGTTCGGGAAGGACGTCAACCGCGTCGCCGAACGCGTCCGGAGGATGTCGGGCGAGGAGATCGCCGCCTACGAGACGACCGGCCGTTTCGCCGCGCGCGTCGACGACCTGGACGTCGTGCTCGAGACGGGCGATCTGACGACGCGGACCGGGGACATCGAGGGATGGACGGTCGAATCCGGCGGCGGCCTGACCGTCGCGCTCGACGTGTCGTTGACGCCGGAGCTTGTGCGGGAGGGAATTGCGCGCGAGTTCGTCAACCGGGTGCAGAACATGCGGAAGGAGGCGGGGCTGGACGTGACCGACCGGATCCGCCTGGGCCTCGCCGCCGGCGAGCGTCTCGTCCAGGCGGTCGAGAGCATGCGCGACTATGTCCAGTCGGAGACGCTGGCCATCGACGTCCGGATGGAGATC
>JAJEDW010000165.1 GCA_022821265.1 Acidobacteriota bacterium
GTCTCGCCCGATATGCTCAGCGTCGCGATGCCCGTGTTGTTGTTGGTCGCGGTGACCTCGGCGCCGGGAATCAGCGCGCCGGTGGCATCCGTCACCGTGCCGGTGACCGTCGCCGTCTCCTGGGCCAGCGCGTTCGGCGCCAGTCCCACGATCAGCACGATCGCCAGTGTCGCAAGTCGTTTCATGTCTCCTCCGTCATCAAGAAGTTCGCTTAGCCAAAAACGGCGGCGCCGCGGCGAGCGGTTCACGGCTCGATCCTCGGTCCTCATGCCGCCTCCAACAGCGAGGGCTCCCCGTGCGGGAAGCCCTCGCCTTCGTTTCGAAGGCCGAAGCCGTTCGAGACTAGAAATCGATGCGCGCGTTCAGGGTGAACGTGCGCGCGCCGCCCGCTCCGGTGATCCGCCCGAACGACGACGAGTTGATGTTGACGTTCGGGTCGTTCCACAGCGGCGTGTTCAACAGGTTGATCGCGTCGATCCGCAGCGTGAAATCCATGTCCTCGCGGATCTGAACGGACTTGGACAGCGCGGCGTCGATGCCCAGGCTGCCCGGCCCCTGCAACCACGCCGGACCCAGATTTCCCGTCGTTCCCGGCTTCGGGTTCCGCAGAATCACGTTGCCCGAGCCATCGACGACCTGCCAGAGATTGTCGAAACGATCCAAACCGTCCGGGTCCGAACCGTAGTAGTCCGCCGCCGGCTCGCGCTCGCGGCTCAACCCGTCGAAGTAGCTGATGTTGCCGTCCGAGCCGACCCGAACCTCTCCGAACGACTTCGGCAGCGACGAGACGCCGCCCACCAGGTCCGGCGTGTTGAACACGTCGTTGGCCACGATGGTCTGCAGGCCCCCGGTGCCCCAGAGCGGGTTACCGGTCACCAGCGACAGCGGCGCCCCCGACGACCAACTGACGATCGACGACAACTGCCAATCCTCGATGATCCGGGCCAGCGCTCCCGGCGCGTTCGCGCCCAGCGCGCGCCCCGGCCCGAAGGGCAACTGCCACACGCCGTGCGCGTTGAACGCATGCGTACGGTGGAAGCCGACCGGCCCCTTGTTCAGGTTCCGGTTCCGCGAATCGCGAATCGCGCCGCTCTGGTCCTCGCGGGCCCGGAACGTCGCCGTCCCGGCGTTGCCCAGAGCCTTGGACCAGGTGTAGGTCAACTGCCCGCTGAATCCCGCCGACAGCCGCTTGGTCAACTGCGTCTGCAGCGAGTGATAGGTCGAATGGTCCTGGTTGCCGTACACGTCCACGTCGTCGAACTGCGGAGCGATCACGATGAAGTCTTCCGGATAACCGTTGGCCCGGAGCATGCCGCCCCAGCCGCCGCCGGCCGCCGGCGTCGAGTTCAGGAACTCGGCGAAACCGGCCGCCTCGCCGTTCGCGAACCAGCCGCGAGTCTGACTCCAGGTCCGCAGCGACGACGACGCCGTGCAGCCGTCCGCGCCGATCACGCAGCCGCCGAAGCGCAGGCCTTCGAACATGTCTTCGAACAGCGGCGCCGTCCCGCCCCCGCGGACGATGTTGAACGCGTCGAGAATGCCGTTGTTGAAGATCTCGTACTCGTTCAACTCACGCTCGCCCCACAGCGACACGCCCGTGGTCCCGACATAGGAGACGCTCAGGTTCGTGTTGGGAGCGATCTCGGTCTCGACCGAGACGTTGAAGTTCTGGATATAAGGGATCCGCCGGTCCGGGGCGTAGACGAACGCGTCCACGCGCCGGTTGGTCAGCGGCACCGTGCCGAACGGCTCGATCGGGTTCGGCAGCGGGAACTGCACGGTCGCGGCGTCGGGGTTCCCGACGATACCGGGCGCCGCTGTGAACTCGGTCGGAGTGGCGCTGGCCGTGTACGATTTGCCCGGGTTGCGGCCGGGGCCGAAGTCGTACTGCAGGAACGTCGCCGCGCCCGAGTAGGAAATGCCGAATCCGCCGCGGACGACCGTGGTCCGGTCCAGCCACGGCACGTTGTAGCTGAAGCCGAAGCTGGGCGCGATGTTGTTCCAGTCCTTCGGATAGAGCCCGCGGTCCGGGTTCGGACTGAACCGCCCGACCTGAATGAAACGGATCAGGTCGTTCGGGTTGTTCGCTCCTCCGTTGATCAACAGCTCCGGGTTGTCCGGCGCCGTGTTCAGGCCCTTGGCCTCGTACGGCACGCCGTAGACGTCCCAGCGGACGCCGTAGTTGATCGTCAGGTTCTGCGTGACGTTCCAGTCGTCCTTGAAGTAGGCCGCCCAGTCGTCCTGGTGATAATTCAGGTTCTGCTTCGGCGTCACCAGGATGTCGTCGAACCCGCGCGACGGGTCGTTCACGATATACCCCATCACGAGGTTGCCGACCGATCCCGACAGGTCGTTCAGAATCGCTTCGGCCGTACCGGCGTCGGCGTTCTGCAATCCGTCGAACCGCCCTTCGATGTTCTCGATCGGGAAGTTGCCGTCGCCGATCCCGACGTTGGGCCAGAGGCTGCCGCTGTTCCAGCCGTCCGAGTCGGCCCAGGTGCCTTCCCAGCCGGCCTGGAACGAGTGCGACCCGACGACCCAACTCACGTTGTCGGAAAACACCCACAACGGGCTGCTCTGCGTCCGCGTCGATCCCAGGGCGGGAACGGCCATCCACTTGTTGCCGCCGATCGACTGCAGGTTCTGAAGCCACGGATACCCGTTCGAGAACTGGAAGTAGGTGTCGAAGATCTCGCGCGCCTGATCGGTCAGGCCGTCGTTGAACTGACCCTCGCCGAAGCAGCATCCGTCGCTGAAAGCCGTCCGGCCATGCCAGTTCGTCTCGCGGTAACCGAACCGGAACTCGTTGAGCACGGTCGGCGTGACCGACGAGGTCCACTGCGCCGAGTAGATTCGCGGCGCCCGGAACTGCGAGCCCGCGAACCCGTCCGGCCAGGTCGGGTCCGAATTCGAAGCCGTGTTGCGCTCACGCGACATGACGAAGTTGACCTTGTTGCCATCCGTCACCTGATAGTCCAGGCGGACGTTCAACTGCTCGCGGTTCGTGTTCTGCGACGTCCAGGCCGCGTTGTCGTCGCCCGAAACGCTCCGGACCCACGAGATGCCCGCCGTGTTCAATCCGTCGCCCACCGTGAAGTCGTTGGGCGTCGGCATCCGGCGCAGCGTTTCCTGCAAGTAAGCGTTGTTCTAGATGCCGGTCCCGCGGTGCGGGTCCATCACGTCATCGAACAGGTGGATGCTCTGGAGCGGTCCCGTGGCGCCCGCCGGTTGCGTCGGGTTGCCGTTGAAATCCACCGAGGCCCCCGACCCGCCCAGCGCGTTGTCGTTCTCCACGCCCGGCCAATACCGGAAGATGCCCTGGCGCGCGGTCGGGGTCCACACCGACCCGATCACGTTCTCGCGCGTCCGGTACTGCTGGTTGTCGATCAGGACGAAGAAGAACGCCCGGTTCCGCAGGATCGGCCCCCCCAACCGGCCGCCGTACTGGTTCCGGTTCTCCCAGTCCTTTTCCTGGCCACGGAGGTTCTCGAACCAGCCGTTGGCGTTCAAGGCCGAGTTGTTGGTCGTGTAGAACAACGCCCCGTGAAACTCGTTCGTCCCCGAGCGCGTCTGCAGACGTACCTGGGACGATCCCCGGCCCGCCGCAGAGTCGACCGTTCCGACGGAAACCTGCACTTCCTCGACCAGGTCCGGGCTCGAGTAGGTCGCCGAGAACGCCCCGTTCCAGTCCAGGTAACGCCCGTCCGACACCGGAATGCCGTCCCGCGTCGTGTTCACCGCCGAAACCCGCGTCCCGGCGAAGTTCGTCGCGTCGTCCTCGTTCCGGTCCCGCACCAGGCCCGCCGTCGTGTCCAGCAGATCGAACACGTCGCGCGTCGCCAGCGGCAGCGCCAGCACTTCCTCCTCCGGAAGCGCGTCGCCCACCGAGGCCCCCGTCGTCGCCAGCAAGGCGTCGGCGTCGGAGATCACCTCCACGGCCGTCGCCACCGTCCCCACCTGCAACTCGAAGTTCTCGCGGTAGGTCTGGTTCGCCGACAGGTTGATCTCGATGCCCGCGTCGCTGAAGCCGGG
>JAJEDW010000225.1 GCA_022821265.1 Acidobacteriota bacterium
CCTCCAGCCCCCGCGCCGAACGCGGGGCCGTTGCTGATTCGGGCGCTCGTTCCCACCATTCACCTGTTCCCGGAGGACCGACGACAAGGATTATGGCCGCTCGCGGCCGCGCGCCCCGCCGCGGCTAGAAACGTATGTGGATCCCGCCTTTCAGCAACCGCGGATATCCCGCGTAGACGGTTCGGCGCGACCCGAATGACGGCTCCATGAGGTTCCGGGCATCCACGATCGCCTGGAACCGGGCCGGCAGCATTTTGGGCGACGGCAGGTCCTGCGCCAACGTGATGCTGATAGTCGGGTCGTTGTACTCCGCGAATCGCTGATACGGGTCCACGGGCGCCAGCGAAAAGCCGGAGACCCACCGGTAGACCGCCGTGACGGCGGTCTGCGTCAGAGGAATTTCCGTCTTGACCCGGGCCGTGACGGTATGCAGGTTGCGCCGGCTCGCTTCGGCGTGCAGGTTCTCGGGCGAAATCACGTCCGGATCGAAGCCCACGGCGTTCGCGTAGGTGTAGGCCACTCCGGCCTGGACATTGCGGAACGCCCGGTCGACATGGAATCGCACGCCCGTGGTGGGAAACCCGGAACCATCGAAGAACACGATCCCGCGCCGGCCATCTTCCGCATCCACTAGAAAGGCCTGCGTTCCCATCTCGTCGCGGAAACCGGCGACGGATACCTGGAAGCCGCGGCCCAACGC
The DNA here is from genome assembly GCA_022821265.1 of Acidobacteriota bacterium. Lineage (GTDB taxonomy): Bacteria > Acidobacteriota > Terriglobia > 20CM-2-55-15 > 20CM-2-55-15 > JAJEDW01. The sequence goes on from JAJEDW010000225.1 coordinate 701, forward strand.
GTAAGTGGCCCCGACTTCGACGTGGTTGTACCGTTCCAGCGCCGGCGGCACGTACACGGCCCGATCGAAGTATTCCCGCCCGCGAATCGGATCGCCCGCATCCACCGGCGCTCTGCGGGAGACGGCCGCCGACAGCGTGCTCCCGGATCCGTTCACCCACGTGATTCCCAGTTCGGGCCGGAGGTAGCTCCGCCCGCCGGCCCCGTCGGTGTAGCCGATCGTCGCGCCGTAATCGAACACCAGGCGATCGGACCACTGTATCCTCTCGTCGTACTCCACCTGGACCTCGCCGGCCCCGCTGCCGTAGGCGCCCTCCATGAGAGCGCCGCGGCGCATGCTGAGCGCCAGCGTCTCGTGTTTGCTCTCGCCCGGCGCGAAGTCGTAGGTCGCCGTGAAACCGGTCGGCCGGTTTCCGGCTTCCGTGTACTGGCCCGCGAACGACACCTGCGCCCCGGACGCCACCGGCAAGCGGAACGCGAATTCCGAGCCGACGGTGTCGGTCATGCCCGCGGCCGACTCGACGGCGGTGGAATAGACCTGCAAGTACCCCGCGGCCGTCGCCCGCGACGCCGGGACCCCGGACGCGGAGGCGGCCGCATCGCGCCCCGCATCCGCCCAATGCAGAACCGGACGGGCGGCCGGCGAGCTGCGCAGGATCCACTTCATCTCTTCCAGGTCGCCGCGGCGGACTCCCTGCCGAATGACGTCGAGCGCGGTCTGCAACTCCAGCGTCAGCACGAGACGCGCGCCCGGTTCCACCTGGACACTGCCGGCCAGCGTCGGGAGGAAGCGAGGTTTGGTGACCCGCAGGGAATAACGGCCGGGCGCCAGATCGGAAACCGTGAACAGGCCGCGGCGGTCCGTCACGGCCACGTGGTCCTCGCCCTCCGCGCCGCCGGTTCGCACGGCCACGAGCGCGCCCGCCAGCGGCGCCCCGGCCGCGTCGTGAACACGGCCGGCAATGCTGGAATCAACCGAAAAGAGTTGTTCCGCCGAAGCGATAGGGATGGAGGCCACGGCCACCAGGAACGCGCACACGGCCGGAAGCCATCGCTGTCGGGCCCGTTCGCGCATCATGCCCCGCATCGGGAGAAGCATTCGCTGAAACGCTCCGTGACCACCCGCGTTCGGACTCGTCCGGCGCGGACAAGCCGTCGGGCGCCGCGCGCGAATCGAGTGGGCTTCGTTCAGGTCACTCGTTCGCGGCGACGGGCTGAACCACCGTGAACCGTCCGGTCTGCGCCGTGACGTTGCCTCCGAGATTGTCGATGACGCGCACCTGGAGCGAATACTCACCCGGCGTGAAGCCGTCGAGCATGATCGTCTTGTGCAGCGTCATCTGCCGCGCCGCGTTCGAAAAGTCGTCGGTGCTTTCGACGATGCGCTCGATCTGCTCGCCGTCCCGCAGGATCAGGGTCTCGATCGTCGCCGAAGGCCTGAACGACGCATCGTCGATCGCGAGGTGGTAGACCTGGAGCCAGTAGTTCAGTGCGTCCCCGGTCCGGAACTCCGCGCCGACGCTGGGTCGAACCTTCAGGTCTCCCAGCCCGAACTGCTCGGTACCGAAGCTGCGCGTCGAAATCGGCTCGATCAGGTCGGCGATGATCAACGAACTCGCGGCCAGTTGCCCCTCGGGATACCGCGGCACGGTCAGCGCCTCGGTGAGCGTGCCCACGTTGCCGCTGTGAATGTCCTTGATGACCAGGTCCAGCTTGTAGCGGCCCGGACGCAACGGCACGGTCTTCTGGTAGACGCGGGCCGAATCGAGAGAGCGCGCGTACAGGGCATCGGGAATGGGAATCTCGACCGTGTCCTCGAACGTTTCGGCGATCCGTCCGTTGATACCGGTAATCTGGCCGAAAATGTTCAGAACCGCGTGATGGACGCCCTGTTCTTCCTGGAACGCCACGTCACGGTTTCGCACCTGGACCGTCAGCGGGACGTTCACCGTCTCCTCGGTCACGCGGACGAAGTGGGTGACCACGTCGAAAGGCAGGAGGTTGTAGGACAGGTTCGTCGTGACGATGGCTTCCAGGTCCGTGAACATGATCTCGGGAGGCTGGAACGCCTTGGCCCATTGCTCGAGCAGATCGAACTGATTGATGCGGCCGTCGAGCGTCTCGCCCGTCTGCAGGCCCGGTCCGCGATACTGCTTCTCGCCGATCATCTGCTCGTAAAGCGTCAGGCCGACGCCGGGAACGTTCGCCAGCGCGTCCTTCTCGTGCGGGCTGATGGCGAGGCGATACTCGCCGGAAAAGCTCGGATCGACGAACTCGAAGATGACTTCCTGCCCGATGTGCGCGATATACCGGTACCGCCACTGCTCGAACGGGTAGGTCACCGTGTTGCCGCCGCCTTCGGCGAACGGCCGCTCCCAGAAACCGCCCGTCGGGTGCGTTTCCTTGCTGTCCGGCTCGCCGTAGAGGATGTAGATGCGCCCACGGTCGGTCCTCCAGCCCGGAATGCCCGACTGGAAGCGCTCATTGGCATAGGCGATGCGCCGATAGTGCTCCTCGCGATACTCGTTCCGGATGGAATCGGGCGTCGGGTCGCGGCGCAGCCAGAACGACTCGATGAACTGCTGGCGTTCCTCGTCCGTCGTCAACGCTTCGAACGCGGACTTCTCCTCGCCCGTGATGATGTACTGCACGTCCTCGTCGAGCCAGCGCTCCAGAGCGCGGTTCGCGCGTTCGAGACGCGCGCTCTCGCGGTCGTCCTGCGCCGACGCCGGCGCGTGGAAGCTCAGCAACAGGACGGCGAGAATCCCCACCATGATTCTACGGCTCATAATCCACCTCAGATATGCGCGATGCCGATCATTATCGGGTTCGAAAATGATAGCACCCACCCCGTGTCAGTCAAGCAATTCAACGGTTTTCGCCCGTCCGCGTCCTGCTACAATCGGGACCCGGCGGTCCCGCCCGAGGGGCGCGATGCGCCGGATGATCGACGAATCGGAAATGTCCACGCTTTCCTCCGTCACCGCAATGGCCGCGGGCCGGTTGCACGCAATTCTATGGAGCGCAGCCGCCGTATGGTGCGGGGCGATCCTGCTGGCCCCGATCGCCGGGCTCGACTCGATATACGCGTTCTTCTCGACGATCTGCCACCAGATGACGGAACGCAGTTGGCATCTCGGCGGCGAACCGCTGGCCGTCTGCATCCGCTGCACGGCCATCTATTTCGGAGCCCTGGCCGCCTTGGCCGTGCGCCTGGCTCCCCGCACCTGGCTGCTCCGGCTGGCATTGGGCGCGATGGGCGCCGAGTTCATCGCGGCCCGCCTCTGGATCGACTGGGAAGTCACCCGCGCCCTGTCGGGTCTGCTCCTCGGACTGGCCGCCGCCGGCTTCGTGGAACGTGGAATTCGCGAGTTGCTGGATCGGCGGCGGACGGTTCCTTCCGGCCGGATCCTGGAGAACGCTCCATGAGAACCTGCAGCCAATGCGGCGCACGGCTTGCCGACTCGGCCCAGTACTGCATGCAATGCGGGACGGCCGCCGGGACTTCCGCCCCCGGCTCGCCCGAATCCGACACGGCAAGCTACTTCCGGCCCGCGCTGATCGCCGGGGCGGTGCTCGGGGCCCTGTCGGCGATTCCGATCGTCCAGTGGGGCAACTGTATCTGCTGCATGTGGGCCGTCGGCGGCGGGGCGCTGGGCGCATGGCTGCTGGGAAGGGAACGGCCCGGAGGATGGGCGACGCTGCCGCTCGGCGACGGGGCCTTCGTGGGCGTGCTCAGCGGGCTGTTCGGAGGCGTCGTCGCGACAATCATCGGGATTCCGTTCCGGCTTCTGGCCGCCTTCGCAATGGACCCCGCCGAAATCGAGGAACTGATCCTGGAAGCCGCGCCCGGAATCGACCCCGAGTTGCTGGAGCTGATTCTCCAGTTCTCGGAATCCCCGCTGATCTTCGTGTTGGCGTCGCTGGTCTTCAACGTGATCCTGTTCTCGCTCTTCGCCATGGTCGGCGGGATCCTGTTCGCGGCGATCGCGGGCAACAAGGGCGTCGACAACACAGGTTAGCCTGCGTGGGGGCGGCGTCTATTCGGGTTCCGCGACTGGCAGCGGAATCTCGATCGGATCCGGCTCGTAGCGGCGGCGCGACCCGTCCCGGAATTCCATGGCGTAGGTGTAGAACCCCGTGCTGGTCAACGTGACGGTAACCGGGGCATCGTCGCTCAGGTTCAGCCAGTACCACCCGTGAATGCCCGGGAACGGGGCCGTGTAGCTTCCCTGCGCCGCCTCCGTGGACTCGATGATCTCGAAGAACTCCGCCGTTCCGGTCGGAGCGCCGTCGGCCTCGCTGTGCATCTCGGACCGCACGGGCCCGGAGGCCCGCCAGGCGTACAGCATCGACTGGCCCGGCTCCTGCCGGTACTTGTACTCGACGAACGCACCGGGATCCAGGTCGAACGTGATCCGGTCGGAGCGGGGCACGTCGGCTTCGGCGACGAGGCCGTCCCCGCGTACGTCCGCCGCGGTGGCGGCCGCCGGGTCCGACAGGATGACCAGACCCAGGGCCTCGCCGATCCCGGTGGGGTCGACGCCGTATTCGGCCGGGATCACGACGACCGCCAGAACGACGGCGGCCACGACCAGGGCGGCCACGGTGGCCCGGGCCAACTGCTTCAGCGACGGCGGGTCCCTGGTCTCGTTGACTCTCATGCCGCCGGCGCCAGGAAGTAACCGGCCAACTGGACGCCGGTCAGGACGAAACCCACTCCCATCAGCACGCTGTTGGTCAGAAACGCGTGCCTGAGATATCCGGGCCGTGTCCGCCAGAAGCTCAGGACGATCAACACCCCGATCAACGCCAGGATCTGTCCCATTTCGACCCCGACGTTGAAGCTGATGATGTTGGTGACCAATCCGTTCTCCGAGAGCGTGAATTCCTGCAGCTTGGTGGCCAGCCCGAATCCGTGGAACAACCCGAATATCATGACGGCCACGCGCGTATCGGGTTGGAACCCGACCAGCGACCGGAACCCGCCCATGTTGTCGAAAGCCTTGTAGACGACGGACATTCCGATCACGGCGTCGATCAGGTAGGCGTTGGCCTCGATGCCTCCCAGAACGCCGCCCAGCAGCGTCAGGCTGTGTCCGACGGTGAACAGGCTCACGTAGAGCACGACGTCCTTCAACCTGTACAGGAAGAAGATGACGCCCAGGAGAAAGGCCAGGTGGTCGTATCCGGTGACCATGTGCTTGGCGCCCAGGTACATGAACGGCCCGACGGCGGGGCCGTCGACCGCCTGCACGAACTCGGCGTCGCCCTCGGCCACGCCATGCGCCGCCAGCGCCGGCGCCAGTCCGGCCATCGTCGCCAGCGCCAGCACCGCTATCAATCCGTATCGCTTGGCCATGAGCCCGACCTTTATATCACCTAATTTCACCCATCCAAGCGGTTTCCATGCAGGCGATGACGCCTACCGCTGCCTTCCGACCAGCACCGGATGCGGCTCGTAGGGCTCTTCCATGAGCCGCAGATCGTCGGCGGACAACTCGAGATCGACGGCGGCCGCCAGGTCGTCGAGCTGCTCCAACCGGGTCGACCCGATGACGACCGTGCGGACGGCCGGTTGGTGGAGCACCCAGGCGAGAGCCGTCCGCGCGTTGCTGACCCCGTGCTTCGCGGCCACTTCGGTGACGCGGTCGACGACGGCGAAGTCGCCGGGCTTGAAATAGAGCCCCTTGGAGTAGTCGTCGACCCGGGCCCGCAACGTATCCCCGAAATCCTCCGGCCGCCGGTTCCCGGCCACGAAGCCGCGCGCCAGGGGGCTGTACGGCGTCACGGCCACGTCCTGATCCAGGCACAACGGGATCATTTCGCGCTCTTCCTCGCGGTAGACCACGTTGTAGTGGTTCTGCATGAGGATCATCCGGGCGACGCCCAGACCGTCGGCCGCGTACAGGAGCTTGGAAAACTGCCACGCCATCATCGACGACGCGCCGGTATAGAGAACCTTGCCTTCGCGGACCAGGTCGTCCAGGGCGCGCAGGGTTTCCTCCACGGGCGTCCGCTCGTCGAAACGATGGATGATCAGGATATCGACGTAGTCCAGGCCCAGCCGCCGCAGGCTGTCCTCGACGGAGTGCTTGATATGCTTCCGGCCCAGTCCCCACTGGTTCGGGTCGTCGCCCATGGCCATGTAAAGCTTCGTCGACACGACATACCGGTCGCGCGGCGGCGCGAACTCCGCGAGAGCGCGCCCCAGGATTTCCTCACTGGCGCCCAGCGAGTACATGTTGGCCGTATCGATGTAGTTGATACCCAACTCGAAGGCGCGCCGGATGAACGGGCGGCTCTCGTCTTCCTCCAGCACCCAGGGGCGCCAGCCCTTCGATCCGTAGGTCATGGTGCCCAGACAGACGCGCGAGACTTTCAGGCCGCTGGACCCGAGGCTGACGTATTCCAAGGAAAAACCTCCGTCGAAATCGGTTGCGGAATCGGAACCGACGATCTTAGCCGGGCGCTTCGGGCGCCGCAACCGGCAGGATGGACCGGACGCCTTCAACCCGCTGGCGGCGCCCGCGTTTCCAGATGCTCCACGATCGCCCCCGCGACGTCGGCGCCGGCGAACGGTTGGAGGCCGCGCCAACCGGGACTGCCGTTGACCTCGAGCACGTATGCGGTCCCGTCGGGGGCCGGGAGCAGGTCCACCCCGGCATATTCCGCGCCGACGACGCCGGCCGCCTCCAGCGCCAGGTCCCGCCATGCGTCGCACAGCTCGGCCCGGGCGGCGCGCCCCCCGCGCGACAGGTTGGTGCGCCAGCCCTCACCCGTGCGCCAGATCGACGCGACGACTCGGCCCCCCACGACGAACACGCGCACGTCCCGGCCCGCGCCGTCGTCGCCCGACGGCACGGCTTCCTGGACGTAATGGACCGCCCGTTCCATGTCCAGCGCCCGGAAGACACGGTAGGCGAGTTCCTCGTCCGTCACCCGCACGATCCCGCGGCCGTTGGAGCCGAACAGGGGCTTGACGATCACGTCGCCCATCTCACGAAACGCTTCCATCGCAGCGTCCATGCTCTCGGCCGCCACGGTGCGCGGCGTCGGCAGACCGGCGGCCTCGAGCAGGGCGGATGTATGGAACTTGTCGACGGTGCGCTCGATGACGCGGGCCGGATTCACGACCGGGACCTCAAGCCGTTCCAGTTGGTGCAGGGCGTCGATCCGGAAGACGATCTGCTCGAGCGATCCGCGGGGGAACGCCCGCAGGATGACGGCGTCCATCGAGCCCAGGTCCGTCCCCTCGATCGCGATTCGCGGGTCCGCCCCCACACGGGCGACGATGGAGTCGACGGGCATAAAGCGCCCCTCGTGGCCACGCTGCTCGAGGGCCCGGACAAGGTCACGCGTGTGCCAGCCCGGTCCGGAACCGAGGACTGCGACCTTCATCGCCGGCCGTCCGGCCGCGTCAGGCCCCGCGGATCAGGGAATACTTGGGATCCGCCGCCATGCATTCCGCCGTGGGAAGGCCCAGCTCCTCGCGGACGATGTTGGCGCCCAGCACCAGCGATACCATCTTGTAGGACGCGTGCCGGCGGCTCATGCCTTCGCGCCCCATTCCGCAGTCCGAGCACAGGATGAGGCGCTCGGGCGGAACGTGTTTCAGCGCTTCCCGCGCGAGATCGGCCACTTCCTGCGGCGATTCGATCTGAAGAGTGTGGTGGTCGATGACGCCGATGCCGACCTTCATGTCGGTGATCTGCTCGCCGATGGCCTCCAGGTCCGCAGTGCCCGAGCTCTTGGTCTCGAACGTGATCACGTCCGCATCGACCTGGTTCAGGATTTCCAGGGCCGGCTTGTAGGACTGCACCTCGGCGAACATGCGCTGCTGCGAGGGATTGCCCCAGCAGGTGTGACACCACACCTCGGTCTTGTCGCGCAGCCCCCGGACCGTGTTGTTGAAGACCTTCAACATGAACTCCGGATTGATGACGTCGTCGACGATGCCGCGGGCGGCCAGCAGGTGGATCTGCGGCTCTTCCATCTGGATGACCGGACAACCCGCGTCGGCCAGGTCGTGGAGTTCCTCGTTGAACGCGTCGCTGATCGCCATGATGCGCGAACGGATGTCCGTGTAGTGCTCGTCACCGACGGCGAACGCCACGAGTTCCGGGGTCACCGTCCCGAACTTGACGGGCCGGTCGGTCAGCCGCTGCGCGGCCTTCCAGATCTCCGCGTACTGCATCTCGCCGCGCCCCACCGGGCCGATGATCTTCGGCATCACGCGCGCTTCGAGGTAGTCGTGCAGAATGTGCCCGCGCGGGAATCCGATCCCGCCGGCGCCGGCGCGCGCCAGCTTGGGATGGTCGGTCTCGAAGCCCGACATGTGGTGCGGCGGATAGCTGGTCCAGCTCTGCCCGCCGATGTCCTGGTCGAACCGGCAGTCCCCGTCCGTGCAGATGTCCAGCCCGGCCACCTCCTGATCCCGCAGGTACACCGACAAGGCGTCCACGTACTGTTCGCGGAACCTCGATATGACCATCGCGTCGAGGAACGACTTGGTTCCCAGGTTTTCCGTGTACCAACTCGGGCGCGGCAGCGAGCCGATGATCGTGGCGGGCAGTGTCTTCCCCGCGGTCGCCTTCAACATGAATCGAATCCTCCGAGAGTCTATGCGGTCTCTGCGGACGCCGCGTCAGCGCCGCGGCTCAACTTGAGCCAAATCAGTATTCCGGTCAGCGGACACAGCGCGATCAGCCAGAACGCAAGACCGTAGTTCCCCAGGTCGAACAACCACCCCAGGATCGGCAGCAGGGCCGCGTTGGCCAGCGACCAGGATCCTGAAGCGATACCCATCATCTTGCCGGCCTGCTCGCGTGGGAACGCGTAGGAACCGGCTTTCAACGCGACCATCTGAAACCCGCCGCCGATGAAGGCGGAAAACGAAATCACGATCGTGGCGATGACGGCAGACTGCGTCCACGTGCCTAAACCGAAGGTCAGCGAACAGACCACGAGCAGGGAGAACAGACCCACCGGGCGCGAATTCCCCGTCGCGTAAATGTCCGCGATCCACCCCCAGAAGAAATACCCGACGCCCCAGGCCAGCGGCGGGGCCCACATGTAGGCGGCCAGGCCAGCCTGATCGATTCCGAGGCCGCGCTCGAAATAGAGAGGGATGATCGTCAGGATCGGTCCCGGCGAGATCGCCGGCAGGGCATAACTGAATACGAGCGCCCAGAACCGGCGTTCGGCCGGGTTTGGCAGGTCGATTCGGGTGGACTTGCGTTCGGTCTTCGGGAGAAACGGAGGCCGTCCGACGGCAAGCCACAACAGCATCCACGCGACACCCAATACGCCGGTCAAGATGAAAGCGGCGCGCCAACCGAACATCACCCCGATGGGCACCAGGATGAGAGGCGCCACGGCGCCCCCGAGCGTGCCGCCGCTGAAGGACACGGCCGTTCCCATCGCCCGGCGCTCCGACGGAAGAGACTCGACCGCCGTCTTCAGTCCTCCGGGAAACGTCGCGCCCTCCCCGAACCCCAGGATCGCCCGAGCGGTCGCGAATCCCAGGACGCTGGCCATCAGGATGTGCGAAACGCTGCCCGCCGTCCACAACGCGACCCCGGCCAGCATTCCGACCCGGAGCCCCCAGTGGTCCAGAAGCGTTCCCCAGACCGGATTTCCGACCGTGTACGCCACGAAGAACGCGGAAGCGATGACGCCGAACTCCGTCACGTTCAGGCCGGTTTCTTCGAGGATGGTCGGCGACAGCAACGCCAGCGCCTGCCGGTCGATGAAGGACAGCGCGGAACAGGCCGCCATCGTCGCGCACGGGAACCACATCGCCAGCCCCGTGACGCCGGTGGGGCTGCCGGGAAGACTTGCGCCGCTTCGTGTCGACATAGGGCGGGATGCTACCACTAAAGGAGCATGAAAGAACCTGCCTGCCGGAGAGTATTATCCGGCCGGCGACGCGCTCAGGCGACGCCCTCCACCTTTCCTGAAGCCGCGGACCGGACCACGGCCTCGGTGACGGCCGCGCCGTGAATCATCTGGTCGACGGGAATCGGGTAGGCGGGGCCTCCGGCCGCGGCGGCGGCGAACGCTTCCAGCGACGCCCGGCTTACGTCACAGGTTTCCGCGTCCCAGACCTCGGCCGGACCCTTGGCCGGCTTGAACTTGCAGGTGCCGAACAGGCGCGTGCGCCGTTCTTCGGACGACGCCCCGGCCACGTGCGTCATGCCCTCGAGCCGGACCCAGCCCTTGGAACCGAAGACCTGGAAGCTGAATCCCCCGCCCGTCGCCGTCAAGGTGCCCAGGTACCCCGACATGCCGTCCTTCATCCGGAACAGGATCGACGTCGTGTCGTCGCTGTCGATCTCGACGACCCGGGTGAAGCTCTGGCAGAACACGTGATCCACGTTGCCGCAGAGGTCGATCATGCCGTCGATGGCGTGGACGCCCATCGGCGTCAACCCTCCGCACGGCGTCTCGCTCCGGCTGGCCCGCCACTGCGTGGGCTTGAGCATCAACGCGTTCGGGAACGTCATGTTCGCTTCCACGTGCATGATCACGCCGAGTTCCCCGGCCTGGATGCGCTCGCGAAGCTTCGTCATCTCGGGGTGAAACCGCCGGTTGTAACCCAGTCCGAGAGCGACGCCGGCACGGTCGGCGGCCGCGACCGCCGCCTCCGCGTCGGCCTTGGTCAGCGCGAACGGTTTCTCGCAATAGACGTGCTTGCCGGCTTCGGCGGCCGCGATGACCTGCGCCGCGTGCGTGGAATGCGGCGTCGCCAGGACGACGGCGTCCAGATCCGGGTCCGCCAGCAGCGCGTCGTAGCCCTCGACGAGCCGAAAGCCCTGCGCCCCGGCGAAGTCCTTCACCGCGTCCGACATCGTTCGCGTCGTCCCCGACACGAACCGGATCGCATCGCTGCCCTCGGCGGCTTCCACCAACGTCTGGCCCCACCAGCCGAGCCCCACGATCGCTGCCCTGATCATCTCCCTGTGTCTCCCGATCGGTTCCGATACCGGAACTCAGTGGCCGCCTGCCAGTTCCGCCGCGCGCTGCTCCCATTCGGCGGCGAAACGGAAGGCGTTCTCCGCCGGCGGCTGCGGCGAAAACGTTTCGAGCCAGCATACCGGCGCGGCGCTGTTGTTCTTGAAGGAATGGACGCACCCCACGCCGGTCCACAGCACGTCCCCGGGCCCGGCGTGATAGTGTTCCCCGTCCAGCGTCCCGTCGATCTCCCCGTCGAGAATGAAGTAGCTCTCTTCGAACGCGTGGTCGTGCGATCCGATTCCGACCCCCGGTTGATACTCGATGAACGCCCACCGGTGGTGCCTCGAGCCGAAACTCTCGTCGATGATCCAGTTCAGGAAGACGCCTTCCAGCCCCGCCGCCGTGGACCGTTCACCGACGGCCGGCACCTGGCCCATGTCGAAGTGGCCGAGCAGGCTCGCGCCGGGGCCGGCCTCGTCGAGGGACGCGGCCGCGAGGGGAGCCTCCGCGTTCTTCGCGAAGAACGTGTCGCCGCCTTCGGGGCGCGGCTGCGGTGCGGCCATCTGCAGCCAGCGCGCCGGTTCCGAGCCGGTGTTGCGCCACGAATGAAGCGTCCCGACCTTGATCACGCCGTAGTCTCCGCTCCCGAGCAGCCGCGCTTCCTCGCCGATGCCCGCCACCACTTGCCCTTCCAGCACGTAGAACCCTTCCTCGTAGGAATGCACGTGCGGCGCCAGCGTCCCCCCGGGCGCCAGGCGGCTCATGCCGAGGCCCGTATGGAGGGAACCCTGGGCGCGGGTGACGAGGGCGCATTCCGTGTATCCCGTCGAGTGGTCCCGATAGACGGAAGGCGTCGTCTGCGCCGTGTCATCGTATCGTCCGACGTAGTGCATGATCGGGGCTCCTTGCGCGCGGCCGCTAAACGACCTGCTCCCGCACCCACTCGATCTCGCGGCAGACATACTCGACGATGTCCCCGGTCTTAAGGTTGTCCGGGAGCACGTCCCATGTATAGGTCTCGATCTCGAGTTGACGCGACAGGGGGTTCGCCCGGTGGAACCTGAGCGCGTCCTCGATCGCGAAGCGGGTGGTTCGGAACGGACCCAGGTCGTCCAGGAACACGGGAACGTGGATGTGCGTGCGCCACTCGCGCGGCCCCGGATCGGTCCGCCACGCCTCGAAGGCGTCTTCCAGGTTCAGGAACTTGGTGAACCGGCCGTCCTTCTTCTGGATCGTCTGGGTCAGATAGATCGTCTCGGCATACTTCGCCAACGCGTCGACGGTCTCCTGGGTGACCTCCGGGACATGGACGGCCGCCGCTTCCTGCAACTTGAACACGGGGATCCCGGCGTCGACCAGTTTCTGGAGCGACGCCGCGATGTCCTCGTACTCGACGGCCTGGTGGCAGATGTCGTAGACGACGCCCACGTGCCGCCGCAACGCGACGTGCGCCTCGGAGATCGGAATGCCCGCCGAACGCGCCACGGTCTCGGCCGCGGCGCCCGTGTACAGATGGTTCGTGAAGTAGTCGACGGCTTCGTCGGTGGTTTCCAGAAAGCAGTACGGCTCCGGTTCCAGCGCCAGGCCGACGGCGCGGCCCGTGCGCGCCTCGAGGCCGACCAGGTGCGATACGACCCGGAGGACATTCTCGGTGTAGCGCGACACCACGTCCGGACCCGTCACGCGCGGCTTGAACCCCAGCGGCGCGCTCTGGATCGACGGCGCCGACCCCTCCGGCGCCACGTCGCCGAGAACCTCGGCCACGTTGATCGTGTACTCGGTGCGCTCGCGGCTGCGCCAGTCCGGCTCGTAGACGTCTTCCTTGACGATGCGGCCCTTGAACGGCCCATACGGAAACGCGTTGACCGTGTACAGGTACATGTCGTTGTCGGCAAGGAACTTCTTGAGCTCGTCGCGCGCCTTCCGATCGTTGACCAGCGTTTCGGCCGATGAGGCCGACAAGCGGAGGGAGACGCCGAACGGCTCGTTCGGCGCGACGCGTTCCTTCACCCTGGGAACGTAAGTCCGCACGCTCTCCCACATGTCGTCCCATGTGTCTCCGGGATGCACCAGCGTGGAATACGTCAGGTGGACCTGTCCGTTAGGCAGATCAATGTCAATCCATTCAGCTGGCGCGCGATTGATCCCGCCCCAGAACCGCCCAGTCCCGG
>JAJEDW010000019.1 GCA_022821265.1 Acidobacteriota bacterium
TTTGAGAAAGCTGAGGATGCCCGGCCGATCTAGCGGATACGATTATGTCCTCGCCAGCGGTGAGATAGGCGTTGATCACGGCGGTTTTCTTGGCCCGCCACACGCGGTCTTTTCCGAAATCGAACAGCCGACGATCATGACGGGCGGTGTGATCGATTCCGACAATGGACACGATGACGCCAGCGTTGTGTGTGGCCAAGTTGCTCCATTTGAAGGACGGATATGCAAAGAAAATGGCGCCGCCGTGGTTTCGGATAATTGGCCACACCGTTGCAACTTGTTGCCCCTGCCAGAGCGAGTTTGTCGTCACAAACGCATAGGGTGCGAGGCAAAAGCTGTTGTATTCGGCGGCCTTGACCAACCAACCTGAAACGTAATCGATCGCTCCACTGTTGGTGGGATACCGACCTAGTATCGACGCAAGTTCCTGCTTCTGGGTTGCATTCTGTCTCGCCTGGCCGAGATAGGGTGGGTTTCCACAAATGTAGGTCTCCCCGCCATCGTATTCGAAATCGATCTCGGGCTGATCCAGTGGCGTTTCAAACAGATCATCGGCGTGTTTCTTTACTCCGGTCCCTGTGGGCGGGCAGATGCTGCGCCAGTCTATCCGTAAGGCATTGCCGCATGTGATCCAGTTCATGGCTTCGAGCGGCAAGAACTCGGCTAGTGCCTGGCGCTGCCCACGATAGAGCACATCGCACTGATACTCGGCGATGATCAGAGCGAGGCGGGCGATCTCAGCCGGAAAATCCCTGATCTCCATCCCGCGAAAGTTGGTCAGCGGGATGTTGGACCGGCGGCCATTCTCCCGCCGACGCCTGTTGATCTCTGCCTCGATCTCCCGCATCTCCTTGTAGGCGATCACCAGAAAATTCCCGGATCCGCACGCCGGGTCGAACACGCGAATCCGGGCCATGCGGTTGCGCAAGTTCGCCAGCTTGCGGCTGTTGTCGCCGGCCTCGGCGAGCTGGTCGCGCAGATCGTCGAGAAAGAGCGGGTTAAGCACCTTCAGGATGTTGGGCACACTCGTGTAGTGCATTCCCAAGGCCCCGCGCTCCTCGTCGTCGGCCACGGCCTGGATCATGGACCCGAAAATGTCGGGGTTGATTCTCTTCCAGTCGAGGTTGCCGATATGCAGAAGATACGATCGCGCGATCCGGCTGAACCGCGGGACGGCCTTCGTGTCCGCAAAGAGCCCGCCGTTCACGTACGGGAAGCCATCGGCCCAACGGGGGATGTCGGCCGCCTCGCGTACGGCCGATTTGGTGTTCATGGCGCGGAAGATTTCCTGGACGACGTCGTGCGTGTTCGAGCTGTCACCGGCGCTCATCTGCTCGATCGTGCGCGTGAAGAGACCGTCTTCGTTGAAGATCTCGGTGTCCTCCGCGAAAAAGCAGAAGATGAGCCGCGCCATGAAGTGGTTCATGTCGTGTTCGTGATCGGCGGCGCCCCAGTCCGGGTTGTCCTTCAACAACTGGACGTACAGCCGGTTCAGCCGTCCGGTCGCCTTGATGTCGAAAGCGCTCTCGCGAATCTGCTTGACGGTCGTGATCCCGGCCAGCGGCAGGAAAAACCCGAAATGATCCGGAAAATCGGCATACTCGCAGGCGAGAGTGTCGCCATTCGTCAGATCCTCGGCCCGAAAGTCGTTTCCGTCGGTCGCGAGAACGAATTTGGCCTTCGAGCGGGATGTTGCCGGGCTGTCCCTCAGCGCCGACAGCGTCGCGTCGGCTTCGCTTTCGGGGCAGACCTTGATGTGAATGTTGCCGCGCTGGAGGACTCCGCCGAGGTCGGACTTGTTCGTGGCGCCGGACCGCAGGCGCTTGATCGTCGTCGCCTTGTTCCCGAAAGCCTCCAGGAACGCGAACGGGAACTCGTTACCGCTGAACGGCTGCTCCGCAAGTTTCGATACGGCCTCTTCGATCTCGACGGCGTTCATGGGTCCAATTTCGAGTACGGATAGGACAACTCTCAGGCGTAGCCGCCGTCCATGATCCGGTCGAGGTACGCATGCACGTGACCGGCCCGGCCTTCTTGAAGAAGCTGCCCCGGCGTTGCGCCGCCGAAGCCCGGCAGCGGCTCGGAGCGGAACCACGCGTATGACACAAGCGGTGAACTGACGGCGGGCTCGACGCGTTTCAGCATCTCGACCAACTGACGAAGACGGGCCTGCGTCTCGCGCCGTCGGGTTCGCGACCCGCTCGCGAACGCGTTCGGCCCAAGGCCGAGCGTAGCGGCGAGTTCCGCGGGGGTGGTGCGCAGGGATTCCGCGACGCGGGTGTGCAAGATCACCGGATCGTCGGCGAGTTCCCCAAATCGCATATGGGCGCCTCGAACGTCTAGACTCCTCACCCCAAGTATATCCGGACACGACCTCGCGGTATCGCGTTCGACCGCGGATGCGGCGGCGGCAAGGTCCTGCCCTTACACGTTCCGGCCGGACCGACTCTCAACTTCTCGCAACGAGAGCGGTTGGAGGCTGGGCCATTCCGACAGGACTGCGGATTCCCGCCGCCAATGATACGGTTGAGCCATATTCGGCGACGATCGAGGATTCGCGATGAAGACAACGCTCAATCTCAATGATCAGGTTCTGCGTCAGGCCAAGTAACGCGCGAAGCGGGACGGGACCACACTCGCGAAGTTCGTCGAGGACGCGTTGCGCGCGCGGCTCGTCGAAGCGAAAGTCACCAAGCCGCGTTTCCGCTTGAGGCTGGAAACGGTGTGCGGAGACAGGCCTCCCAACGTCGACGTCGCCGACCGGGACGCGCTGTATGAAACGATCGACGAATCATGATCGCCGTCGATACCAACATCTTGATTTACGCTAATCTTGATTTACGCTCATCGCCGCGAGATGGAGTTGCACGGCGCGGCTATCTCGCAGGTTGGCGCGCTGGCCGATGGCGTGGATCGATGGGCCCTCCCGATTTTCTGCGTTACGGAGTTCATGCGCGTTGTGACGCATCGGCGGGTGTTCAACCCACCATCGACCGTTGAGCAGGCTGCGGCCTTCATCGAAGGCATCACCGCCGCACCGAGTTGCGAAGTCGCCCGGCCTGGCCCGGAGTTTCTCGGGCTCCTCCTCGGGTTGGCCCGCAAACTGGGTGCGCAAGGCAACCTGATGTTCGATGCGCAGATCGCCGCCCTGTGCCGTGAGCACGGGATCGACACCATCCTCACCAACGACGGCGGTTTCGACAGGTTCAAGATCCCGCAAACGCTCTCCCTGCACCAGTGACTTGGCGCAAGTGAGATGGCCACTGCCTGAATAATCGATCCAGAGGATGTTCGTATCGACGGAAAATCGCCCCTCAATGGTCATAGAGTTCATCCCGATCGATCGTCAGACCGCCCAGAGACGCCCCTTCCTGTAGCCGCGCCATCATCCGTTCATAGGCGGCGACCCACTCCGGATCATCGGTCCTGTCCGCTCTGTGGGGGAGGATCTTGGCAATCGGGCGGCCGCGACGCGTGATAACGATCCCATGGCCGTCTTCCACCTCGCGGATGAGTTTGAAAAACTCCTGCTTGGCGGTCATCAGCGAAACTGTTCGCATCGGCCGAACCCCTTTCCAGTACATATCCAGTTCGTATAGCTCTCGGAGACACGAATCGCAACGCGAAGTCTCGAACAGAGTCCCGCATCTCGGCGCTGGAAGGAATGGGGAGGAATGGGTACGAACGGGCCGTCCGGCATACCTGGCCGCGTTCGTCCGCGACTCCGACATGCCGGTCCGCAGAATTCCCGATGGCCGCGGATCCTCACTACACCCGCTTGAACGCCTTCTCGATCTCCCTCAGGTCGTAGCGGATGATGATCGGCCGGCCGTGGGGGCACACGGTCGGGACGTCGGTCTTCATCAGCTCGTCGACCAGCCAGCGCATCTTGACGTCGTCCAGCGGATGATTGATCTTGATCGCGGCGTGGCAGGCCACCGTGGCCGCGACCTTCTTCCGGAACGTGTCGATGTCGAGGTTCCGTTCCTCGCGCTCGATCCCGTCGAGGGTCTCTCGAAGCAGTGCCTCGACCTGTCCGGCCTTGAGCATGGCCGGCGCCGTGGAAACGGCGACGGTCCGCCCTCCGAACGGCGACACCTCGAAGCCGTTGCTGGCCAGCTCCGGGACGAGGCTCTCGATGCGCGACGCCTGCCGGGGCGAAAGCTCCACGAGGATCGGGGTCAGGAGCTTCTGCACGTCGATGCGGCCCCCGGCCTTCTGGCGCTCGTGCCGCTCGAACAACACGCGCTCGTGGGCGACATGCTGGTCGATCACGACCAGCCCCGACGCGTCGGCCGCCACGATGAAGCTGTCCCGAAGTTGTCCGAGCGGCCGGATCTCGCGGCGCACGCGATCGAAGTCGGGCGGGCCGGCTGCCTCCTCGGCGGCTTCCGCCGCGCCCGCGCCCGCGGTCGACTGCTCTTCCCGGAACGTCAGGTCCAGAACGCGGTTCTCGCCGTACACCGCCCCGGGCGGCGGCTCCGCGGCCGGCTCCCGGGCGATGGTCCCGGCGTCCCATGATTCCGGCACGCGGCTCCGGATGCGGGGCTCCGAATAGGGAGACGCCGCCGTCCCGTCGGTCATCGGTATGACCGTCTTGTCGGAACGGAGCGCTTCGGCGACCGTGTCGCGCACCGCGTCGTGGACGACGGATGAGCGGCGGAAACGCACCTCGGTCTTCGCCGGGTGGACGTTGACGTCCACGTCCGACGGCCGCGCCTCGACGTACAGGATCGTCACCGGAAACACTTTCGCCGGCAGGACGTTGCGGTAGGCCTCGGAGTAGGCGTGAAACAGAGCCTTCTCCCTCACCGCGCGCCCGTTCACGAAGAAGTACATGGAGTTGCGGTTGTATTTCTGGACATGGGGCCGCGACGTGAACACGTGCAGCTTGAGGCCCGCGCCGCGCAACTCGCGCCGGTGCTCGACCATCTCGTCGAGCAGGTCGGGGCCGAACACCTGGAAGATCCGCTCGCGCCGGTCCGCGGCCGGCGGCGCCGCGAGTTGCTCGTAGCGGCCGCTCTTCAGGACGAACCGGATCCGGGGAAACGCCAACGCGTAATGCGTCGCGTGGCCCGTGATCTGGCTGAGCTCGTAGGACTCGGACCGGAGGAACTTCCGGCGGGCCGGGACGTTGTAGAACACGTCCTCGACCTCGATCCGCGTGCCCTCGGGGAACGCCCCTTCCCGGACATCGAGGATCTCCCCGGCCTCGATCCGGATCGACGTCCCGATCTCGGCGCCCCGCGCCTGCGTCTCGAGATGAACGCGGGCGACGGACGCGATCGAGGGCAGCGCCTCCCCGCGAAACCCGAGCGTCCGAATCGAGAACAGGTCGTCCGGGTCCCGAAGCTTGCTGGTCGCGTGACGCTGGAAGGCCAGCCGAGCGTCATCGGGCGCCATCCCTTCCCCGTCGTCGGTGACCCGGATCCGGGTCCGTCCCCCGCCTTCGACCTCGACACGAATCATCCCCGCGCCGGCGTCGATCGCGTTCTCGATCAACTCCTTGACGATGGACGACGGACGTTCGACCACCTCGCCGGCGGCGATGTGGTTGGCGACGGTTTCGGGCAGGACCGAAATCTTGGGCATGACGGGGTTCTCCGAGGGCCCGAGCGCGGAATCCGCTTAGGGTTCTTCCCTCACCCGAATCCCCAGCTCCCGAAGTTGGGTCTCGTCCACCGCGGACGGCGAGGCCGACATCATGTCCACGGCGCGTGCGGTCTTGGGGAACGCGATCACGTCCCTGAGGGATGTGCCGCCGGCCAGGAGCATGACGATGCGGTCCAACCCGAGCGCGATCCCGCCGTGCGGCTGCGTCCCGTATTCCAGCGCCTCCAGGAAGAACCCGAACTTCTCGCGGGCCTCGTCATCGTCCAGGCCGAGCGCGCGGAAGACCTTCGCCTGCACGCCGCTGTCGTGGATCCTGATCGATCCGCCCCCGATCTCCACGCCGTTGAGGACCAGGTCATAGGCGCGGGCCCGCACGTTGCCGGGGTCGGTCTCCATTCGAGCGAGGTCCTCTCCGACGGGAGAGGTGAACGGGTGGTGCAGCGACACCCAGCGTTCGTCGGTCTCGTCGTAGTCGAAGAGCGGGAAGTCGACGATCCACAGGAACCGCCATTGGTCCCGGGGAATCCACCCCTCGCGGCGCGCCAGTTCCAGCCGCAGGGCGCCCGCGCGCTGGAGGGTGGGCGTCCGCTCGCCCGCCACCATGAAGACGGTCTCCCCCGTCCGCGCGCCCGTCTCGCGGATCAGGCGGTCGATGGTTTCCGGACCGGCCTTCCGGATGACGGGGAGCGTTCGCGGCGCCTCGCCGGTGACCTGGACCCACGCCAGACCCGCGCCTCCGAGCCGCTTCATGAACGCGTCCAGTTCGTCCAGTGTCTTCCGGGAATAGGCGACGGGAGCCACCAGGCCGCGCACCGTCTGGCCGTTGCCGACCATTTCCCTGAACAGCGAATCGCCGCCCTCGGCGAAAATCGCCGAGAAGTCGTCCAGCTCGACGCCGAATCGCGTATCCGGCTTGTCGCTCCCGTACCGGTCCATGGCCTCACGGTAGCTCATGCGCGGGAACGGAATCTCCACATCGATCCCGCGCAGCTCGAAGACGTCCCGCATCAACCCTTCCATCAGAGAGAACAGCACGTCGGTATCGGGAAAGGACATCTCGACGTCGAGCTGCGTGAACTCGGGTTGGCGGTCCGCGCGCAGGTCCTCGTCACGGAAGCATCGGACGATCTGGAAGTACTTCTCGAACCCGGCCACCATCAGCAATTGCTTGAACAGTTGCGGCGACTGCGGCAGCGCGTAGAACTGCCCGTTATAGAGCCGGCTGGGCACCAGGTAGTCCCGGGCGCCCTCGGGCGTGGACCGGGTCAGGAACGGCGTTTCGACCTCCAGGAAACCGTTGGCGTCCATGTAGTTCCGGATGGTGAGCATCACCCGGTGCCGGAGCTGGAGGTTGGCCTGCATCGGCTTGCGGCGCAGGTCCAGGTAGCGGTACTTGAGGCGCAGGTCCTCGGAGGTCGTTACCGCGTCCTCGATCGGGAACGGCGGGGTCCGCGCCTCGCTGTGGACCACGAGCCGGTCGGCGGCGACCTCGACCTCACAGGTCTCGAGGTTCGAGTTGATCATGTCCTCGGCCCGGCGCGTCACGGCTCCGTGAACCGTCACCACGAACTCGCTGCGAAGGTCCTTGGCGGCCTGGTGCGCCGCCGCGCTGCGCTCGGGGTTGAAGACGATCTGCGTGATGCCCGCGCGGTCGCGCAAGTCGACGAACACGAGTTGACCGTGGTCCCGGCGGACGTCGACCCATCCCGACAGCGTGACCTCGGCGCCCTCGTCGCCGAGGGTCAACTCTCCGCAACTATGAGTTCGCATGGCTCCTGACCGTCTCCACGAGATCGTCTCCGGTGACCTCGATCTGCTCGCGCGTCGACATGTTCCGCACCGTCAACTTCCCCGACTTCACCTCGTCGTCCCCGATCATCACGACCGACCGTGCGCCGAGGCGGTCGGCCAGCCGCATCTGGCTCTTCAGACTTCGCCGGTCGAAGTCCAGGTAGACCGACGCCCCCGCTTCGCGCAGCCGCCGCGCCAGGAGCGCGGCATGGCGGAACGGCTCGTCGCCGATCGTCGCCAGGAAATAGTCGGGACCGGTGGCCGCGTGCCCACTCTCGGTTTCGGGCATGGACAGGATCAGCCGTTCCAGGCCCATCGCGAAGCCGAAACCCTTCGTCGGCGGACCGCCCAGCGCCTCGGCCAGCCAGTCGTAGCGGCCGCCGGCCGCGACCGCGTCCTGGGCCCCCAGCGCCGCGGACTTCATCTCGAACGCCGTCCGCATGTAGTAGTCCAGGCCGCGCACCATCCGCTCCTCCACCGTGTACCTGATCCGGCGGTCGTCCAGGTAGCCCCGGAACCGGCCGAAGTGCGCGGCGCACGCATCGCACAGGCTGGCGTGCAGCGCAGGCAGCTCGGCGATCGTGCCCTGACACGCGGCCACCTTGCAGTCGAAGACGCGCATGGGGTTCCGCTCGCCGCGGCGCCGGCAATCCGCGCACAGCTCCGAGCCGCGGGCGGCAATGGCTTCCCTCAACCGCTCGACGAACGGCCCCCGGCAAGCGGGGCACCCGACCGAGTTCACCTCGAGCGTGACGCCTTGGACGCCGAGCCGCGCGAACAGCAGTGTCAACATCTCGATGACCTCGGCCTCGATCGCGGGCTCGTCCGTGGAGGACAGCACCTCGGCGCCCACCTGGTGAAATTGCCGGTAGCGGCCCTTCTGGGGACGTTCCCTCCGGAACATCGGACCGATGTAGTACAGCTTCAACATTCGCGACTCGGCCGACATCCGGTTCTGGATGTAGGAACGCACCACCGGCGCCGTGCCTTCCGGGCGCAGCGTCAACGACGTGGTCCCGTCGCGGTCCACGAACGTGTACATCTCCTTGGACACGATGTCGGTCTCGGCTCCCACGCCGCGCACGAACAACTCGGTCGGCTCGATGGCCGGAGTACGAATCTCGCTGAACGCATACCGCTCGAAGACGGCGCGCAGCTCACGCTCGACAAACTGCCACCGCCCCACGTCGGAGGGCAGGATGTCGTAGGTGCCGCGCGCTGCCTGGATCATGATTGAATGCGTGACGGCCGGACCTATCCGTTACCGCCCGCGAGATAGACGTTCTTGTACTCGACGTAACGCTGAGCGTACGCATCGATGCGGGCGACCTCGTCCTCGGTCAGCTCGCGTTTCACGCGCGCCGGCGTCCCCATCACCAGGCTGCGCGCCGGCACGACCATGCGCTCGGGCACGACCGAGCCGGCCGCCACGATCGAGTACGCGCCCACGCGGACGTCGTTGAGCAGCGTGGCCCGCATGCCGATCAGGCAATGGGACTCGATCGCGCACCCGTGCAGCACCGCGCCGTGGCCCACGGTCACATCGTCGCCGAGGAGGACCGGACACGCGTTGCGCATGACGTGGCACACGGTCCCGTCCTGCAGGTTGGACCGGCGCCCGATGCGGATGTGGTGAATGTCGCCCCGGACGACGGCGTTGAACCAGACGCTGGAATCGTCACCGATCTCCACGTCGCCGATAACGCGGGCGCCCTCGGCGATGAACACGCCCCGGCCCAGCTTCGGCTCCAGGCCGTTGAATGCGATCAACCCCATTCGCGTCGGATTCTCCGGACGGGCAAAGCCCACTATCTTAGCAGGTTGTATCGGGGGCCGGCACGACCGATCCGCTCCTGGGCGCTCTCCTCGACGGCCCGGCGGCGTGGCCCACAACGGATGCGGGGCGGACCGCTCGACCCTTCAAACCCAGTTTTCGGTCTTCAATCCCTTGACGCGCCCGAAGTGCTTTGCGTTGTTCGTCACGAACGTCAGTCCGCGCGACACGGCGTGGGCTGCGATCAGCGTGTCGAACGAGCCGATCGGTTCGCCGCGCCTCGCCAAGGCATGGGCGATGCGTCCGAAGCAATCGGCCGCAGGCGGGTCGAACGGGATCGCACTGACGGAAACGACGAACACGTCGATCAGCTTCTGCAGCTTGCGGGACCGGCGCGCCTCGGCGCCGAAACGCAACTCCGCCAGAGTGATGGAACTGATACAAATCTCCGAAGGGCGATGCTCCAGCAGACGCGTCGCGACATCACCGAACCCGCGCAAGGCGAAGCTCACCGTGTCGGTATCGAGCATGTATCGGGCCATCGGAGTGTTCAGGCCAAGGGATTCCGAAAACGGCCGATCGGTGGCTGCGGCGGACGGGGAATCTCCTCGGACCATGCGCCGAGGCAGGCGCGGAACTCGTCCGGCCACTCATCCGCGGGTTCGAGAATCACGCGCCGTCCCTCCCGTTCCACAAGGACTTCCCGCTGCTCGGGAAAGCGGCAGTCCTTCGGCAGGCGCACGGCTTGGCTTCCCCCGTTCCGGAACAGCTTTGCGCGCTTTCGATCCATGGAACGCAAGTATAGATGCACATATATACCTGCGGTCAAGCTTCGCCGCGTTCCGGAAGCGATCGCCGGGGACCGACGACCGCATCGCAACGAAATCGTCGTCAACGAACGTGTCGTATCGCACGAGGCCGTCCTCGACCGAACGGCTGGCGACGGCCCCTCGCTCTTACCGTATAATGTCCGCCTTTGACTTCCGGGAGACCGATCGCCGCGATGAACACGTTTGGTTCCGCATCCACCCTGCAGGTGGGCTCCGACTCGTTTCGCTTCTACTCGCTCGAATCCCTGGAGAAAACCGGAATCGGCGGCGTCTCGCGCCTGCCGTTTTCGCTGAAGATCATGCTGGAGCACCTCCTGCGGCACGAGGACGGCGACTCGGTGACGGCGGACGACGTCCGCGCCGTCGCCGACTCGGTGGGCCGGGCGACGGACCGGGAAATCGCTTTCCGACCGGCCCGCGTCCTGATGCAGGACTTCACCGGCGTGCCCGCCGTGGTCGATCTGGCCACGATGCGCGACGTCGTGCGGGAAATGGGCGGCGACCCGGCGCGCATCAACCCGCTGCAGCCCGTGGACCTGGTGATCGACCATTCCGTTCAGGTCGACCGGTTCGGAACGCCGGCGGCGTTCGCCCACAATGCCGAGCTCGAGGCGCGACGGAACCGCGAGCGCTATCTCTTCCTGAAGTGGGGGCAGGCCGCGTTCCGGAACTTCCGCGTCGTGCCTCCCGACGCGGGCATCGTCCACCAGGTGAACCTGGAGTACCTGGCCCACGTCGTGTTCCTCGACAGGAACGACACTCCGACGCTGTACCCCGACACGCTGGTCGGCACCGACTCGCACACCACGATGGTCAACGCCATGGGCGTCGTCGGCTGGGGCGTGGGCGGCATCGAGGCCGAGGGCGCCATGCTGGGCTGCCCCATCTCGATGCTGATCCCCCAGGTCGTGGGCTTCCGCCTGACGGGCGCGCTGCCGGAGGGCGCGACGGCCACCGACGCCGTCCTCCGCATCGTCGAGATGCTGCGCAAGAAAGGCGTCGTCGGCAAGTTCGTCGAGTTCTACGGGCCCGGAGTCGGCAACCTGTCGCTGGCCGACCGGGCGACGATCTCCAACATGGCCCCCGAGTACGGCGCCACGATCGGCTTCTTCCCCGTCGATGACGAGACGCTCGCCTACATGCGGTTGACGGGGCGGACCGAGGACGCCGTGGGCCGGACCGAAGCCTACGTCAAGGCCCAGGGACTGTTCCGCGGCGCGGATACGCCCGAGCCGGTGTTCGGGGACGGCGTCGAACTGGACCTGGGTGGCGTGGAACCGAGCATCTCGGGTCCGCGGCGGCCCCAGGACCGCATCCCGCTCGCCGAGTCCAAGGCCTCTTTCGCGCACGCGCTCGCCTCACTGACCGGCAACGGCTCGACACCGAAAGCGGTGCCGATCGTTTCGGGCGACCAACGCTTCGAGATCGGGCACGGCTCGGTGGTGATCGCGGCGATCACGAGTTGCACGAACACGTCGAACCCGGCCGTGATGGTGGCGGCGGGGCTGCTCGCGCGGAAGGCGGTCGAACGCGGCCTGACGGTGCGGCCCTGGGTGAAGACGAGCCTGGCGCCCGGGTCGCGCGTCGTGACCGACTACCTGCGGGACACCGGGCTGCTCGAGCCCCTGGAAGCCCTGCGGTTCCACCTGGTCGGCTACGGGTGCACGACGTGCATCGGCAACAGCGGGCCGCTGTCCGAGGCGATCGCCGCCGGCGTCGAGGAAAACGACCTGGTGGTGACCTCGGTCCTCAGCGGCAACCGCAACTTCGAAGGCCGGATCAATCCCCTGGTGAAAGCCAACTACCTGGCGTCCCCGCCCCTGGTGGTCGCCTACGCCCTGGCCGGCCGCATGGATATCGACCTGGCCAACGAGCCGATCGGCCTCGGGCGGGACGGCGACGCGGTCTACCTCCGGGATCTCTGGCCCGATACGGAGGAAGTTCAGGCCGCGATCCGGCGATCCATCAAGCCGGACATGTTCCGCTCGGCATACGAGGAATCCCTGGCGGGGGACGCGCGATGGATGGGCCTGGACGCTCCGGCGGGCGAGCTGTACGCCTGGGACGACGCCTCCACCTACGTCAAGAAGCCGCCGTTCTTCGAGGACATGGGCCGGGAACCGGCCGATCCGGACGACATCGCCGGCGCGCGCGCCCTGGCCGTCCTGGGCGACTCGGTCACGACGGACCACATCTCTCCCGCCGGCGCAATCCCGCCGGACAGCCCGGCCGGAGCCTATCTCCGGGCGAACGGAATCGCCCCGGCGGACTTCAACTCCTACGGCGCGCGCCGCGGCAACCACGAGGTCATGATGCGCGGGACGTTCGGCAACGTCCGGCTGCGAAACCGGTTGGCGCCGGGCACCGAGGGCGGCGTCACCCATCACCTCCCGGGCGGCGAACGGATGTCGATCTACGACGCGGCCATGCGATACCGCTCCGAGGGCACGCCGCTCCTCGTCCTGGCCGGGAAGGAGTACGGTTCGGGCTCGTCCCGGGACTGGGCCGCCAAGGGCACGCGGCTGCTGGGGGTTCGGGCCGTGATCGCGGAAAGCTACGAGCGGATCCACCGAAGCAACCTGGTCGGAATGGGCGTCCTGCCGCTCCGGTTCGCCGACGGCCAGGGATGCGAGAGCCTGGGATTGGACGGCGCCGAGGAGTTCTCGATCACCGGCATCGCCGATGGGTTGACGCCGGGAAAGACCCTGACCGTCACCGCGAGGCACGCCGAGCGGGGCGAGACGTCGTTCGCGGCCCACGCCTGCATCGACACGCCCGTCGAGATCGAGTACTACCGGAACGGCGGGATCCTGCAATATGTCCTGAGGCGCATGATCCGCCCGTGAGGAACCTCATGCCGGAACTCCACGCCTTCACCCGACCGTGGATTCGAACGACCGCGTTGTGGCTCGCCGCCGCGGCGCCGGCCTTCGGACAACTCCTGAACACGGAAGCGCCCGTGGTGGTCGGTCACTACCACCTCAACGTGACCAGCATCGAGGCGCACAAGGCGTTCTGGGTCGACACGCTGGGGGGAGAGCGGATCACCGTCGGTTCGGCCGAGGTCATCCGGTTTCCGGACGTCTACCTGTTCCTCCGGGAACAAGCGCCGACGGGGCCGACGCGCGGCACACCCTTCGACCACATCGGCTTCGCCGTGCCCGACGTGCCGGCCCTGACGGCCGAGGCCGTGGAGAACGGCTACGCGCTGACCGTCGGACGGGAACCCGGACCGGGCCAGACGGCGGCGCCGCCAACAGCCGGCAACTACGGACGTTTTTCGTACATGCTGGGGCCCGACGGCGTGAAGGTGGAGCTGGTGACCAACAGCGAGCCGGACGCGCCGCCCATCGCGCACCACCACGTCCACTTCGTCAACCCGCGGTTCGTGGAAATGCAGCAGTGGTACATGCGCGTGTTCGACGCCACGCTGCGGCCGGGCCAGACGGACTTCTTCATCGGCGCCGACCTGCCG
>JAJEDW010000297.1 GCA_022821265.1 Acidobacteriota bacterium
CAGGGCGCGGGCGATCGCCACTCGCTGCTGTTCGCCGCCGGAAAGCTCTCCGACACGGTGCTCGAGGCGGTCGGCGAGGCCGACGCGCTCCAGCAGGGTCCGCGCGCGGCCGACGGCTCCGCGGCGGCCGACGCCGCGGACCATCAACGGCATCGCCGCGTTCTCGGCGGCCGTGAACTCGGGCAGCAGGTGGTGGAACTGGAACACGAAGCCGACGCGGCGGTTCCGGTACCCGGCCAGTTGGTCCGGGCCCAGGCTGAAGATGTCCCGGCCCCGGAAGACCACCCGTCCGGAGGTGGGGGTGTCCAGGCCGCCGAGCAAGTGGAGCAGCGTGCTCTTTCCGGCCCCGGACGGGCCCACGACGGCGACCAGGTCCCCGGCCGCCGCCTCCAGGTTCAAGTCCTCGAAGATGACGATCGGGTCCGCCGGGCTCGGGTAGATTTTGGTCAGGTTGACGGCGGCCAGCACCGGGCCTTCGGAAGCCGGCGCACCTTCACTCATAGCGCAACGCCTCGACGGGCTGCGTCGCCGACGCCGCGCGCGACGGGTACAGCGTCGCCAGGTAGCTGATGAGGACCGCCGCCAGGCCGACCGCGGCCGAATCCGTCCATTCGGGATCGAAGGGGACATGGTCGATGGACCACACCGCCTCGTTGAGGCCGATCAGCTCGTACCGGTCGGCGGCAACGGCCGCCGCGTTGCCGACGGCCAGGCCGAGGAGGGTCCCGACGACACCGATGATCACGCCCTGCGCGATGAAGACGCGGCGGATGTTGTCGCGCGTCGCCCCCATCGACATGAGCACGGCGATGTCGCGCGTCTTCTCCATCACCATCATCACCAGCGTACCCACGATGTTGAGCGAGGCGACCAGCACGATCAGACCGATGGCCAGCCACATGGCCAGGCGCTCGAGCTGGAGGGCCTGGAAGACGCTGGCGTTCTGAGTCTTCCATTCGGTGAACCGCATGTGGGAGCCCGCGGCGGCGACCAGCAGCGGACCGATCCGCTCGGAGTCGTCCGGGTCCTCGATACGGATCTCGATGGCCGAGGCCACGTCGTCCAGACCGCCCAGCCGTTGGACGACCCACATCGGCGCCACCGCGTAGGCGATGTCGTACTCGTAGAGGCCCGAGCTGAAGACACCGGTGACGTCCAGCGCCAGGGTGCGCGGTCGGCGCCCGAACGGGGTCCCGAAGGTTTCGATGCTGATGGCCTCGACGCGATCCCCGACGAAGGCCCCCATGGTCGCGGCCAACTGGCTTCCGAGAAGAATCGAGAACTCGCCGAAGTCGTCGAGGGAGCCTTCGGTCAGCGTGTCCAGGACGGTGGATGAGGGTGCCTCCAACTCCGGGATCACGCCCTTCAGGTAGGCCCCGGACTCCTGGAAACCGTTGGACAGCAGGACTTGCCGATAGATGACCGGCGCCGCGGCCACGACTCCGTCCACGGTTTCCGCCGCCGCCGCCGCCGCCGCGTAACGCTCGATGTTCTGCCCGTCCGAGGCCAGCAGCGTCACGTGCGGTTGCGCCCCCAACAGCTTGTCGAGCAGATCCTGGCGGAACCCGTTGTTCATGGCCAGCGCGATCACCAGCGCCGCGACGCCCGCCGCGACCCCCGCCACCGAAACGCCCGTGATGACCGAAACCACGGCCTGCTTGCGTTTGGCCTTGAGGTAGCGGAGGGCGACGATCGATTCGAACCGCATGGCTCGAATTATGGCACGGAGAACCGGCCGGGTCGCGCATCCCGCGGGCCTATTCCGGCCGCAGGAGCGGGAACAGGATCACGTCGCGGATCGAATGGGAGTCCGTCAACAGCATCGCGAGGCGGTCGACGCCGATCCCTTCGCCCGCGGTCGGCGGCATGCCGTAGCTCAACGCCCGGACGTAGTCATGGTCCATGGCGTGGGCTTCCTCGTCCCCGCGCGCGTGCGCTTCGAGCTGCGCCTCGAACCGCGCCTGCTGGTCCACGGGATCGTTCAACTCCGAGTACGCGTTGGCGATCTCCATGCCCGCGATGAAGAGCTCGAACCTCTCGGCGGTCGCCGGGTCCTCGGGCTTGGCCTTCGACAACGGCGACAGCTCGATCGGATAGTCGTAGACGAAGCACGGGTTGACGAGGTGCGACTCGGCCGCGTGTTCGAAAAGCTCTCCGACCAGGTGGCCGAGCGACGAGTCCGGATCGTAGTCCACGCTCAACTGGTCCAGCAGCTCGCGCGCCGCGCCGGCCCTCGACAGGTGCGTTTCGTCGATGTCACCCGGGAAGTGTTCGACGATCGCTTCCTTGACGGTCTTTCGGGACCAGTCGTCGAAATCGATTTCCACGCCGTCGTGCACGACGACGCGCGAACCGCAGACCGCGTCCACCACGTCCTTGATCATCTCCTCGGTGAGCGACATCAGGTCGAGGTAGTTGCTGTAGGCCTGGTAGAACTCCAGCATGGTGTATTCCGGGTTGTGCTTGAACGACAGCCCTTCGTTGCGAAAACTGCGATTCAGGTCGTAGACGCGCGTCAACCCGCCCACGATGAGCCTCTTGAGATAGAGCTCGGGCGCCACGCGCAGGTAGAGGGGCATGTCCAGCACGTTGTGATGCGTCCGGAACGGACGGGCCAGCGCGCCGCCCGCGATCGGCTGCAACAACGGCGTCTCGACTTCGAGGTACCCGCGTTCGTCCAGGAAGCGGCGGAGCTCCCGGACGATGCGGCTGCGCCGGACGAACGTATCCCGCGCTTCCGTGTTGACGATCAGATCGACGTAGCGGCGGCGGTAGCGGATTTCCACGTCGGTCAGGCCATGCCACTTCTCCGGAAGCGGCCGCAGGCTCTTGGCCAGGAACGTCAACTCGGCCGCTCCGACCGTCAGCTCGCCCGTGCGCGTCCGGAACACGCGGCCTTCGACGCCGATGAAGTCGCCGATGTCCAGCAGCTTGTAGAGCGCGAACTGCGCCTCCGGCAGCGCGTCCTTCCTGGCGTAGACCTGAACGCGCGCGCCGCCCTCGGTCAGGGTCAGGAACCCCGCCTTTCCGAACGGCCGGCGGGCCACGATCCGGCCCGAGACCCGCACCACGGCCGCATCGGCCTCGAGCGCGTCGCCCGTCTTCGCGGAAAACCGATCCTGGACCTGCTCCAACGTGTGGGTATATCGATACTCGGCCGGGTAGGGATCGATGCCCATGGCCCGGATTTTCTCGAGCTTGTCCAGCCGGACTTCTTCCAGATTATCCATGTTCGGTTTCACCGTGAGATGGATGCCCGCCGTCGGGGGCCGGTACCGTCGGCGCCGCATCGAGCTCTCTGCGTATGCTGTCCAGAACGCCGTTCACGAACACGCCGGAGTCGGATTTGCTGAACTTCCGGGCGATCTCGATCGCCTCGTCGATGACGACGGCCGGCGGGGTTTCCCGCTCGTGCATCAACTCGTCCACGGCGATGCGAAGGACGTTGCGGTCGGCGGTTTCCATGCGGTCCAGCCGCCATCGCACGGCGTGACGCTGGATGATGGCGTCGATGGCGCTCAGATGCTCGATCGTCGACAACACCAGGCGATCGGCGAAGTCGCGAACGTCCACGCGCCCGGCGCGCGTCTCCCAGAACGTGCGGACCAGCGCGCGGGGATCCTCGCGCCGAAGGTCCCATTGATACAGGATCTGGAGCGCGCATTCCCGCGCGTCCCTCCGCGCGCCCATCGCGGTTAACGCTCCTTCAGCCGGTCGAGCATCTCGATGGCGGCCATCGCCGCGTCGAAACCGTGGTTGGCTCCCGTCCCGTCCGCCCCCCCCGAGCGGTCCATGGCCTGATCGACCGTGTCGGTCGTCAGGACCCCGAAACCCACGGGAACACGGTATTGGAGGGAGACGTCGCGCAGGCCATCGGCCGCCGCGCGGCTGACATGCTCGAAGTGCGCGGTCTCGCCCCGTATGACGCAACCCAGGGCGATGACCGCGTCGCAGGCGTTCGACTCGATCAGGTGCGACGCCATGAGCGGCAACTCGAACGCGCCGGGCACCCGCACGATGCGAACGTCTTCGACGCGGGTTCCCGTGCGGCGGAAAGCCTCCAGCGCGCCTTCCAGCAACCGGTCCACCACCGGCGCGTTGAACCGGCTGGCCACGACGGCGAACCGCCCACCCTTCGACGTCAACCCGTCGATCGGCCGCGGCCCCTGCTTGTCCACCGAGTCCGACACGGCCTACTTCCTGTTCCCTTCGAGGAACGCGCGCGTGCGCGCCTGCATCTCGGGCGTACCGCAGCAGGCGCCGAACAACCCGGCCTCGATCGATTGCCCGCCGGCCAACGGTTCGTCCAACCCGCGTTGCACCGCGTCGAGCACCCGCGCCACCGCATCCGGCCCGTTTCGCGCGATGGTTCGCGCCATGGTCTCGGCCATCGGCATCATTTGATCCGCATCCACGACGGCGTTGACCAGGCCGATGCGATACGCCTCCTCCGCGTCGATCGACAGTCCGGTCAGCAACAACTGGAGCGCGCGTCCCTTTCCGACGATCCGCGGCAGGCGCTGCGAGCCGCCGAATCCCGGGATCAGCCCCAACTGCACCTCGGGTTGCCCGAACACGGCTTTGCGGGACGCCACGCGAATCGCCGAGGCCATGGCCAACTCGCAGCCGCCCCCCAACGCGTAGCCGTTGACGGCGGCGATCACCGGCTTGGGCGATCGTTCGATCGCGTCGAGAACCGCCTGGCCGGCCCGGGAATACAGTTCGCCTTCCGCGGCGGTGAGCGTCGCCAGCTCCCGGATATCGGCGCCCGCGACGAAGGCGCGATCCCCGGCGCCCGTGATGACGACCGCGCCCACCTCATCGTCGCACGAAACGGCCTCGAATGCCTGCGCCAGCTCGGCCAACGTCCGCCGGTCGAGGGCGTTGAGCGTTCGCGGCCGGTTGACGGTGAGGACCGCGACACGGTCCCGGACTTCCAGAATCAGGTTGTCGTACATGACGCCTCGGGAATCGGGCATCCGCCTGGCCGGCCCACGGACCCGCGCAAGGCGCATGCGTCCGGCTCAGGGCAACTCGTCCTCGTACTCCGGAAGCCGCCCCCCTTTCCGGCGCAACAGGCGTCGAGCGCGCTCGATGTCGGCCCGAGCCGCGCGTTCGGCAAAGAACTCGGCGGTCTTCATGGCAGAGATCTTTTCGGCAACGGCCGTCGTGACGAACTGGTTGATGCTCGTACCATCCGCCTTGCTGATCTCCACGACGGCGGCTTTCAGCGACGCCGGCAACCGCAGTGGATAGGTGCTGAGCCGTTTCTTCATCGCGAGAGCTTCCTCAAGGCGTCCTTCGGGGACGGCAGAGCGATTCCGAAACGGGCGGGCGCCTCTCCGAAGTCCTGCCGGTTGAACGTGACCAGAGCATCGGCGGCGCCGTTGATCGCGGCGTCCAGAACCATCTCGTCACCGGGATCGTGCAACTGCGGGCGCCACAAGAACCTCGTCGTCGCGGGTGCCGCGACCGCGCAAAGCGCGGTGACGAGGGTTTCGACCTCGTCCTCGCTCAGTCCCGACACGCGCCGCTGGGCCGGATCGCGGCAGACGGCTTCGTATTCCAGCGCCAGCGCGACGGACAGGACCAGCGTGAATTCCCGGCCCAACGCCCCGTCGATCAACGCGGCCGACGCGCCCGTCGGGCTCCGCATGCCAGCCACGACGACGTTGGTGTCCAGAACCAGTCGCATCACATACGATATCATGCTCTCGTTTCGCTCGCGAGGAACGGACGCGGCGCGTTCCCTGAGCCGAGGAGAATCGGTTGAACGGGTGGCCGCCTACAACCGCGACAGCGTTTCGAGGAATTCACGGGCCGAGTAGCCCGACCGGACCGTGCGGATCCCGATCGCCTGCTCCACGTCCGCCAGCTTCATGTCGTCGAGGAACAACCCCTCGTCACCGATCATGGATTCCGACGGCAGGACCAGGAAGTCGCCCCGCACCCGGCCACGCAGCGCGTCGACGAAGTCGCTGCCCGTCAGCAGTCCGGCCACGTGGATCCCGGATCCCCAGAAGCGATTCGGGACCGAAACCGTGTCCAGATCGAGGCCCAGCCGCCCGACGCACGCGGCCAGGTACGGATGGAACAGGCGGCCGGTGGCCACGACGCCGTGAAGCGGCTTCGTGCGGATTTCATCCGCCAGCGCCTCCGCGCCCGCGTCGAACTCGTCGACGAAGGTTCGCACCATGCCGACGCCGTTCTCGATCTGGGGGAACGCCCGATAGTGGTCCGACGCGGGTACGGGCTCATCCGCG
Organism: Acidobacteriota bacterium; assembly: GCA_022821265.1. Classification (GTDB taxonomy): domain Bacteria; phylum Acidobacteriota; class Terriglobia; order 20CM-2-55-15; family 20CM-2-55-15; genus JAJEDW01. The sequence goes on from JAJEDW010000297.1 coordinate 6,264, forward strand.
AGGATGTAGAACTCGTCCCCGAGAAACACGAACGGCGTATCCCACTTCTCCGTGTACCGGCGCTGGATCGCGGTGACGGCGCGGATCGTGTGCCCGGCGTAGGCCGGCGTGACCGGTTCGATCTCGGGAAGGTTCTGCCGGTGGTCGGTCAGTCCGACCGGCACGACGGCGACCGATTGAACGGACGGGTACCGGCCCTCCAGGTCCCGGACCGTCCGCTCCAGATGGGCCCCGTCGTTCCAGCCCGGGCAGAGGACCACCTGACAGTGCAACTGGATGCCGGCAGCCGCCAGACGGTCGAGTTTCTCGTCCAACCCGTCGTAGGCGTCGTTCCCGAGCATGCGCCGGCGAAGCTCCGGCTCGGTCGCGTGGACCGAGATGTAGAGCGGCGACAGCCGCTGGTCGATGATCCGGCCGAGCTCGGCTTCGCCGACGTTGGTCAGCGTGAGGTAGTTGCCGAACAGGAACGAGAGCCGG
>JAJEDW010000020.1 GCA_022821265.1 Acidobacteriota bacterium
ATCGGCGACGAGCCGTTCGCCGTCCTCCTCGGCGACGACGTCATCGACGCCGCCGTGCCGTGCCTTGCGCAAATGATGACGGCCTACGACGCGCTCGGGTGCTCGATCATCGCGGCGTGCGAGGTTCCCGCGGCCCAGGTCTCCAGCTACGGGATCATCCGGGGGCGTCCCGCCGATGGAGACGATCCCCGCCGCGTGCGCGTCGAGGACGTCGTCGAGAAACCGTCCCTTGAGGAAGCGCCGTCCAATCTGGCCATCATCGGCCGCTACATCCTGACGCCGGCGATCTTCGGCGCGCTGGAGGAGACGCGGCCGGGCCGGGGCGGCGAGATCCAGATCACCGACGCCATCCGGCGGCTGTTGGCGAGCGAGCCGGTGTACGCCTACCGGTTCGAGGGCGTGCGTTACGACGCCGGCGACAAGCTCGGCTTCCTGAAAGGCGCGGTGGGGTTGGCGCTCAAGCGGGCCGACCTGGGCCCCGAGTTCCGCGAATACCTCGAGTCGTTGAAGCTGTAGTCGGGGGGAACGATGGGCGCCCTTTTCGTCGTTGCAACGCCGATCGGCAACCTCGACGACTGGACGCGCCGCGCGGAAGCCGTCATCCGGGCCGCCGACGCGATCCTGTGCGAGGACACGCGCCACACCCGCAAGCTCCTGGCGCGTTACGGCATCCGGGCGAAACTGGAGAGCTGCCACGAGTACAACGAGGCGGCGAAGGCCGTCTCCGTCGCCCGCCGGATCGCCGCCGGCGCCTCGCTGGCGCTGGTTTCCGACAGCGGGACGCCGACGCTGTCGGATCCCGGCTATCGTGTCGTCCGGGCGTGCCTCTCGTCGGGGGTTCCGGTCATTCCGGTTCCCGGCGCGTCGGCGTTGATGGCCGCCCTCTCCGTATCGGGCCTGCCGACCGACGCGTTCCTCTTCGTCGGCTTCCTTCCGTCGCGACGCGAGGCGCGCCGCCGCCGCCTCGAGGATCTCCGCTCCGAGACCGCGACGCTGGTCTTCTACGAGGCCCCGCACCGGCTGCGCGCCGCCCTGAGCGACATGCGGGACCTGCTCGGCGACCGCGCGGCGTTCCTCGGGCGGGAGATGACGAAGGTCCACGAAGAGTACGTCCACGGCCCCATCGGGAGCATCCTCGAGCACGCGTCCGAGCGGGGCGAGTCCGTGATCGTCGTCGAGGGCGCGTCGGAGCCCGATGAACCGGACGGCGCGCCGGTCGACCTGTCCGCGATGACGCGGCAGGCGATCCTGAAGCTGGCCGCCCGGCGGCTCGGGGTGGGGCGCAAGCAGCTCTACGACGCGCTGTTCCGGAAGTAGCGCCGCCGCGCCCCGCGCGCTCAGTCGCGGACGGCGGCCGCAACCGACGGCGCGTCCCAGGACGCGCCGGCCGACTCCACCACCGATTCGGACGGCAGCCGGACGAAACCCACGGCCGCGGTCTCGGTCACGCGCGTGAAGACCAGCTCGTGCGGACGGTCGTCCTGGTGTGTGTAGAACACCAGGGAGCGCTGGATCGGGTGATCGTCGAACCGCAGGAACCGCGCCTCGGGCACGAGCCAGATCCAGCCGTCGATGCGCTGGCGGCGGCGGTCCACGCGTGTCATGCGCAGGACGATGCCCGGCGCGACCTCCTCGTTGAAGTCCCGGTACGTTTCGAAATCGACCCGGTCCGTGTCGACGGCGTAGGCCACGACGTCGAGCCGGCGTTCGGCGCCGGCCAGGCGGTCTTCGAGGTCCGCCGCGACGACCGCGCCGCGCCGCCGGTCCCGGTCCAGCTCGAGCGCCAGGCCCTGGCCGAGCGACTCGATCCGGTCCCGGAGCGCGTCTTCGAGGACGGCCCGCTCCGCCCCGTGGGACTGCGCGGCCGCTTCCAGGGCCGCCATCCGTTCCCGAAGCGGGGACGTGCCTTCCTCGACGCGGGCCTGTATGCGCCATTCGACGTCGCCGGCCGCCTCCCGGATCTCGGCCACGTCGCCGCGCACCGAGGCCAGGCCCCGGGTGAGGGACGACTCCACCGCCGCCACGCGCGCGCCCATCCCTTCCATGACCTCGGCGTTCGGCACGCGTCCGGCCACGGTCGAAAGACGCCGGTCCAGCGAGTCCAGCCGCGTCTGGACGGCGTCGACCGCCGCGGCCTCGGCGTATCCGGCCAGGCGCGCCTCCCCGGACTGGAGCCGCTCATAGCCCCACTTCGCGGTGAACGCGAAAACGGCCGCCAGGCAGCCCAGCGCGCCCCACAGGGCAAGTGCGCCGAGACCGGAGTTCTTTCCGGGCGTCGCGGGGCCGCCGCCGGGCGCTTTCCCTGTGCGCGCCCCGTGATCGTCGCGGGTGTGTTTCCGTTTCGGGTCGTCGGGACCCAGCAGGCTCGTGAATCTCATGTCGACCTCCATGTGTCGGTTTACGGGGCGGGAACCGGCCGACGCGCCGTATCGGGGGGCCGGTGAACGGCTTGTTGTGGATTTCGGCCGGCTCCCGCCTCGCACGGCTTCGTTGCACGAGGCGTGCCAATTCCAAAGAGGTCTTTTTTTCAATGAGTTGCCCCCGATTCGAGTCGGATCGGGGTAGGGCCGCCTTCCGGCAAGCCGGGCATTTTTCCCGGATTCGGTCGGCCCGCGCCATCGGGGAAACGGACAAGCCCGGCCGTTCGGCCGAGCTCCCGGTGATCGGTGGAAGCGTGGCGTGAAACCCTCACGCCAACCTCGACGTTACAGTTTTTCGTCGATCCCCGCTTGCTTCAGGATTGCATTTGCGGTGATCTTGCTCTTGATGCTGCGAGGCACCGAAACGGATACGGAGTGACCGTCGGCTGTCAGTATCGACCAGATCACGTGGCTGCCCTTGCCGCGCCGTTTCTCCTTACCGCCCGCTGAACGAAGAAGTTTGCGGACTGCCCTGTCGTAGTCGGCCACCTACGCGTAAACGGCATCGGGGTCGTTTTCCTCGACGACGTAGCGCGGCGATGGAGCCCCGCCCGCCGATCCGCTGCGGATGTCGCCGATGAGCACGGATACGGTGACTGCATCGTCCTTGGTGGCTTGCCTGTTGTCCTTGAGAAGATTCGGGATGACGTCACGAGCGGCATCTATGAGGCCGCCGATGGTTTCGGCCTCCAGTACCAGACCTCTGATATTGTCGCTGGTGCCTACGAACCTGCCGGACTCCGGACACAGAGTCACCTTGATGCTGAAGTTGCGCTCCACGCGACCTCCTCCGGAATCACGATAGTGAACACGTCAAGTCCATGGAACGATATTATCGTCTCGACGGGACATTCCCGGCCCGTCTATTCTCGCTGCCGCCGCCGAAGACCGCAACCGGCCTCCGGCTCGATCCGGTTCCGGGCGCGTAGTCAGATATAACGTTCCCGAATACTTCCGGCTCCGGCGCGGTTGCCCGAAAATAGAGTCAGGGTCCGGCGAACGCCACGGGGAGAGGCGGGTTGAGAACACCGAGAGTGCTCGTCGTCGAGGATGACGCGGCCATGCGCGCGGTGCTGGAGCTGCGCCTGGCGAGCTGGGGCTTCCAGGTCCGCAGCGCGCCCGACGGCGGCGCGGGGCGCGACGCGGCGAGGGCGTTCGATCCCGACATCGTGGTGACCGACCTCGTCATGCCCGAGTTGTCCGGCCTGGAGCTTCTCGGCGCGCTCAAGCGGGACGACCCGCACTGCCATGTCCTGCTCGTCACGGCCGAAGGCGGGGTCGCCGACGCGGTCGAGGCCATGAAGCACGGCGCGCGCGACTTTCTGACCAAGCCCCTGGACTACGACAAGCTGCGCGCGCTCCTGGACGACGCCGCGCGCGACGTCGAGACCCGGCTCCGTTCGCGGCGGCTCAGCGGCCGGGTGGCCGGCCGCGACGGCCTCATCGGCGAAAGCCGCGCCATGCGGTCCGTCGTCGACCTGATCGATCGCGTCGCCGGCGCCGACACGCCTGTGATCGTCACCGGCGAGAGCGGGACCGGGAAGGAGCTGGCCGCCCGCCGCATCCACGACCTGAGCCGGCGGCGGGACGGGCCGTTCGTGGCCGTCAACGCGGTGGCCGTGCCGGAAGGCCTGGTCGAGAGCGAGTTCTTCGGGCACGAGAAGGGCTCCTTCACCGGAGCCCTCGACGCGCGCCCGGGCTGTTTGGAGATGGCGCACCGCGGCACGCTGTTCCTGGACGAGATCGGCGAGATGCCGATCGCGCTCCAGCCGAAGCTGCTGCGCGTCCTGAACGACCAGCGGGTGCGGCGGATCGGCGGGCGCCGCGAGATCGAGTTCGACGTCCGCGTCGTCGCGGCCACGAACCGCGATCCGGCCCGGGCCATCCGCGAAGGGCGGTTCCGCGAAGATCTGTACTACCGGCTCGCCGTGTTCACGATCGAGCTCCCGGCGCTCCGCGAGCGGCCGGGCGATATCGCGCTCCTGGCGCAGCATTTCCTCGACGTGTTCCGGGCCAGGCACGCCGCGGCGGCCGAAGGCTTCCGCGAATCGTCGATCGAGCGGCTCAAGAAGTATTCCTGGCCCGGCAACGTCCGCGAGTTGAAGAACGTCGTCGAGCGGGCGGTCGTCCTGGCCGACGGGCCGTGGATCGAGGACCGGCACTGGCCCCCCTACATCCGGGAATCGCGGCTGCCCGGCGCCGCGGAGCTCGTTTTCGAGATCGGCGGCACCACGTTGGACGACGCCGAGAAGGCGCTGATCCTGAAGACGCTGGAAATGGCGCGGAACAACAAGGCCGAAGCGGCGCGGCTGCTGGGCCTGGACGTGAAGACCATTCGCAACAAGCTCCACCGCTACGCGGCGGACGGGGGCGTTTCCTCGGCGGGACGATGAAGGTGTCGACGCGAATCGTCGCGGGCTACGCGGTCCTGGCGGCGCTGACGCTTGGCGCGCTGGCATACCAGTGGACGCTCGTCCACCGGATGCAGACCATCAGCAACGACCTGTCGCTGACGTACTTCCCGGCGGCGTCGCTGGCCATTCGCCTCGACGAGACCCTGCTGGACATCGAGGAATTCGTCTCAAAGGACCTGCTGGTCGGCGGGTACGGCGCGGAGTTGGCCGAAAGCCGGGCGGCTTTCCGGCGGACCCTCGATGAACTGGACGCGCTCGATGCATCCGATGCGGAACGCGAGGCGCTGGAACGCCTCCGGGCGGGTTGGCGCTCGCTGGACGCGGCCGTGGACGCCGCCCGCGGCGCGCCGCCCGAGGGCGGCTACACGTGGCTGCCCCCCCGGCTCGAAGACCGTTTCCGCCGCCTGTTCAGCCAGGTGGACGGGCTCCACGCCGCCGCCGCCGTCGCGGTCGACACTCAACTCGCCGCGTCGGCCCGCATCGACCGGCAGGCGACGCGGGTCTCGTGGGTGCTGGCGGCGACGGCGCTGCTGCTGTCGGCGGCCGTGGCGTTCCCGATCGTGCGTTCGATCTCGGGAGGGCTCGGCCGGCTGATGGAGGGTACGCGTTGGCTCGGCGCGGGCCGGCTGGGGCGCCGGATCCCGGAAGACCGGAACGACGAGTTCGGCGAGCTGGCCCGAAGCTTCAACCACATGGCCGACCGGCTCGAGGAGCTGGATCGGTTGAAGCAGGATTTCGTCTCGTCGGTGTCGCACGAGCTGAAGTCGCCGATCGCCGCGTCGCGGGAGATCGTGCGGCTGCTTCTCGACGAGGTGCCCGGACCGCTGAACCCGGAGCAGCGGCGGCTGCTGGAGCTCTCCATCCGCAGCTCGCGCCGCCTGTCGTCCATGGTGGGCGGTCTGCTGGACCTGGCGCGCATGGACGCCGGGACCATCACCTACGAGATGCGGAACGAGGATGCCCGAGCGCTCGTCCGCGCCACGCTCGAGGAGTTCGAGGCGGCCGTCGAAGACCGCGGCCTCCGGATCGCGCTCGAAGTCGCCGACGGCGTGGAGCCGATCCGCTGCGACGCGGACCGCATCGTTCAGGTCATCGGCAACGTCGTCGACAACGCCATGAAGTACGCGCCGCGGGGCTCCACGATCAAGATCCGCGTCGAGTCGGCGGGTCCGGACCGTATTGCGCCGCGGGGAGGCGTCGAGGTGTCGATCGCCGATGCCGGCCCCGGCGTTCCCGACGCGTACAGGGAACGGGTCTTCCGGAGGTTCCAGCAGGTCCGTCCCGGCGGCTCCGGGCAATCCGCCGGGGGCGCGGGCCTGGGGCTGGCCATATCGCGGGGGATCGTGGAAGCGCACGGCGGGCGCATATGGGTGGAGGACGGCCCCGGCGGCGGCAGCGTCTTCCGGGTGTTGCTGCCCGCCGCCGGAAAGGCGCCGGCGCGAAAGGGCCGTCCGGAGGTCGCCGCGCCGTTGGCGCTGGCCGCGTTCCTGGCGCTGGCCGGTTGCGGTCCGTCGGGCCCGGCGCCCGTCCCACCGGAGCCGGACCCGTCGATTCGGGCCGGCGCCGCGTTCGCCGAGGGCGACTACCGGACGGCGGCCCGCGCCTACCGGCTTGCGCTGGAGTTCTCCGACCCGCGCGTCGAGGTCGACCGCGAGGAGGCGTTCTACCGGCTTGCGCTGATCCACGCCCTTCCCGACAGCCCGCTGAACGACGTCGACGCTGCGCGCCGCGTGCTCGACGACATGCTCGGCGAGTTTCCCGGCAGCGCGCGAGCGGCGGGGCTCGCCCCGCTGCTGGAGCTTCAGTCCGTGGCCGCCGATCTCCGCGCGCGGCTCGACGCCTCGCGCTTGGAGATCGGCCGGGTCGAGGCCGAGCGCGACGCCGAGCTCGAAGCGCTGCGGGACGCTCTCGAGGCGGCCGAGTCCGAGCTGGAGACGCTCCGGGCGATCGATCGCGACCGGCGCCGGCGCGATTGACCGTCGATGGGCCGCCGCGGCTACAGGAGAGCGTCGTCGATGGCGGCCGGCGATGCCGCCGGTTCGGGTTCCGGCGCGGGAGGCGGCGCCTCGCCCCCGTCCAGGTAGGCCCCGAGACGGGATTCGGACCCTCCGAAGAAGCTGTCCAGGAGTCCGGCGACGGCGTCGGCGCGCGCCTGGGCCTCGGTGGGGACCGGCTCGTAGACGTGGGCGCGCGACTTCTTCGTCCGCCGCAGCAGACCCTTCTTGAACATGCGGTCCATGACCGTCATGACCGTCGTGTAGGCGAGGTCGCGGTCCGGCCGAAGGTCGGACCGCACGTCCTTGACCGAAGCGGCGCGCCTCCGCCACAGCGACTTCATGACGTCCAGTTCCAGCGGTGTGAGCCTGATCACGCGTCCAGGTCTTTACGCCTGTTCTCGAGGATTTCCGTCAGGGCTCCGGCCTCGGCCTTGCCCGGCGCCCGGTCCGGGACGGCGGCCACGCGAAACCGCATCACCTGGCGCGGCAGGTCCAGGAGAACCACGTCTCCGGGCTTCACCGTCCGGGCAGGCCGTGCCGCGAGCCCGTTCACGCGGACCCTGTTCGCGTCACAGGCCGCCTTCGCCATCGAGCGGCGGGGTATGACGCGGCTCCATTTCAGGAACTGGTCGAGGCGCACGCCGGGCCGCGGCCCCCTAGGAGCCTGTGGTGAAACCCCGCGTCGCACCGAGGCCGGTGAGGCGCCCGTCTGGCAAGGCGCGAGGAGGGAGCATATTCCCGATATGTGACCGACGAGCAACGCAGTCCAGACGGGATGCGTCGCCGGTCGAATGCAGCAGGGGTTTCACCACAGGCTCCTATTCCTCGCTCCCGTCCGGGGTGGCGCCCGTGTCCACGTACCCGTCCTTGACGTCGATGAAGCTCTCGGCGCGCAACTCCACCAGATAGGTCCGTCTCGCCTCGGGATACTGCAAGCTCGCCAGGTATTGCTGGATTTCGTTCATGGCGAGTTCGAACACCCGGATGCCGCCATCGTGGCGGTCGACGAGCTTCAGGATCAGGTACGCGTCGGGCAGCTCGATGATCTCGCTGACCTGGTTCCGTTCCAGTCCCGCCGCCGGCTCGGCGTAGATCGGGCTCAACGCGCCGGTCTCGAAGAACCCCAGGTCGCCGCCGAGCTCGGCCGTGGAGACCTCGGACTCCTCGAAGGCCACTTCCTGGAAGTCCTCGCCGTCCCGCACGCGCGCGAGCGCGGCCTCCGCCTTGGCCCGCTTCTCCCCGTCGTCCGGACTGTTCGGGTCCTTGAGAACGACGATCTCCTGGATCCGCACGCCCGGCGGGCTGTCGAATTCCTCCGTGTTGGCTTCGTAGTATTCCCGGGCTTCCTCGGTCGTGATGATGATCTGACGGTAGGCCTCCTGGCCCAGCAGCACTTCGGCCACGTAACGCGTCCGGATCATCTCGCGGTATTCCTCCACCGAGTCGCCCTGGGCGACGATGGCTGCTTGGAGGTATTCCTGGGTATCGTAGTCGTAGTCCTGCCGGAGCTGCTCCATCGTGCGGACCACCTCCAGGTCGCCGTCGATGCCGAACTCCTCGGCCCTCTGGACCAGAAGACTCTGATCGATCATGTCCCGCAGCATGTTGGCGCGGCCTTCCTCGATGGCCTCGAGGAGTTCGGCGCCGTCGAATTGCTCGATCAGCGCGGTTTCGAGCGTGGACATCTGCAATTCGTGCTCGGACTTCAGGATGACGTCGTTGTTCACGACGGCGATGATCTCGTCGAACAGCGTCTGGGCCGGCGCGGCCGGCGGCCAGGCCATGGCGGCCGACAGCGCCCAGGCAACTCGGGTCATGGTTACCTCCGCGGAAGCAGCAGAAGAAAAGGATAGCTCAAGAAAGCTCGCCGAGCACGGTCCGGATACGTTCGAAGACGCGGCCCGCTCCCTCGGCCGCCGAGACGTGGAGCGTGGCCGGGGGCATGAAGCCCACGTCCGGGTTGCGTTCCACGAGCTCGACGATCCGCTCCGGATCGATCCGGGCCTCGGGCGCGAACGCGATCTCCACCCGGTCCCGTTTCCGGTCGATCGAACGCGCGCCGAGGGTGCGCCCCAGCACGCGGAGCCGCGCGTATTCCAGCAGGTTCTCGACCGAGGCCGGCAACCGGCCCAGACGGTCTTCCAGGTCCCGGTAGCGGGCGTCGACGTCCGCCTCGGTGCGGCACGATGCGATCCCCCTGTAGATTCGCAGCCGGAGCGCCTCGTCGGAGACGAACTCGGGCGGTATCTTCAGGTCGGATTTCAGGTTGATGGACGTTTCGACCTCCGGCGGCGCCTCCCCGGTGCGCACTTCCTCGATCGTCCGCTCCAGCATCTGGCAGTACAGGTCGAAACCGATCGCCTCGATGTGCCCGTGCTGCTGGCCGCCGAGCAGGTTGCCGGCGCCGCGCAGCTCCAGGTCGAGGGCCGCGATCCGAAAGCCCGCGCCGAGCTCGCTGAACTCGCGTATGGCCGCCAGCCGCCGCCGGGCGATGGGGGTCAGCGTCTTGTCCGACGCGATCAGCAGGTAGGCGTAGGCCCGCCGATTCGACCGGCCCACGCGCCCCCGGAGCTGGTACAGCTCGGCCAGTCCGTACCGGTCGGCGCGGTTGATCAGTATGGTGTTGGACAGGGGGATGTCCAGCCCGTTCTCGATGATGGTCGTCGCGACCAGGACGTCGAACTCGTGGCGCATGAACCGGAGCATCACCCGTTCCAGCTCCTTCTCGCCCATCTGCCCATGGCCGACCTCGACGCGGGCGCGCGGGCAGATTTTCTGGATGTAGCTGGCCATCGAGTAGATCGATCCCACCCGGTTGTGGACGAAGTAGACCTGGCCGGCCCGGTCCAACTCGTCGTTGATCGCGTTCTCGATCACGATCGGGTTGAACTGCAGCACCGACGTCCGGATCGCCAGCCGGTCGCGCGGCGGCGTCTCGATCACCGACATGTCCCGGAGCCCGGTCAGCGCCATGTGCAGGGTCCGCGGGATGGGCGTCGCCGTCATCGTGATCACGTCGACCTGTTTCCGGATCTTCTTCAGGCGTTCCTTGTGCGCGACCCCGAACCGTTGCTCCTCGTCGATGACCAACAGCCCCAGGTCGTGGAAGACGACGTCCTTGGACAGCAGGCGGTGCGTGCCGACCAGGATGTCGACCTTTCCGCCGCCGACCTCGGCCACCACCTGTTTCCGTTCCTTCGCCGCCACGAAGCGGCTGAGCATGGCGATCGTCACCGGGAACGCGGCGAACCGTTCCTTCAGCGTCTCGAAGTGCTGGAAGCACAGGACGGTCGTGGGCGCGAGCACGGCGACCTGCTTGCCGGCGTCCACGGCCTTGAACGCCGCCCGCATCGCCACCTCGGTCTTGCCGTAACCCACGTCGCCGCACACGAGGCGGTCCATCGGCGTCGGGGCCTCCATGTCGCGCTTGATGTCGGCGATCGCGGCCAGTTGATCGTCCGTCGGCTCGTACGGGAACGCGTCCTCGAATTCCTTCTGCCAGGCCGAGTCGGGCGGATAGGCGTGTCCCACGGCGACGCGGCGTTCGGCGTAGAGCTGGAGCAGCTCTTCCGCCATGTCTCGAATGGCCCGCCGGACCCGCGCCTTGCGCTGCGCCCAGGTCGTGCCGCCCAGACGATCCGGTTTGGGGTGGGCGCCTTCCCTCGAGGCGTACTTCCGGACCAGGTCGAGACGCTCCAGGGGCACGTAGAGGGTGTCGCCGTCCTCGTAGCACAGCCGCAGGCACTCGCGGTCGTGGATCGTGGCGACGCCCTCGTACCGGCCGATGCCGTGGTCGACGTGGACGACGTAGGCGCCGATCTTCAGGTCCTCCAGGTCGGACAGGAACGCCGCCGTCGCCGACGGACGCCGCGCCGGCCCGACGAAATGCTCGGACTCGTCCAGGATGTCGGTTTCGGCGAAGACCTCGACGCCGAGCTCCGGGAGCCGGAAGCCTTCCGACACGCGTCCGACGGCGATCAGAGGCGCGCCGCTCCCGGCCGGTTTCGGGTCGGGTTCGCCGAACTCCGTGCGCAGCGGGACCTCGTACTCCCGCAGGATGTCCCGCAGGCGTTCGGCCATTCCGATCGTGCTTCCCAGAAGCACCACCTGGCGCCCGGCCTTCCACGACCCCCGGACGGTTTCGACCATCTCGCGCATCCGGCCGTGAAAGCGGCGCGCGGGCTGCGAGGCCACGTGGAAGTCCTCGCCCGTCGCGCCCAGCTCTTCCAGGCGGAGCGAGCGCGATGCGTCCACCAGTGTCCGGAGCTCGTCCGGAGGGCGGAACAGCCCGTCGGGCGGCAGCGCCAGGCCCCCGGCCCGATCCGTCTGCGCGTACCTCTGCGCCAGAACGTCGAAGTAGCGGCCGTACGCCTCGTGGAGGACGCCGGGTTCGTCGACGACAAGCACGCCGGCGTCGACGTAATCGGTCAGTCCGGCCGTGAGCGGCGCCACCGCCGGTATCAGGAACGGCCAGCCGGCGAAGGGCGCGCCGTCGTCGGCGAGGGCCAGCCGGGCGCGCAGCTCGTCCTGGTGGCGTTCGTCGATCCACCGCCGCCGGGCCCGGGCGGCCCATTCCCGGATCACCGGACCCGACACCATGCGTTCCCGCATCGGAAGCACGTCGATGTGCCGCAACGGTCCCCTCGAGCGCTGGTCGTCGGGATCGAACCGGCGGATCGAGTCGACGCTGTCGCCGAAGAACTCGAGACGCGCGGGATACGGCGACAGCGGCGAGAAGACGTCGACGATGCCGCCGCGCCGCGAGTACTCGCCGACGGACGAAACCGGTTCCTGCCGGACGTACCCGGCCCGGTCCAGGTGGTCCAGCATCAGTTCCTGCGACAGGTCGTCGCCGGCGTCGATTCCGAGTCCGCCGGCGTCGAACTCCGCCGGCTCGGGCAGGCGGCTGGCCAGGGCCCGGGCCGGCGTCACGACGATGTCGGCGGCCTCCGAGCGCAGGCGCCAGAGCGTCGAAGCGCGCGTCCGCTCCACGTCTGCATGGGTCCCCAGCCCGGAGTAGGGGTCGTGGTCCCAGGCGGGGAACGCCGCGACGCGGTCGGCGTCCCGTTCGTTCAACTGCTGGTGGAAGTAGGCGGTGTCGGTCCGCAGGCGGTCGGTTTCCGACGGGTCGGAGACGACGATCACCAGCGGCCGCCGGAACTCGGACCACAACCGGGCGGCGGCGAGGCCCCGCATCGAGCCGCCGAGCCCGGAGACGCGGACCGGGGATTCCCGCTTGAGCACTTCGGAGGCGATCCGCCGGAGTGCGGCCGGATCGAAGACACCCGACAGCGTCTCCCGCAACCGGGGGGCGGTCCGCTCCATTACGAGCGCCGCTCGAGGACGCGCTCCAGTATCCCGGACGTGGACTGGCCCCGGACCAGCTCCAGCGCGACGACGCGGCCGCCCCAACCCTCGACCTCCGCGCGCCCCACGATGCCCTTCTCCTTCCAGTCCGCGCCCTTGACGAGCACGTCCGGGCGGATGGCGAGGATCGTCCGGAGCGGCGTGTCCTCGTCGAAGACGCAGACGACGTCCACGCTTTCCAGTGCCG
>JAJEDW010000098.1 GCA_022821265.1 Acidobacteriota bacterium
CATCGTGCGGTACTACCTGCTCGCATACCGCGCCGCCATGGATCACATCGACGAGAATCCGGAGGTCTGGGACGCGTTCGCCGACTCGATCGGAATCGAGAGTCCGGCGTCGCGGGCGATGCTGCGGGAACGGATGGGCCCGAACCTGATCGATACCTGGGACGCGGAGCAGATCGCCATCCAGAGGGAATACCTGCGCCTCGTCAACGAGATCATCGGCGAGAGCGTCGTCGGCCGCGTTCCCGAAGACCTGATCCGCGATGAGCTGGCTCCATAGGTCCGCCGCCGCGCTGGTTCTCCTGGCCCTCTGGCTGGTACTCGCGTTCCTGCTTCCCGGCTTCATTCCCGGCCCCGTCCCGGTGATCGGGACCATGGGGGCCAACATCGCGTCGGGCGCGGCCCTGGAGCACCTGGCGCCGACGCTGCTGCGCGTCGGCTTCGGCCTCTTGCTGACCATGGTGCTGGGGACGCTGATCGGCACGGTCATGGGGCTGTCGCGCGTCGGGGAGCTGTACCTGGACTCGTTCGTGATGGTCGGGCTCACGGTCCCGGCCATCGTGTACGGCATCATTTGCGTGATCTGGTTCGGCGTGACCGACGCGGCCGCCGTCGTGGCCATCGGGCTGGCCGCTTTTCCGGCCGTCGCCATCAGCGTCTGGAAGGGCATCAAGGGGATCGACGCCGAGCTGGTCGCCATGGGCCGCGCGTTCCGGCTCTCGCGCCGGGAGATCGTCCAGAAGGTGATCTTCCCGCAACTGCTGCCGCACATGCTGGCGGCCTTGCGCTACGCCCTCGGCATATGCTGGAAGATCTGCACGACGGTCGAGCTGATCGGGATGCCCAACGGGGTCGGGTATCAGCTCAACTACTGGTTCGGCCTGTTCTCCATGGAGCAGGTCTTCGCATGGACGCTGCTGTTCCTTCTGGTGATGTTCGCCATCGAGTACATGGCGTTCAAGCCCATCGAGCGGCACATGACCCGATGGCGCGGGGACCAGCCGTTGAGGTTGGCCGTGTGAGCTCGATTTCCCTGACCGGCGTCTCGAAGACGTTCCCGCGGCCGGACGGGACGCCCCTGGACGTGCTCGACGGCGTCAGCTTCGACGCGCCGGACGGCAGCTTCAGCGCGATCCTGGGACCCTCGGGTTGCGGCAAGTCCACGATTCTCGCCCTGATCGCCGGCCTGGACCAGCCCACGTCGGGCTCCATCCGGGTGGGCGGCCGGCCGCTGTCGGGCGCCGCGCCGCGAATCGGGCTGGTGTTCCAGAGGCCGCGCCTGCTCCAATGGCGGCGCGTCAGCGAGAACGTCACGCTGCCGCTGGAGCGCGAATGCGGCCGGGAGGAGCGCCAGGACCGGGCCCGCCGGTATCTGGACCTGGTCGGTCTGGACGGGTACGCGGACTACTATCCCGCCCAACTGTCCGGCGGCATGCAGCAGCGGGCGGCCATCGCGCGGGCCCTGGCCATCGAGCCCGACATCCTGCTGATGGACGAGCCGTTCAGCGGGCTCGACGAGATGACGGCCCGCAAGATGCGGCAGGAGCTGATTCGAATCTGGCGGGAAACCGGAAAGACCATCGTCTTCGTCACCCACAGCATCGGGGAAGCGGTGTTCCTCTCCGAACAGGTCCTGATGATCGGCCACAAGCCGGCGGCCGTGCGCAAGCGGGCCGCGATCGACCTGGACTATCCTCGCGAGTACGGCGACCCGGCGATGTTCGAGATCGAAACGGGGTTGACGCGTGAATTTCTGGCGATGACGGGATGATGGACGGCGCCCGATGGCGGAAGAGACGGTTGACGTGCGGACGTTCGTGAGCTCGATCGAATTCGAGTTCGGCAGGTACAAGCGGCTCGGCGAGCTGGCCATGGCGCAGTTGGACGATGCCGAGATCACGATGGCGGCCGGCGAGGGCTCCAACACGGTGGCAAGCCTGGTGTGGCACGTGTCCGGCAATCTCCGTTCGCGTTTCACCGACTTCCTGACCACGGACGGCGAGAAGCCGTGGCGGAACCGGTCCGGGGAGTTCGAGCCGAGGAGCGTGTCGCGCGACGCGTTGATGCGTCGATGGGAGGAGGGCTGGTCCACGCTCTTCGAGGCGGTGGCCGGGCTGAGGGACGCCGACCTCGGCCGCGTCGTCCGCATCCGCGGCGTCGAGCACCGCGTCGACGAGGCGCTTCACCGCTCGGTCTGCCACGCCGCGTACCACGTCGGTCAGATCGTATACTTCGCCAAGATCCGGCGCGGCGCCGACTGGAAGGAAATCGGCATGCGCCGGGGCGCTTCGGTGAGCGGGGAGACTGGCCCGCCGGAACACAAGGGCGACGGATAGACCCGAGGCACGGCCCACGGCCGGAAGGAGGGCGCAATGCGACAGGTGAGCATCACGTGGATGGCGTGGCTCGCGGCGGCCGGACTCACCGCCGGGACGGAGTCCCACGCCCAGGAGGCGCCCGAAGGGGCCAACGCCGTCCTGCCGTGGGCCTATGTTCTGAACGACCCGGCCGGGGACGCCCCGGCGCCCGATCCCGACGAGGTGGTCAGCGTGCCCGGTTCGAACGTGTCGATGCCCCGGTCGGCGATCAACATCGACAACCCGCCGCCGGACTGGCATCCGGACGGCCATCCGCCGATGCCGGATGTGGTGGCGCGGGGCGGCGGCGAAGGCGTCGTCGCATGCGGGTACTGCCACCTGCCCAACGGTCAGGGCAAGCCCGAGAACGCGGGCCTGGCCGGCCAGCCCTACGCCTACATCGTGCAGCAGATGGCGGACTGGCGGGACGGCCGGCGCCGCTCCGGCGAGCCGCGCATGGGGCCGCCCGCGTTCATGGAGCGGATCGGGCTGGCTGCGACGGACGCGGAGGCGCGCATCGCGGCCGAGTACTTCGCGTCGATGGAATTCCGGCCGTGGATCCGCGTCGTGGAGACCGACGACGTGCCGGAAACGCGCTTCGCGGGATGGATCCACGAGGTGGTGGAGGGCGGCGGCCGCGAGCCGATTGGGACGCGTATCGTGGAGACGCCCGAGAATCTGACGCGGACCCAACTGCGCGACGACGCGTCCGGCTTCATCGCCTACGTGCCGAGGGGCGCCGTGGCGCGCGGACGGGAGATCGTCACCACCGGCGGCGAGAACTCCGTGGCCTGCGCCGTCTGTCACGGCGAGGATCTCGGCGGGCTCGGCCCGGTCCCGGCGCTGGCCGGCCGCTCCCCGAGCTACATGGCGCGGCAGCTCTACGACCTGCAGACCGGCGTGCGGGACGGCGCGTGGTCCGACCTGATGGACGCCGCCGTGGAGAACCTCACCGTGGAGGACATCGTGAACATCGTGGCCTACACGGCCAGCCTGGAACCGTAGCGAAACGCGTACTAGTCGGCGGCCGCGGCGGCCGTGACCTCCGACCACGGGCTGACGCCCCCATGGCCTCCGACGACGGCCTCGACCGTCCAGCCGTGTTCCTCGGCGAGCCTGAGTATCGCGTCGGCGTCCGCTCCGGGGGCGGTCGGCGCCAGGTCGCTCTGGAAGATGGCGCCGGCGCCGGGGACGTAAGCGACGACCATCGGATGGACATGGTCGAACGCGTCGGTCTCGTGGAGCTCGAGGACCTGGTCGCCGCCGGTCACGGCGATCATTCCCTCGAACACCTCGACGCTGCCGACGTCGTCTCCGGCCGCGGCGCGCGCCGCCAGCCGGTCGGGCGGGTGGGTATGCGGCGACTCGACGATCGAGCGCAACTGCGACTCGTGCCCGGCGGCGACCAGGACGTCGGCGCCCACCGATGCGAACCCGCGGACGCCGCCCGTGTGGTCGAAGTGCGGATGGGTCGGCGCGATGTACCGGATCGGCTTTCCGATCTCCGTGTCGATCGCGCGGGCGATCGATAGCGCCTGTCCCTCGGTGTAGCCCCCTTCGACGACGGCGACGAAGTCGGGGAACTCCACGACCATGCTGTGATGGGAGAACGTGACGGCGTGGTACACGTTCGGAGCGACCGGGGTCAGGGTGACCGGCGACCAGGACCCGTCCGACGCCGCGGCCGCGTCGGCCTGATCGACGATGTCGGCGGGAACGTCGAATATCCCAGGCGCCGGTGCGCCTTCGGCCGCTGCGATATCCAGGGCTTCGAACTGGTCCAGGCCCATCGGGCCGTTGACGGTGATCGCGTCGTAGACGATGGACGAGAACAGGCGTCCTTCCTTCCGAATCGTCACGGACCCGGGCAAGGTCAGCCCGTCGGCCTCGCGGTAGTCTCCGAAGACGTATTCGGCGTCCACGTCGCCCAGCATCGGCTCGGTGTCGAGCGCCGTGAACCCGGCGAGCAGGCCCGTGTCGGGATCGAAATACAACCCGATGTCCTCGTCCCCGATCCGCGCGGTCCCGTACAACGCGTTCCGGCCGTCGAAAGCGCGTTCCTGCGCCACCTCGGCGTCCGAGGCGGTCTCGGCCGCCGACAGCGCGACCGCGACGATGTTGCGACGGAGCAGCCATTCGGGGCTGTTGTGGGTGGCCCAACTGAACAGCCCGTTGGGCGTCGCGGCCATGTTCGGGCGTCCGACGGTCGTGCCCCAGCCGACGGGCGCGCCGTTGTGAGTGGTCAGAACTTCCGTGCGGTGTTGAGAAAACTCCCCGAGGACGATCGTGTTGTCCAGGGCCGCCCGTCCGTTCTCCAGGTCGATCACCTCGGTCACGCCCTCCAGCGCCGCGACGGGGTCCTCGCCGCCCGCCTCGACGAGCTGGCCGAGCCGCGTCCGCTGGCCGTCCCCCCGCAGGGTCAGCGTTCGTATGCCTTCCAGGGCTTCGCGTCCGCCCATCGCCTCGATCATGCCGGCGGCGAGCTCGGCCGTCGACGGGGGCGTGAACGACGTGGAACACCCGGCGAGTCCGAGGGTTCCGCAAACCAGCACGGTCATGGCTCTGGGCAGTGACATGCGCGCCTCCCGGTCCCGAGGGGCCGCCCGCCCGGGGCGGCCGTCCGGGGACTCCTTGACATGGTATCCGAGTTCTAGTACGTAGAGGACTATAGTGAGCAGCCGGCGGCCGCGCCCGGCATTTCCCGTACGAGGTGAACCTTGCTGAATCGACTCCCGCGTTGTTTCGCAACCGTTGCCGTCTGGGTTCTCGTCCTGCCGGCCGTGTCCGCGGCCCAGCGGCTCGAGGCCGAGGCGCCGCGGATGCCCGACGGCAAGCCGAACATGACCGGCCTGTGGCAAACCTTCGGGTCGGCGCACTGGAACATCCTCGATCACGCCGCCTCGGAGGGCCATTTCTTCGAGCTCGGCGCCATGGGGGCGATTCCGGCCGGGCAGGGCATCGTGGTCGGCAACGAGATCCCCTACCTGCCGGAAGCCGTCGCGCAGCGGGACGCCAACTTCGCCAACCGGCTCGCCGACGATCCCATGTTGAAGTGCTTCATGCCGGGCGTGCCGCGCGCCGCCTACATGCCGTTTCCGTTCCAGATCATCCAGGGGACGGACCAGATCCTCATCGCCTACGAGTTCGCGACGTCGAACCGCATACTCCGGGTGGACAACGACACGCTGTCGCCGGTCGACAGCTGGATGGGATGGTCCAACGCCCACTGGGAAGAAGATACGCTCGTCGTCGAGGTGACGGGGTTCAACGGCCAGGCCTGGTTCGATCACATGGGCAATTACGCGTCCAACCAGCTCCGCGTGGTGGAACGGTACACGATGATCAGCCCCAACCACATCGAGTACACGGCGACAATGGAGGATCCGACGGTGTTCTCCGAGCCGTGGACCATCGAGTTGCCGCTCTACCGCCGCATCGAGAACAACGCCAAGCTTCTGGAGTTCAAGTGCGTGGAGTTCACCGAAGAGAAGATCTACGGGCATCTCCGGCGGCAGGAGCCCGGGGATCAGTAGAGTCATGCGAAGGAGGTCCGATACGATGCGATCAATGCTGACCCCGCTCATCGGGGCGGCCGTTGCGGCCGCCGTCATCGCCGCGCCCGCCGGCGCGCACCACGCGTTCGCGGCCGAGTTCGACGCGAACCGGCCCGTCAACCTGGAAGGCACCGTGACCCTGATGGAGTGGATCAACCCCCACGCCTGGATTCACATCGAGGTCACCAACGACGACGGCACGGTGGAGGCGTGGTCGATCGAGGCGGGGGCCCCGAACGGCCTGATCCGGCGCGGATTCAACCGCGAGTCGCTGCTGCCCGGAACAAGGATCCTGGTGGCCGGATACCAGGCCAAAGACGGCGCGAACCGCGCGAACGGATCGAGCATCACGTTCGAGGACGGCCGGAAGCTGTTCGTCGGCGGTTCCAATCCGGATCTGCCCGAGAACCGGTAAGGGCCGCGGGGCCTTCGCGGTCTC
>JAJEDW010000150.1 GCA_022821265.1 Acidobacteriota bacterium
GGCGACACCATCCCGACGCTGTCCGCCTCGATCACGCGGGACTTCGATGCCGATACGACCGCCGTGTCGACGAGCGGTGTCAGCGTGAAATCGATCCGCGGCGACGGCGACGGCGGCTTCCACGTCGTGTTCGTTGACGGCGATGTCGACACGCCCATTAACTTCGAGCGGGGGGATTTCGACGCGACCAGAAACCTGTTCGAACAGAATCAGGACGGCAAATCGTTTTTGCTCTGGCGCAATCGAATTCGGTTCACCGACGACGACCGTACCGCTCGGCTTCCGGGTTACGACTACTTTGCATCGCTGGGCGGGCAGGCCGGAGAGCCCGGAGTTGGCTTTGAAAGGTTCTGGTTCGTCTTCGGAACTCGGACGCCGGCCGCAGCCCAGGCCATGGGCCAGGCAAGCTACAATGGGCACTTCTACGCCGACTCCTGGGACGCCGGAAGCCCAGACCGAAATCAACGACAATTTCTGCAAGGGCATGTGCGACTGGTCGCCAACTTCGATCTCGGCCAGTTGGAGGGACACATCCGCAGCGTATACGGATCGGCCGTGGGCGGGGGCGCTCGCCCGCTCTGGCGGACGAGTTCGTTCTCCATCACGGACGGCAAGTTGAACGACGCGGGGCAGTTCACGGCCACGCTGACCGGTCACGACAGCGCCGACGACCCGGATCTCGGACAGAGTGCCGCAGGTTATGTCGGTGAGCTGCTCGGCGAACTCTACGGGCCGCGTGCCGACGAAATCGGGGCCGTGCTCACCGCCGCGCGGGACGCCGCCGACAAGGCCCACGACCGGGTGCTACAGGGATACGTGCGCGGCTACCGTGTGATCGGCGCGCATACTGACGACGCGCCCTTCTCCACCGGCGTCGACCGCCATGACACGAACACGCAGACGCCGAGGGTCGTATCCCAGGGCGACACCAACCGGGTGACCGAGATCGCGTCCGACGGTGCGGGTGGCTATCGGATCACCTATCTCGCCGACGGCACATCGAAGACCGTAAGCTTGGGCCCGCAAGACGCTCCTTTCAGTACCGTCGACCAATCCTACATGCGGAGAGACGGTGCTGTTCAGCACTATTATCGACCCTTTGACACGGCATGGGCGAGCATCGCGCAATGGTCGCACAATCGTTACTCGGGCGCGGAATCAAACGAATGGGTATTCGGAACTTGGGGCTACGTGGTCCATGGCTCCAGAACGCCGTCGGCCAGCATGCCGACGACTGGCGGGGCGACCTACACCGGCTCGGCCGGAGCCTATGAATGGGAGCCCAGCCCGGCCAGCGCCTCCTCAAGATCCGCACCCTACTACGAAGGCTCGTTGCGCCTGCAGGCGGATTTCGCAGCCGGCACGATCGAGGGTGAGATCTCCAATCTGAGGCGGAGACCGACAAGCAGTAGCCCATATTCGCCGGTCGCCGGCCAGTTCGCCATCGACAACGGTTCGATCCAGGGGAACGCCCTGTCGGCCGATCTGTCGGGCCTTGGCTACAGCGGGGAGGTTCGCGGTGCCTTCTACGGCCCGGCTGCCGAGGAAGCAACTGGCGTGATGGAGGCGACGGACGCCGACAGCAAGATGCTTCATGGCTGGTTCAGGGGACGGAAGCAGTAGGCGGTCTTGGATTGGGTCTCCGTTCTCCGGTCATCGCAGCGGCGGCGGTGATCCTCGCCGCCGCCGCGCCCGGTCTGGCGAAGGGCAACCCGGACCGCCCTCCCGCGTTCACCGACATGCAGTTCGGCCGGCTGCTGTTCGAAGCCGGCCGGCTCGGGGACGCCCGAGCGTTCTTCGAACAGGCCGAACCCGCCAACAATGAAGAGGCGATCGCGCGGCTGTTCATGCTGGGCCGCATCGAAATGCGCCTCGGGCTGCCGCGCGCGGCGGCACGCCGCTTCGAGGAAATCCTCGCTCTCCGCCCCGGCCTGACGGCGGCAAGGCTCGAACTGGCCACCGCCTATTACGCCGCCGGTCGGGACGGCAAGGCCCGCTACCATTTCGAGCAGGCGCTGGCCGACCGCCTGCCGTCTTCGGTCGAGGACGAGGTAACGCGCTTTCTCGACCGCATCGACAACCGCAGGCGCTGGTCCTCAAGCGTCTCGCTCGCGCTCGCGCCGGAGACCAACCCCGCCCGCCGCACGGCTTCCAAAACCGTCAATATCGGCGGCGCGCCGTGGCAGCTCGATCGCGACAGCCGCTCGTCCTCGGGCACCGGCGTCAGGATATCGGGCGGGACTTCGTTCAGCCCGCCGCTCTCGGAAGACCTGACCGGGGTACTCGCCGCCACCGGGTCGGCAAGGCTCTATCGGCGGAGCGAATGGAACGACGTATTGGTCGCGGGTGATGTCGGCCTGGCGGTGCCGTTCGACCGCTCAGTCCTCTCGGGCGGCGTGCGGCTCGGACGGCGCTGGTTGGGGGAGAACGGCTACAGCCGCAGCATCGGTCTCTGGACGCGCGGCCGGACGCTGTTATCCAACAGGACCCGCATCGGTATCGCATCCGAGATCGCGCGCATCGACCATGACGACGACCGCATCCGCGACGGATGGCGCCTCGGCGCGAGGCCCGGCTTGTACCACGCGCTCGCGAGCACGACCGCGATCGAGGCCGAACTCGATTTCGAACTCACGACCGCGAGGGAGAAACGGCTGGGCAGCCGGATGGCCGGGATTAGTGTGACCCTCGCGCATGCCTTCGAGGGCGGGCTCTCCATCCGCCCCGGCATCGGGGTCCGGTTCCGTCGGTTCGGCGGCCGCGATCCGATATTCGCCAAGACCAGGGCCGACACCACGATC
>JAJEDW010000104.1 GCA_022821265.1 Acidobacteriota bacterium
GGCCCCACGAGGTCGTATCCCAGCTCGGGATGAATCTGGACCGCGATGTAGGCGATCGCCGCCGTGCCGAACAGAAGCACGCCCGCGAGCCCCACGGCGGCCAGGTGACGCCGGACGGCGAGGGGAAACTGGAGGACCCAGTGCGGACCCGCCGACGCGCGGCGACGGATCCGCGCGCGGCCGTACAGGACGTTGTGCGCCTGGACGGCCATCTGGTTCAAGCGGTCGACCATCACCGAGTTCCGGGCGATGGTCCGGGCGCGCCCGAGATCGCACGTCAAGCTGCGGTAGCCGCGCAGGATCTCGGCCAACGGGTCCGGACCCAGATAACGAAGCCCGGACCTTCCCCTCCGGCGGATCGCCGCCATGAGTTCCGCGAACCGGTTCCATTCCTGCCGTTTGGCCTCCGCCGCCGCCGACCCGTCCGAGGCCCCGGCCGGCGCAACGTCGTCCCGGGCCCGGGCCATGATCTCTTCGAGAACCCGCTCACACACTTCGAAACGGTCGGCGCGTTCACGGAGAACCGACGGGTCTTCACCGCTCGCGCCAAGAAACGGCTCCGCAATCCTCCATGCGAACGCGCGGCGCTGGTCCAGGGGCAACAGGCGGCGCCGGGAAAGAAAGCGGTCGATGACCTGGATCTGCTCCGCCTCGACGCGCATGTCGGCCAGCGTCAGACCGCGCCGCGTGCCGCCCATCCCGGCCCGCGCCACCCAGGCCGTCTCCCATCCGGCGACGGGCGGGGCGCTCCCCAACTCGAAATCCTCGCGGACGACCATCGTGCCGGCGAGCAAGTCGCCGAGCCGTTGGCCCCGCCGGGACAGCCCGATGGCCAGGCCACCCACCAGGCACGACGGAAACGGCATCATGTCCACGGTGCGGACCAGGTTCCGAAGCGCCGCCTCCCGCCAGGCGATCGGGAACCCGTCTTCGCGAACGACGCGAATTCCGGTGATTCGCTTACCCGGGGTTTGCCCACCGCCGAGGGCCTCGAACAGAAAGAAATAGCCCCATTGTGCGAGGAAGATGCCGAATACGACCAGAGCCACCCCAATGGATCCCAACGCGCCGCCGACGGCCACGGCCGTGAAACCACCCATGCTTGCGGCGAGGATCAGAACGAACAGAGCGGCCGCGATCAGGGCCACGTCGATCAACAGCGCCAGCGCGCGTGAACCCAGGCCGGCAACCTCGAAGTCGAGCTCGATCCGGTCCGGCGTGACGATGGAGACGTACAGGTCCATTTACTGCAGATCGGCCTTGCGGATTTCCAGATAGCGACGGATCAACTCGATCGAGAGCTCTTCCGGAGGGGTTTCCAGAACCAGGATCCCCTGGTTCCGCATTTTCTCCAGGGCCAGGTGTCGCCGGAGCCACAGATGCGACGCGGCCGCCTTGTTGTAGGCGCCGCGCCGGTTCCCGGGCGTCGAATCCGCTTCACGCTCGACGCGCGCCTCGGTGAACACGACGCACAGGACCAGGTGACGCCCCGCCGCGCGCGCCATGTTGTGGATCAATCCCGTGCCGGCGTCGGCGTCGAGAATGTCCGTCACCATGATCAGGAGGCTCCGCCGTTTCAGCTTGTCCATCGCTTCTCCGACCACTTGCCAGTAGTCCGACTCGACCTGGCGGACCTGGACGCTCAGGAGCGAGTCCATCACGGTGCGGACGACGGCCGCACCCCGCAGCGCCGGCGTGAACGACTCGATCCGGTCGGAGAACGTGGCGACAGCCACGGTGTCGCCGCGCTTCTGGGCCACATGGCTCAACATCACCGCCGCGTTCAGGGCATGTTCCAGGCGGGAGTACTCGCCGATCCGTTCCGCCATCAGGCGCCCGCAGTCGATCATCAGCGAAATCTGCTGGCCGCGCTCGGTCTGGAGGTTCCGGCTCACGAGGTAGCCCCGTTTCGCGCTGGCCTTCCAGTCCATCCTGCGCGGATCGTCTCCCCGCGCGTACTTGGCCAGGCTCTCGAACTCGGTCCCCTGCCCGCGAACCTGACGCCTTCGGCGCGCGTCCTCGTCTCTCCGGTTGATGCGCGCCAACAGGCGGTACTCGTCGGCCGTCGCGAAGCGGGGATAGACGCGCAGCGTGCCGGGCGCGGGCAGACGCAACTGCTTGCGGACGAGCGCGCCGGGCCGGCCGACGCGGACGACCAGACCGGACAACGCGAAACGCCCGCGCCGCCGCGGCCGCACCTGGTAGGAACATTCCGAGATATTGCGCGGCCGCGCGATCAACGAAACGCGCGGCGTCGTCTGTTCCAACTCGGGCGGCCACTCCTCGCGGACCTGGATCGCGAGCGCGTGGCTCGAACGATTCGTCAGCAACAGGCGCACGGGGCTGGGCGCCCCGATCGACAGGCGCCCGAAGCGGCGCTCGACGGCAAGATCGTCCGGCGCCGGCAGGGAAACATACTGCCGGAGCGAAACCAGCGCCAGGACCGCCAGGTACCCGGCGCCGACGATCCAGCCGGTCGGCATCGTCAACGACACCAGCCAGAGCGGTGCGCCCAGCGCCGCCAGCATCACGAGCCGGATCGTGGGAACCATCAGCGCGGCACCGTCGCCTGTTTGAGCAGCGACTCCAGGCACAGGTCGGGCGTCAGGCCCTCGATCTCGGCCTCGGGCGTGAGTTGGACGCGGTGGCGCAGCACGGACGGGGCCAGTTCCCGGACGTCATCGGGCGTCACGTACGTCGTGCCGCGGAGCTCGGCGCGGGCCTTGGCCGCGCGCAGGAGCATGACGCCCGCGCGCGAGCTGGCGCCGAGAGCGAGGCTCGGCAGGTTCCGGGAAACGCGAACGATTTCGACGATGTAACGGATGACGGCGTCGTCCACCTCGATGGCGTGGGACCGCGCGCGGAGCGAGAGCAAACGATCCGTGTCCAGGACCGTTTCGACGACCTTTTCGGGATGAAGGACGTTCGCACCCAGCCGGTGCATTCGTTCCAGCATCGCGCGCTCGGTCTCCTCGTCCGGATAGTCGACGAGGACCTTCATCATGAAACGGTCCAGTTGCGCCTCGGGCAGCGGATAGGTGCCCTCGTGCTCGATGGGGTTCTGCGTGGCCAGGACGGTCAGGGTCTCCGAGAGCGGATGCGTGACGCCGTCGATACTGACCTGGCCTTCCTGCATCGCCTCCAGGAGCGCCGACTGCGTCTTGGCGGGCGCGCGGTTGATCTCGTCCGCCAGGACGATATCGGCGAACAGGGGACCGGGACGGAACCGGAACTCGGCCGTCTTGGGCTCGAAGACGTTGACGCCCGTGATGTCGGCGGGCATCAGGTCCGGCGTGAACTGGATGCGCGAGAACCGGCCGCCGAGGGCCGCCGCAAGGCTCCGGGCGATCAACGTCTTGGCCACGCCCGGCACGCCTTCGATCAGCACGTGCCCGCCGGCCACGAGCGCCACCATCAGGCTCTCGATCACGGCTTCCTGGCCCTCGACGACGCGAGCCAACTCCGCGCGAAGACTATCGAGCGGCGAACCGGCTTCCGCTTCCATGCTTTCCATGACTCCAGCTCCCTATGTCGGCCGCCTGCCTGGCGGTCTCGACGAGTTTCTCGTCAGAGCTCTCCGCGCCGTCGATCAGGCGCTGCACGTTCCCGGCATACGCTTCCAGGTCGGTTTCGCTCACGCCGAGCTTCTCTGCCGCACGCCGTCGTCCGTCCTCGGACGTCAGGTCGACGGGTCGAGACAGCGTCGCCGACAACCGGGCTCTTACGTATTGATGGATGGCGCGCGCGGAGAACCGCCGGGCTTCGGCGGCCTCGAACAGCGCCCCGAGCGCGTCGACGGTTTCCAGTGCGCTGGTCCGTTCCGGAGGCATGGGATCGATCGGCCGACCGAAGCGCCGCCGGACGCCGAGGACGTACAGAACGCCGGCCAGCGCGAGCTGCAGGCACGCGAAGCCCCACGGTGTTCGGAGGAACGCCGCCGTGATCGGCCGCAAGCCTTGCTGTTGGCCGAAGAAATGGTGGTATTCGTCGAACCGCACGGCGCCGCCCCACCCGTCAACCTGGTCCACGAGCCAGACGGCGTTGTCGCTCTCCCGGAGCGCAGCGTTCGAGAACGCGTGGGGGTTGGGAACGTGAACGATACGACCGGCGCCCACCGGAACGAGGCGGGCCCGCGCCACCGCCTCATCGACATCGACGTCCGACTCCACATCGATGCCGTGGCGCTGGAGGTAATCGGGGCGATCGCCTTCACCGTCCTCCTCCTCGTCTTCGACGTCATCGCCGTCGGATGCGCCTACCCGCCACGGCTCGTCCGTCGCGATAATGAGCTGTCCGCCCGACGCGATCCATCGGTCGAGCACGTCGGCTTCCGCGTCGCTCAGCCCGCGAATGGGCCCCATGACGACCACGGTCGAAGGCGGGGGTTCCGGCAGAAACGCCAGGTCGGAAAGCGGACGCCGCCACCGTTCCACGCGGGGCAACACCTGTTCAAGCACGAGATACGCCGCACGCGCGCCGGTCGCGTCCGTAAAGAACGTGGAGGGGCGCTGGAGTGCGAAATCGCTGACCGGGTTGGCAGAAACGATCGCCATGACGAGGATCAGGACCAGGCAGACGCCCGCGCCGAGTACCGCCGACCGAAAGTTGGCGCGACGCGTGCTCACGACGACGCCCTGCCGGTAAGCGACTCGACCCGCCCGAGAAGCAGCGACGCCGTTTCGCGGTCGAGCTTGCCGTGCGCGTAGATGACGCGTTCGTACGCGTCGGTGAGCTCTGCGAGCAGCCGGCCCTCGGCGCCGGCGGCCCCGCATTCGTCGAGGTAGTCGGCATTGGTTTTCCAGCGCTTGAACACCAACAGCTCCATCCCGTCGAGCGTGGACAGCAGGACCCTGTGAGTGATCCAGACAGCCCTGCGAAGGTCCCCCACCGCCAGCGCGTCCCTGGCCAGCGCGACCGCCTCGTTCCAGCTCGGTGCGATTTCATCCAAGGCCTCGCGAGAAGAGCTGCCTGCACGCGGCCCAGTCAACGCCAATCGCAGCGAACCGGGTTCGCGGCCGATGACGTAGGCGATATACGCGAGGGCCGCGACGAGAGCGATGACCAGGACGAACCTGACGAGAAAGCCCAGTTCCGGGTTCGCCACGAACCAGGACAACATCTCCTGGAGCAACGGAACCACGTAGCGTTCGAACAGGGATGGTTCAGCGCGAAACTCGGGACGCTCCAGGACCGCGCGCGTGATCTCGCGAACCTGTTCCGGCGAGGCGGACTGGATCATGCATCCTGCCGGTGCGGTTCGGCCACGGCGCGGCTCAACATTTCCAGGTCGAATCCTTCCTTTCGGATCCTCAGATCGTAGTAGATGAGCGTGGCGGCAATGGTTTGGAGCGGGTAGCCGACGATGGTCGTGATGCTCTGCATCGCGACTTGCAGGGCCGCGCCGGCGCCCGACTCCGCCTCGAGGCCGGTCACGAACAAGACGACGTTGCCCGAGAGACCGAAAACGAACTGGACCACGCCAACGACGATCCAGAGGATGACGAAGACCTTGCCGAGGTGCCCCTCCACCAACGTCCAACTGCGGCGGCGAATATCGGCGTGGCCGGACTTTTCCAGGATGGCCACCGGCGCGATCAGCGCGAAATATAGCGACAATATGACGCCCGGCACGAACAACAGGATGAACCCTCCCGTTATGATGAGCCCCGCGACCAACTGCGCGAGGAGCAACGGGACGATGCGCCCCCAGGCCGTCTTCAGGGCGGCTCCGACGGTCACGGGATTCCCGAGGTACGTGTCGCTGACGGCCTTGCTGGTCGCTCCCGTTGCGATCGGCGTCACGATCACGAAACTGATAACGAATGCAAACACGCCAAAGAAACCGAATGGAAAGAGGACAGCGTCACCGGGTTCGGCGGTGAGAGCCTCGACAACCTGTACTGCCAGCATCGGCGAATAGGCGAACGCGGAGATGCCGAGCATCAGCGGAAAATTCTGGAAGTAGATGCGAAACGACCGGTCCAGCAGTCGGCCGACGGTCATCGGTTCGAATCGAGTCTCCGGACTGGACATTCCCATGCCTCCGTCTGTGCGGTTCGTGACCGGTCGTCCCGAGAAGCAGGGCCAATGTACTGAACCTGCCTACAAGCGTCAACGCTGTTGATGGCGTTGGACTTGTGTGTCACAGTGCGTGGGCACGACCCGGAACCTGCGGTCCATGAACTCGACGCGTACGGCCTCTCGAAGACCCTCCGACCCGACCGCGTTGACGCTGGAGGAATCCTCCGATCTCATTCGCGCCCGCAGGCTGTCGCCCGTCGAGCTCACCCAAGCCTACCTGTCGCGAATCGAACGACTCGACCCGCGCCTCAACGCGTATATCACCGTCACCGCGGAGCTTGCCGTGGAACAGGCGCGGCGCCTCGAGTCGGAGCTCATGAACGGGGGTTGGCGCGGCCCGTTGCACGGGATCCCGATTGCGCTGAAGGACAACATGGACACGGCCGGGATCCGGACGACGGCCGCGAGCGCACTGCTGGCGGACCGCGTGCCGTCAAGCGACGCCGAGGCGTGGCGGCGGCTGCAGGAGGCCGGCGCCGTGCTGCTCGGCAAGCTGAACATGCACGAGTTCGCCTACGGCGGGACCTCGTCGATCTCGCACTTCGGGCCGGTGCGCAACCCGTGGAACCTGGAGCACATCCCCGGCGGCTCCTCGGGCGGGTCGGCGGCAGCCGTCGCGGCGCGGTTGTGCGCCGCCGCGCTGGGAACGGACACGCTCGCGTCGATCCGCCAACCGGCGGCCTACTGCGGCGTCGTCGGCCTGAAGGCGACCCACGGCCTGGCCAGCATCCGGGGCATCATCCCCGTGGCCGAGTCGCTCGATCACGTCGGGCCGATGACCCGGACCGTCGCCGACCCCGCGCGCGTTCTGGAAGCGATCGCGGGGTTCGACGCCCGCGATCCGGTGAGCGTTCGCGCGGAGACGGCGGACTATCCCGGCGTGCTCGACGGCCCGACGGCGACGCTCCGGGTCGGCGTTCCGCGAACGCCCTTCTACGAAACCCTGGATGAAGACGTCGAGACTGCCATCGCGGCGGCCCTGGGCGTACTGGCAGGCCTGACGGCCGGAACCCGGGACATGGAGTTGCCGCCCATGCCCGACTTTCCGGTCCTCCTGGCGGAAGCCCACGCCTGGCACGCGCGCCACCTTTCGGACCCCGCGAATCATCGACTCTACGACCGCGTTACGCTGGAGCGGCTTTTGGCGGCCGGCGAGTTTTCGGCGGCAAGCTACATCGCGGCGCGTCGCGAGCTGGCGATCGCGCGGCACGCCGTCGTCGAAACCTTCGCCGGCGTCGACGTGATCGTCACCCCTACGACGCCGGGCCTGCCCGAGGAAATCCGCCGCGCCCAGAACCCGGCGGAGGCGTCCGGCGCCGAGATATCCGTGCGGAACACGTTCCCGTTCAACGTTTTCGGCATCCCGACGGTCTCCGTCCCCTGCGGCTTCAGCCGCGGCGGACTGCCCATCGGCATGCAGATCAGCGGGCCGCCGCTGGGCGAAGCCGTCGTTCTTCGACTCGCCCACGCGTACGAGCAGGCGACCGAGTGGCACACGCGTCAACCGCCGCTTGCCTGAGCGCCCGCGCGGCGCCGACGGTTCCGAGTCGGCGACCCACGTCCCGGGAGGACCAAGGATCATGCCAAGCACCGAACGAGTTTCCTGGGCGGTCGCGATCGTCGCAACCATCGTAGCGGCGGTGGCCGTCGCCACGCGTCCGGAACCCGAAACGGATCGGCCGAGCCAGGCCGAGCTCGACGCGAACAAACGGATCCTGCTCGACTTCTTCAGCTTCGACGGCCCGCGCGACGTCCGGGCCGAGCGGTTCATGACCGAGGACTACATCCAGCACAACCCGCGCATGCTGCGGATGGACGAGATCACGGGCGCGTCCGGGCGGCAGGCCTGGGTCGAGGGATTCGCCGAAGCCGAGCGCCGTGGAGTCCGCATCGTGGATCTGGGCGGAATCCCCTTGCGCGACCCCGTCCTGGTCATGGCCGAAGACGATCTCGTCACGGCCATCTATCGCGGCGAGATGACGGATCCCGACGATCCTCGGCGCACCTACGAGGCCTTCGCGTTCGAGACCGTGCGCATACGCGACGGCAAGATGGCCGAGCACTGGGACCAGGTGACGCTGGCGCCGGGCTGGATGACGGGCGCGGCCGGGGAATGACGGCGATCGCTCCTCCGGCCACGAGGACCGGATTCCATACCGGTCGTGGCCTCCAAACACCGGCCTGCCTCATCCGAGTCCGGTAGGCCCGTGGCCGTTCACGATCCCCGGCCCGCGTTGGTCACGGTTGCTCGGCGTAGGTCACGTCCTCGGTGAACAGCGCCGCCGCCGGGTCCGCGTCACCCTCGACCCAAGGCTGTCGATACGCGTCAAGCCATTCGGTGGGTGTCATGCTCGTGGCGCCCGATGCTGACACGGCGCGTTGCGCGAAGCGCGGCCGCAGGCGCATGCGGCGTTGACCTCGGACGCGGCCGGCAATACCATGCGACGAGTCATCCGTTCACGGACCTTGGCGGGCCGGTTTCGACTCGGGCCCTGGGGAGGAGACATGAACATCTTTGGCAAGGCCGGGCTGTGTGCGCTGGCCGTGGCCATGGCCGCCGTCGTCGGGTCGGACGACGCATCCGCGCAGGACACGGCCGCGAACGGCGCAGCGGACTGCGTGCCGCTGGCGGCACAGTACCCGGATCTGGGAACCAGCCAGAGCGTTTCCGCGCGCCGCGAGTTCGCAACGTCGTGGGGGTCCTTCCAGCTTCCGGGCGGACCTTGTGGATACGCGTCGGCGGAAGAGCACTACAACGCCCTGCTGGCCGATGCGCAGTCTCGCGGCGGCCCGACCGTCCACACCTTCGACACGCTGCCGGACTGGTCCGGCCATTGGGGAACCGACAACGACACGGGCGAGCTCGCGATCGTGGGATTGGCGTCCACGCCGGAAGGCATGGCGGCGCGCCTGACGCCGGACGCCCGCGAGCAGTTCCTGTTCGACGCGCGCATGTGGCGGGAAGGCCACGCGATCGACCCGATCTCGTTCTGCCTCCCGCCGAACTTTCCGCGCTGGGTGACGGAATACGGATACCGGGAACACTTTCTGACCCCGGAGAAGATCCTCCTCGGCAGCGAGATGATGAACGAGTTCCGCCGCGTGTTCACCGACGGCCGGCCGCACCCGTCCGATGAGTGGCTGACCCACGAGTGGCTCGGCTACTCGATCGGTTTCTGGGACGAGGACGTGCTGACGATCTGGACGCGCGGCATCAAGGAAGGCATCCTGCAGCGCAACATGCCGCGCCAGACCAACCAGATGGAGGTCGTCGAGCGTTGGCGGCGCGTCGAACCGC
Organism: Acidobacteriota bacterium; assembly: GCA_022821265.1. Classification (GTDB taxonomy): domain Bacteria; phylum Acidobacteriota; class Terriglobia; order 20CM-2-55-15; family 20CM-2-55-15; genus JAJEDW01. The sequence goes on from JAJEDW010000104.1 coordinate 9,380, forward strand.
TGGATCCGGACGCGCTGGGCCGCATCGAGATCGAGATCACCATGTACGACCCGACCTTCGTGGAGCCCTGGCACACGGTCGCCGCCTTCTACAAGGAAGACGACCGGACGGCCGAGCTCAGGGAACGCGTCTGGCCTCACCAGTGGGACTGCGTGGAAGGCTCGAACTGGTACATCACCGACGATGGGATCGTGAGCCAGTACGCGCCCGGCGAAAAGCCGGACATTACGAATCCCGACTACTGGTTCAACGAGAACTACCTTCACCAATGAACGGTCCGACGACACGGGGGACGAGAATCGTGAAGAGTCAGACGCACTGGACGTTGGCAACCGCGGGCGTGATGTTCGTCCTGCTCACACCCGCGGCGACGGCCCACCACTCCTCCGCCATGTTCGACCGCGAGGTGGAGCGGGTGCTGACGGGCGAAGTCCGCGAGTTCGCTTACCTGAATCCGCACTCCTGGCTGTACGTGAGGGTCACCGACGATGACGGCACCGTGACCGAGTGGGGGTTCGAGCTGAGTTCTCCGTCGCTGCTGCGACGGGAAGGCGTGTCCCCCAACTTCTGGCAGGTGGGCGACCGCGTCACGGTGAGGACCAACCCGCTGACCGACGGCCGCCCCGCCGGCAACATGCGGGGCGCGATCACCGCCGACGGGAAGACCTACGGAAACGCGACCGGCCTGGAAGCGCCGGCGCCGTGAACCGCCGAATTCCGGGTCTGGCCCTGGCGGCGGCGCTCGCGTGCCCAACCGCCGCCATGGCGGGCTCGCAATCCGACCCGAGGGTCGAAATCGCCGAAGGCGATTGCGCGCCCGGC
>JAJEDW010000070.1 GCA_022821265.1 Acidobacteriota bacterium
GCGGCGGCCAGCGGCAACGCCTGGAAATCGCGCGCGCGCTGGTGGGCAATCCGACTGTGCTGATTCTGGACGAGGCGACCAGCGCCCTGGACGCGGCGACCGAGGAATTCGTCGATGACGCCCTGCGGCGCCGCGGCGTCACCTGCCTGATCGTGGCGCATCGGCTGAGCACCGTGCGGGATTGCGACGAGATCATCGTGTTGGACCAGGGCGTCGAAGTGCAGCGCGGCACGCACGACGAGTTGATCGCGGACCGGGACGGCACGTACTACAAACTGGTCAAGTCGGGCTGATGCGGAACACACGGCCGGAACACCCATCCATAGCCGAGTTGGCGGCTCGCTCCGGCGCAGCCGTGCCATGCGCCGGCAACCTGCCGGTGAAACTCGACGATCCGGACAGCGTCTGGTTCATCGATCAGGGCACGGTGAATCTGTTCCTGGTCGAGTTCAAGGACGGGGTGGAACAGGCGGCGCCGCAGCATCTGCTAAGCAGAGAATCGGGCCGGTTGCTGCCGGGCGTCGCGCCGGACGAGCGGGACGATGACGGAGACACGCGGCTCAGCGTCATTGCCAAGGGATCGCCAGGCACCCTTCTGAAACGCGTGCCGGCATCCCTGCTGTCGGAAGTTCATCCGGCGGAACTGGCGGAACAGATCGACACTTGGCTGAGGGCCGTGACCGACACGCTTTCGCGATTCGCAGGCCGCATCCCGCGCCCGACCGCGCTGGCCGAACCCGGCCTCACCCGGACGCTGGGCCCCTCGACGCTGTCCGTACGGCGAGGCGTGGCATGGGTGTCGGAACCTCCCGTCGGCGCCAGCCTGTTCATGGACATGGTCGACCCGTCGGAACGTGCCGAGACTCACGAAAGCCGCAAGGCCGTGATACCGCTGACGCGGACAGGCTGGCTCACCTTGTTCGACGAAGCGACAGTGTCGGCCGAATCCACCGAGACGATGGCGGAGCAAGGCACGCTGCTGACGGCGCTCGCCTCGTTCCACGCCATCGCCTTCGGGATGGAACGCCTCAACCGCCGACTGGCCGTGGTCGACGATGCGAATCTCGAGCGGGCGCGGACGACGAGCCGACGCACGGCCGAACAAGCGGCCCGGCAACGGCTCTTCAACATTTACGACCTGCCGATCGAAGGTGACGCCCACGTCAAGGACACGGCTCTGGCGGACGCCCTGGGCATCATCGGCCGGACTCAAGGGATCGAATTCAAGATCCCGGTGCGCTCGGGGCCCTCCGATTCTCCGGTCGGCCTCGTCGACGTTCTGGATGCCTCGGGCATACGCGCGCGGCGCGTGCGATTCAAGGCCGAGGGCGACTGGTGGCGCGGCGACAGCCACCCGATGCTGGCATTCCGCGCAGAGGACGGCCAGCCGGTTGCGCTATTGCCAGGCATGTTCGGGCGCTACCGGGAAATCGACCCGGTCCGCAAGCGCAGCGCCCGGATGACGGCCGAGCGCGCCAGCGCGCTGGGGCCGGAAGCCTGGATGTTCTATAGGCCGTTGCCGGCGGGAAGTGCGAAGCCGGTCGACCTGCTGCGAATCGCCCTGCGCGGGTCGGCCACCGACCTGGTGCGCATGGCGGCTTCCGGGCTCCCGGGCGGGCTGATCAAACTGCTGCCAGGAATCGGACTTGGATTCGTCGCGAACGAGATAGCGTCGGGCGGAAGCGCCGGGATGCTCTACGCCGTCGCCGTTACGCTCGCCGGGTTCGGCCTGCTCGGCGCACTGCTGCACCTGTTCCAGAGCACTGCGATGATGCGGCTCGAGGGCCGGTCGGCGTCGCGGGTCGAGGCGGCCTTCTGGGACCGCCTCATGCGCCTTCCGCCGGACGTTCTGCACCGCCATCCGTCCGGTGATCTGGCCATGTCGGGGATGACGTTCCAGAAACTTCGAGACGGCCTGCAAGGTGTCGTCGCCGACAGCCTGTTGTCGATCGTCTTCCTGTTTCCGGCTCTAGGCCTGATCTTCTTCTACGACGTCACGCTCGGGGTCATCGCCCTGGTCTTCAGCCTGGCTTCGCTGCTCGTCACCATGGCCCTCGGGTTGCGCCAGATTTCCCCTTACGGGCGGATGATCGGCGCGACCCGCCGCGTCGCCGGCCGGCTGTTCCAGATCGTGGGCGGCATCGCCAAGCTGCGCGTGGAGAACGCCGAAGGGTCGGCCTTCGCGATCTGGGCGCGGGATTATCGCGCACAGAAGCGCGCGGAACTCGAACTGGGCGCGCTCGAGGGACATTCGCGCGCATTCGGCGCCGCGCTCCCCTTCGTTGCCGGCGGGGTACTGCTCGTCGCGGTGGCGTTGGTGGGCGAAGGGAATATCCCGGCCGGCGATTTTCTCATCGTGTACGCCGTCTTCATCGCTTTCCAACACGCCGTGGCCCGGCTTGGCGAATCCTTCGGCGCCGTCGCCGCCATGCTGCCGGCGTTAGACCAGATGCGCCCGTTGCTCGCCGCGGTACCTGAAACGCAGGCCGAGGGAGAACCGGTCGAATACCTGGGCGGCGAAGTGCTCTTCGATCACGTTTCCTTCCGCTACGATCCCGACGGCCCGCTGATTCTCGACGATGTCACCATTCGCGCCGATCCCGGCGAATTCGTCGCGATTGCCGGCGAGTCCGGCGCGGGCAAGAGCACGCTGTTCCGGCTCGCGCTCGGGATCGACCGGCCGTCCGCCGGCGCCGTGTATTACGACGGACGCGACCTGAGGCACCTGAACCTGAAACAGGTGCGACGAAAGATCGGCGCCGTGCCGCAGTCGGTCGGACTCCATCCCCAGGACCTCTGGGACAACCTGGTCAGTCACCACGATGGAGTGGACACCGAGGAAGTGTGGTCGGCCGTCCGTACCGCTGAAATCGAAACGCAGATCAAGGGCATGCCCATGGGCATGATGACCATGGTCGGCACCAGCGGCGGCGTGCTGTCGGGCGGCGAGAGTCAACGCGTCACGATCGCCCGGTCGGTGATCGGCGCCCCGCGGATCATGCTGTTCGACGAGGCGACCAACTGGCCGGATAACGAAAGCCAGTCCAAGGTCATGCGGAACCTGACGGCTCTGACCTCGACGCGGATCGTCATCGCCCACCGCCTGTCCACACTGGAAAAGGCCGACCGCATATACGTGCTGCAAGCCGGGAAAGTTGTACAAAGCGGCTCGTTCAAGGAACTCATGGAGGTTGACGGGGTATTCCGGGACCTCGTCAAGAGGCAGATTGCCTGACCCTCGACCCTCCCGCGGCCGCGTGTGCGACGCCACCCGGGCCGCGGTTCCGGTGATGCTCGCGGCCGCCGTTCGCCGCCAGGAGCCTGTGGTGAAACCCCGCGTCGCACCGAGACCGGTGAGGCGCCGCCCGCAAAGACGCGCGGTGGGAGAATATCCCCGATCTGTGCCCGACGCGCGACGCAGACCGGGCGGGATCGATCGCCGGTCGAACGCAGCAGGGGTTTCACCACAGGCTCCCAGGCGCCCGCCGGCAACACGACAGGGCAGGAATGAACGAACCCATCAACGCGAAGAAACGTCTGCTCTCGAGAGCCCGTGAGGACAGCGAGTTTCGCGCGCGCCTGCTCGCGAATCCAAGAGATGCGATACGGCGGGAACTCGGCGTGGCGCCGGCCGAGGGGCATGAGATTCACGTACACGAAGAAACCGAAACGGCGACGCATCTCGTGCTTCCGCCGAGGAGCGATCTTGACGAGGAAGAACGGAAGGCGGCGATCACGGGTGCCGCATCTCTCGAGTTTCTGAAAAAGACGATGTGCGATCCCGCCCCGCCGATTCGCCCCCCTTCGCCCGGAAAGGCGGCGGCCGGGGTGAGCGCGATGACCTCGGCCACACTGGCCAAGGCGGCCGAAGACAGCATCGGCCGCGGTCTCGAGTTCCTGGAATCCACCATCGACGCCAACGGCGCCTGGCACTGCATCCGGTACAACATAGCCAATCCGGAAATCCCACGGCATTTCGAACGACCCCCCTTCATTTCCGCGCTCTGCATACTTGCACTCGGAAGCTGCAACGACGCACGCGCCGAGGCCATGCGGGCGGCGACCCGGGCGTATATCGCCGATACGATGGAATACCCCGGATTCTGGCGCTACTACCGCCATCTGCCCCGGGACCTCGACAGCACGACACTCTGTTCACTGGCCATCGGGACTCACCCGTGGATTCTTCTCGGAGCGAACGTACCGCGAATACTGGAGAACCGCGATTCGGAAGGCCGCTTCAGGACCTGGATGCTGTCGGAAGACCAACCCGATGTCGTGTCCACCTTCCGAATCGAAGCCGATCCCGTAGTGAACGCGAACGTGATCGCCTATCTCGGCGACCATCCCGAAACCCGGGGGGCCCAGCGATGGTTGGAATCCCTGGTGGCCGGGGACGGCCTCGAGGGTTCGTCAAAATGGTATCCCGACACGGTCACGATCCATTACGCCGCCACGCGCGCCATGATTCGCGTGCGGCCCGCGCTCGACCGACTGGGCCCGGTAATAGCGGAACGTATCGTCGGAACGCTCCGTGGGAAGGGGTTCGGCAACATCCTTCAGACCGCCCAGGCCGTGTCGGCGCTTTACAACGTGGGGAACATCGAAAGCATCGACGCGAGACGGCTGGTGGAGTCGTTCATGGGTTCACAGCGGGACGACGGCAGTTGGCCCGAGCTTCTGGCGTTCGGCGACCAATCGTTGAAATGGGGCGCGGTGGGCCAGATCGGGCACGGCTCGGAAGCGGTAACCTCTGCGTTTTGCGTCGAAGCCCTTGGACGGCTGGTCGAGATCTTGAGGGCGTGACGGATTTACAGGCGGCGTTATCCGATGCTAACATCAACCCGATTCGGGGAACCCATCGTACAGTTTGAGAAGCTGCCATGCCGGAGGAGATAGCCGTCGGAGGTGGCTTAGCAGCCCGTGGTGCAATCGCGGTTTTCTGAGATTTCAAT
>JAJEDW010000121.1 GCA_022821265.1 Acidobacteriota bacterium
CCCAGGGCGGCGCCGGCGGCCGTGACGCCCAGGATCCCGATGACCGCCGCGCCGGGCACGCGCCGCGCCGTGAGCGCCACGATCGCGGCGAACCCGACCAGGGCCAGCACGGGCGCGGGCGCGACCAGCGCGCCCGTGGTCACCAGCGTGTCGGGGCTCGCCTGGATCACACCGGCGTTCCTGAGCGCGATGACCCCCAGGAACAGACCGATCCCGCTCGAGATCGCCAGCTTCTGCCCGTGGGGGATCCCCTCGATGATCCAGCGGCGCACGGGCAGGACGCTCAGCACCAGGAACAGGACGCCGGACACGAACACGGCGCCCAGCGCGGTCTCCCACGAGTGTCCGAGCGCGCCGACGACGCCGTAGGCGAAGAAGGCGTTCAGCCCCATGCCGGGGGCCAGAGCGATCGGGTAGTTGGCGAACAGCCCCATCACCAGTGTGGCGAAGGCGGCGGCCAGACAGGTAGCGACGAACACCGCGTCGAACGGCATGCCGGCGTCGGCGAGAATCTGGGGGTTGACGAAGGCGATGTAGACCATCGTCAGGAACGTCGTCGCGCCGGCCACGACCTCGGTCCGGACGTCGGAGCCGTGTTCGGCGAGCTTGAAGCGGCGCTCCAGGATGCCTGTCATCGCGAGGTCTCCCGGGAGACTACTCTCCGTCCCAGGCGGGCGGCGGGTCTCCCGTCACCGGGTTGTCGTAGTGAAACGGCGGCAGGAACGCCTCCGGGTACATCTCGAACGGCATGGTCGGCGGCTGGTCCGGGGGGTTCGACTCCGTGACGCCCGGCGGCGGCCGGCGCGGCGTGTCCTGCCAGCCGACGGCGTACGGCGTGAAGTAGGTGTTGAAGACCTGGTCCCTCGCGATCTTCCAGACGCCGTCCTCCTTGACGAACTCGTTCTCGTAGACACCGCCCATCCACATGGCGTAGGCCTCGAACTCGCCCATGATGCTGAACGCCCGCGACCGCACGCGCGCGGTGAGCCCGTCGTCGGCCACGTGGATGACGGGCTGGTACTGCATGTGGTTGTGCAGCAGGCCGTGGTGGATTCCCGGCTCGCCGTAGAGGTCCAGGTTGCGGCGCACGCTCTCGGCGCCGACGTAGACGCCGCGCATGGCGATCTCGATGGACCCGTCGGGCGAGAAGATCCCGGCCAGGTCGTCCCACTGGTTGCGGGCGAGGTAATAGCCGTAGACCGCGTTCAGCCGCTCGAGGGCGTCGACGTCCTCCAGGCGCGTGACGCGGCGTTCCAGTTCGGCCACGACGGTCTCCGGATCGGCCGCCTCGATCCTGGGCGCCGCCGCCGTCTCGTCGTACACCGGGCCGCCCGTGACGGGGTTCTCGTAGTGGAATGGAGCGGCGAAGGCCGCCGGGTAGGCGCCGTATTCCACCGTGGGCGGCCCGTCGGGCGGCAAGCCCTCCGGAGGGCCGTCGAGCGGAAGCGCCGTCCGGCCCCAGCCGTCCTCGTACGGCGTGTACATCCTGGTGTACTGATGGAGTTTCCGGATCTTCCAGACGCCATCCTCCTTGACGTAAGCGTTCTCGTGGACGCCCAGGCCCCACTGGGCGGACTCGCCCCAGACGGCCTCCTGCGCGAACATGTGCCACCGTCCGAGGGCCGTCTCCCCGTCCGGCGCCACGTGGATGACCGGCTGAAGCTGCATCCGGTCGAACAGCCGGCCCGGCTGGGGCCCCTCCGGCCCCTGCGACGCCAGGTAGGCCCGCACGCGGTCGCGTCCGGCGTAGACGCCCGAAGCCCCGATCTCGATGGCGCCGTCCTCGGCGAACAGGTTGGCGGCCTCCGTCCAGAGCTGCTTGTCCGTGTAGAAGCCGTAGGCGCGCTGCAGGTTCTCGATCGCGTTCTCGTCCTCGAGACGCTGGACGTCAAGGGCCAGCCGGCCGGCGCGCTCCGCCAGCGCGTCGATGGGCGCGCCCTCAGGCGCCACTTCCGGCTCGGGCGCCGCCGACGCCCCCAGCACTGGGTTCGGGAAGTGGAACGGCGGCAGGTAGGTTCCCGGCCAGGTCTCGTATTCGACGGTGGGCGGCGCGTCGGGCGGCAGCGCGTCGGAGACGTAGATTCCCCCGGTCGGGTCCGCCGTCGCCAGCCAGCCGTCCTCGTAGGGGACCATCACGCTGGAGTACCAGTGCAGGCGGCGGATCTTCCAGACGCCGTCTTCCTTCACGTACTCGTTCTCGTAGGGGCCTTCGCCCCAGGTGGCGGATTCTCCATACTGGCCGGCGAGGATCAGCGCCCGCCAGCGCCCGCGGGCGGTCATGCCGTCGGGCGCCACCGTCACGACGGGCATCAACTGCAGGTGCTCGTTCAGCCGGCCCTCGGCCAGTCCGGACCGGCCGCCGCCCAGGGCGTACAGGTACTCGCGAATGCGTTCCCGACCGGAGTAGACGCCGTCGAGCCCGTACTCGACCGACGCGTCGTCGGCGAACAGGTTGGCTACCTCGTCCCACAGGCCCGCGTCGACGTAGTACCCGTAGGCGCGCTGGAGCCGCTTGATGTCGTTGGCGTCATGGACGCGCGCCGTGCGCGCTTCGAGCCTCAGGATACGGGTTTCCAGGTCCGGCGCGTCGGGAGCGGACCCCGTGCAGGCGGCCAGAACCAGGACGGACAGAACGCCCGGCAGCTTCTTCGAGTGTCTCACGGTTCGACTCCGAATCCGACGTCGCCGGTCAATGGACCGCGCGTGACGTGTTTCCAGGTTTCGTGAATTGGTTTCAGTGGGTCGATTCTCTTGAACTGAAGCCGCGGGTGCCATTGGGGCAGGCGTGAGATAGTGGCATCGACCGAACCTCCGGTGCTTGGTCCGCCGGATCCCAGAGGTTCACGCACCGCCGTCCGAATCCTGTCCCATGGTAGGCGCGGCGTCCCTCGCCGCGACTGAACAACGAGCGGAGCGAGGCGTTGGCCCAAGAAAATGATCTCTTTCCTCGGGTCGGAGAGCCTCGGCCGACAGGTCCCGTAACCCCGGACGTGCGGCCATCCCGACGAATCGATTTCTTGGACTGTCGCCTCGGCTACCGCCTCGTTGCCCACCCGCGGCGAGGAACGCCGCGGGTACCCTTGGGGCGGGCGCGAGGAGGCTCCCTTGCCCCAACCTCCCCTAGATCGTCCGGTCCGATGACCGTCCCCGTCTCCGGTCGCGAATTCGTGAGACACCGCACCCGTTATCCCGGCATCTGGCTTTCCGGCACCCACCACCCGTGCACCTGTCCCGGGGCGCG
>JAJEDW010000182.1 GCA_022821265.1 Acidobacteriota bacterium
GCCACAGGTGCCGCAGTTCCGTGAGGTGGGCCAGTTCCCGCGGAATCGCGCCCGACAGGTTGTTGTGCGTGAGGCGCAGCGCGATCACGCGCCCGGCGGCGCCGACTTCCACGCCGTGCCACTCCGACAGGGGGCGGTCGCTCAGCCAGTTGCCGTTCTCGAGCCAGGCGGCGCCGCCGGTCTCCCGATGGAGAACCGCCAGCACACTCCGCTCCGAGGACGCCACGCGGTCCGTCACGCGGACCGTCACCGAAGCCGTCGCCGTCACGCCCTCCGCGTTCGTGACGGTGATCCGGTACGTGGTCGTCACCCTCGGCGCCACGTCCAGCGATCCCGACGTGGCCACCGCCCCGAGAGCCGGAACGATCGTCGCGCTTTCGGCGCCTGTCGAAGACCAGCTCAACGTCGTCGTCTGACCCTCTTCGATCGCGACCGACGTGGCCGACAGCGCGACCGTCGGCCGGGGCCCGCCGCCCACCGGCTCGGACGCGGCGATGACGGCCGGCGGCAGCGTGTTGAAGGCGACGATCCCGCCGTCCGCCTCCAGCTCCATGTGCAGCCCGATCGCCGCCACCGCCCGATCGCACGCCACCCGCGCGAGGCCGCCCCCGAAACCGTCCGGTATCCCCACCGCCTCGTGGAGCATCCGCGCCCGGTTGGTCTTCGACGGCACCGAGATGTGCGCCGCGCCCAGCTCCGCCCGGTCCGGACCCTCGAGTGCGATACGGCACGCGGCGTCCTCGTCCCGGTCGTTCGCGATCGCGACCCCGACGGTGCCCGCCGCCGTCAGCACCGGAAGCTGGAAGCTGCGACTCTCCTGCGAGCTGAAGACCGTCGCGAGGCCCGATGGCCGGTCTCCCTCTCCGATCCACGCGAACACGACCTGTGCGACGACCGAGGACGAGCAATCGAGCGTCGCGTAGCCGGACGCCAGGGCCGCTTCGTTCCGCGTGGCCCACACCAGATACCCGCCCCCGCGCCCCAGCTCGAACGCCGCGCCGGTATCGGACGCCGTGACGCCGTCGCCGGCCTGGAAACGGTCCGGCGTCAGTCCGTACAGTTCCAGCGCGCATCGCGAGGTGAAGCCGGACGTGTTCGTCACCAGCAGGAACGACTGCCACCCGCCCCCGTCGGCCAGGTGCGGCAACACGTGGCGGCGCTTCGCCAGTTCGTCGGACGCGTCGAAGACGGATGTCGGAAGACGCACCGGCGGCAGCGTGTTGAACGTGACGATCCCGCCGTCCGGCTCCAGCTCGAAATGCAGTCCGATCGTCGCCACCCGCCGATTGCAGATGAGGGCGGCCGAACCGCCCCGGAATCCGTGCGGAATCGCGACGATCCCGTGGAGCATTCGCGCCCGGGCCGCGTGAGCCGGCACCGTGATCGACCCTTCGCCCAGACGCTCCCGCCGCGGATCCTCCAGCACGACGCGGCACTGCGCGCGGCGGCTCGAGTCGTTCGCGACGGCGAACCCGATCGTGCCGTCCGCAGTCAGAACCGGGAACTGGAACTCCTCCCCGGCGGGCGAGCTGAACACCGTGGCGATTCCCCGCGGACGGCCGTCCCCGGCGATCCAGGCGAACACCACCTGCGCCACGACCGGAGTGCTGCAGTCGACGACCGCGTACCCGGACGTCAGCGCGCCATCGTTCCGGCTCTCCCAGACCAGGTTCCCGCCGCGTTCGGCCAGCGTGAACGACGCGGTCGATCCCGCCGCCGTCACCCCGTCCACCGCGTGGAAGCGGTCCACGTCCAGACCGTGCATCTCCACCGTGCAGACGGCCGCCGACTCGGCCACGTTCGTCACCAGCACCGACGATCGCCATCCATCGCCGTCGGCAACGTGGGGCAGCAGGTGACGCCGCTTCGCCTGCGCGTCGGTCTCGGCCCACCCCGGCGCCGCCGGCGCCAGGGCCGCGAGCACCGCGAACGCCAAGCCCACGCGCGTCATTGACCGGGCGCCTCCTCCACGTCCGTCTCCGGCGGCGGAGCGGCCGGTGTTGCGCCGGAGGCGTCGTCGCAGTATTACACCTCGCCCTGGACGCGGATCGGCTCGAGCCAGCGCATGAAATCGTCGGTCGGTGGCACGCAAAGCCCGTCGTTTTGATCGAAACTCAGTCCGCGCATCCGGCCGAGCGACAGGAACTCGTCGGGAAACGCCCCGGTCAACTCATTGTGCTCGACGCGCAGGATTTCCAAGCCGGCAATGCTCGCCAGCTCCGGCGGAAGGGGGCCGGTCAGTCGATTCTCTGAGACGTTCAACAAGCTCAAACTGGAAAGCCGTCCCAGCTCCGGGGGGATGCTTCCCGTCAATCGGTTGTTGGAGATGTGGAGAATCATCAGATCCCTCAGGCGCCCCAGCCCACCCGGAATGCGTCCGGTCAGGTCGTTGCCGCCGAGATATAGCGATCGCAACTGGTAAAGGTTGCCCAAGTCCGCCGGAATGCTTCCGCTCAGGTCGTTGCCGGCGAGGTTGAGGCGTTGCAGGCTGGCGAGGCGACGGAGTCCGGTCGGAATCCGGCCCGTCAGGCGGTTGGCGCTCACGCTCAAATTCGTGAGCCGGGGCAAGGTGAACAGTTCCGGGGGAATGGATCCGCTCAACCGGTTGCCGCTCAACCACAGTTCACGGAGGCGGGTCAGGGAGCCGAGTTCCGCGGGAATGGGACCGTACAGGTCGTTGTTGAGGAGCCACAGGGCCGTCAGACTGCGGAGGCCGCCCCATTCCGTCGGGATGGCGCC
>JAJEDW010000005.1 GCA_022821265.1 Acidobacteriota bacterium
GTTGCATCATGTCAGCACGGCCTACGTCGCCGGCCGGCGCACGGGCCTCTGCCGCGAATCCGAACTCGACCTGGGACAGGAGTTCCGGAACCCCTACGAGGAATCCAAGTGCCGGGCCGAGGAATTGATCCGGGAAGCGCACGCATCCGGAAGAATCGCCGCCAGCGTCTATCGCCCCAGCGTCGTCATCGGCGAGTCCGCGACCGGACGCGCCACGCACCTCCACGGCGTGTACGCGTTCGTTCGCGGCATGTGGACCCTGGCGGAGCGGATGCGCGGCAAGACCGGCCGCGAGGTCGTCGATCTCGCCTTGCGCGTACGCGGGCGCGGCGACGCCACTCTCAACTTCGTGCCGATCGACTACGTCACCCGGGCGATGCTCCGGATCGGCTCGCTCCCGTCCAGCGTCGGCGCCACGTACCACCTGACGAACCCGGAACCGACGCCCAACAGCCAATGGCTGGGCATCATCTGCGACCAACTCGGCGTTCGGGGGGTCCGGCTCGTCCCCCGCGCGGCTTTCGCGAAACGGCCGATGACGCGTATGGAAGACCTCTTTCATCGAAAGATGGCCTTCTACTCGCGGTACCTCGACGGCGAACCGCGATTCGACCGCGCACGGGCGCTGACCGGGCTCGATGGAACCGGGATCGCCTGTCCCCGGGTCACGGCGTCATTCATCCGGAGAATGACAGGTTGGTACGTCGATCAACTGCGGGCCGAGTCCGAGCCGGTCGAGGGCGGCCGCGACTCGCCGAAAAACGGCCGAACGGCTATAATCCAGTTGCGGGAGTGAGTAGGGTCCGGTGACTCTCCTGGCCTTCAAAGCCAGTGGGACGTCGGGGAACCGGCGTCCGGTGGGTTCGACTCCCACGCACTTCCGCCAATTCCCCGCTTGCGCCGGTTCGCGCCTACCCCTTGGCCGCCGCCACGGCCTGGCTTTCGTCGTCGTAGGCGTCGAAGACCGTCAGCAGCTTCGTCATCTGCAACAGGTCCTTGGCCTTCGCCGTGAGATGCAGGAGTTTCACGTCGCCCTGACGGTTGCGTATCGTCGTGTAGGTGGCGACCAGTTCCCCGAGACCCGAGCTGTCGATGTAACCCACGTTCTTCAGGTTCAGCACGAACCGGACGTTGCCGGCGTCGGCCAGCCCCCGGATCGTTTCCCTCATCGACTGCACCGCGTCTCCCATCGTGAGCCGACCGGAGAGATCGACGACGACGACACCATCCACCGTGCGGGTTCCTATCTCAAGACTCATCCTGCCTCCTTGGCGTCAGTCCATGCCCGGTTACGTTAACGTCTAACGATGGCGAGTTGCAAGTGCGCCGAGCGCCCGCGGTCATGGCGGTCGACGGCGGGGCCGCGCGGGCGAACCTGCTGGCTTCGACGGGCATGAAGTGAAACAATGTCGACGGTGACATCCAGGAGGTGGTCATGCAGACATGGTTCGTGTTGGCGCTGGCGCCGGTCGTTGCGCAGCAACCCGGTCCCGAAGCCCGGATCGTCGAGTACCTCCGCGAGAGCATCGAGCAGCGACGGCAAATCGAGGTTTCCGATCTGGTCAACGACGTCTTCACCGCACCCGAGGAACGGGCGACCCTGGACCGGCTCTACGACACGTTCTTCAAGGTGCCGATGTTCCTGGTCCAGTACGAGGCCGCCACGGGAGAATTGCCGTCGCTCCGACAGATCGCGGAGCAATTCGCGTTCAACGGACCGGAGACCGCGGACGTCATCCTGGCGCTGATGGCGGCGGATCCCCGGATCCCGGCCTTCTTCGAGCGCGATGATTCCGGCGAGATCGTGAGCCTGCGCGTGGAGCCGGTTCTGGAACATCCGCAGTTCGGCCAGGCGATCGAGCGCACGCTGACCGGCTGGGCCGGCCGGCCCATGCCGGCGTTCGCGACCGAGACCTTCGACGGGACGCCCCTCGCGTCGGCCGACATGCAAGGCACGCCCCACATGGTCTACGTGTGGTTCTCGAACTGCCCGCCGTGCGTTCGCACCGGGCCCCTCCTGGTGGAACTCTACGAGGAGTACGGCGACACGGACTTCGAGATCGTGGCGGCCAACGCGGACCGCTATCTGGAACTGCCCTACGACGACCGGACGCGGGCCGAATACGCCCGGGATCTGGGCATCGAGTTCGTGCTGGCCCACCTGACAACGGAGATGCAGGAGGCGTTCGGGGGGGTCAGCATCTTCCCGACGATGTTCTTCGTCGATCGCGATTGGACCATCGTCGATCACTTCGTCAACTTCCAGGAAAAGGAAGTGCTGGCGGAGGCGATCGAGGCAACGCTGGAATAGAACGAGAGCCGGCGGCCCCGTCGCCCGCCGGAGGGGTTCGACCGCCTCGTTCCGCCGCGGTCCGGGAATGATCCATGAGAAGGATCCTCAGCCGCGCCGCCGTCCTGGCCGGGATGAGCGGTCTGACCGCGAACGGACAACCGGCGGACGCGTTCACGCTGCGCGTCGACGTCGACATCGTCAACGTCGACGTGTCGGTCACGGACGCCGATGGGCGGCCCGTGAACGGGTTGGGCCCGGGCGACTTCGAGATACTCGAGAACGGCATCCCGCAACCGGTCGACTACTTCGGCCCCAGCACGGCGCCCTACAACGCGTACGTCCTGGTCGACGTCTCGGGCAGCACACGCAACAACCTGGAGTTCATGCAACGGGCGCTGTCGGCGTTCGTCGGGGCCCTGGCTCCCCGCGACCGCGTATCGATCGGGGCGTTCGGTGAATCCCTGACCCCCCTGGCCGGGTGGGAGGCGCCGCGTTCCGTGGCGTTGTCCGCGCTGGACCCCCTGCTCGGCGGGGAATCGGCGAGCGGCGTGACGGAGTTCTACCAGGCGCTGGAGGGGGTCATCGAGAACGCGTTCGACGGCGTCACGGAGAGACGGGCCGTGATCGTGCTCACCGACGGCCGCGACGTTTCCCTCTATCGGGAACTGGTCGAGCGCAACCGGCTCGTGGAAGTCGACGACGACGGCCGATTCCGGTCCGTGTACCGCGCGGCGGCCGAGGGCGCGCCGGCCGTCTATTTCATCGCTGTCAACACGGACCGGAACCTGGACGTAAACGACGCCGGGGCCGACGAGTACGTCAACCTGGGAATCATCTTCGGCGATTCCCCGATCCCGGAACTCTACCTGGAACAGGTGAGACTGCGAATGGAACGCATCGCCGACGTTTCCGGCGGCCGGGTATCGTATCCGCGTTCGCTCAGCGACGCGGTCAGCCTGTTCCGGGAGATCGCGACATCGTTGAGCGGGGCCTACAGCCTGGGTTTCGCGCCCTCGTACGACGGCGCGCCGGTTCGACGGATCACGGTGCGGCTGCCTCGGCTGCCGCACCGGATCCGGCAATCACGGAGCGAATACCGTGTTCTGCAGTAGGAACCGGGGCCGGCGTGAACGGTATGCGTTCGAATACCGCCGGACGACGTTCAGCGGCCGCGGTTGGCGGCTTTCTTGAGTTCCGCGCCCGGCGCGAAACGCGCCACTCGTCGGGCCGGGATCCGGAGCTTCTCACCGGTCTGCGGATTCCGACCGGTTCGGCCTTTCCGCTTCGTCACCGAGAACGTGCCGAATCCGACCAGCGTCACCCGGTCGCCTTTCTTCAAGGCAGCTTGAATGCCCCCCAGCGCCGAGTTCAGCGCGTTGGTGGCCTGATTCTTCGAAAGCTTGGCGTCCTTGGCGATCCGCTCGATCAACTCGCCCTTGTTCATCGGTGCCTCCTCAACTTGTGTTCTCCGCCATCGGGGCGCGTTTTTACCATCAGGCCGCGTTTCACGTCAAGACGGCGACAGCGCCGGCGCCGGGTCTGGAAGTTCCGGAGCACCGGCGACACGATTGTCGCGCAGTCTCATCCGGATCGCAAGACCCCCGCGACCGCGTCCCGCGGTTCCGGCTAAAGAAGATGCCGCCCGCCGTCCACGTGCAGCGTCTCGCCGGTAACGTAGTCGTTCTCGATCAGGAAGACGACGGCCCGCGCGACGTCTTCCGGCGACCCGGGACGCTTCAGCAGCGTCCGTTCGATGGCGGTTCGTTTCTGTTCCTCCGTATAGTATTCCGGGAACTGGACAGGTCCGGGCGCGACGGCGTTCACCTGTACACGGGGAGCCAACGACTTGGCCAGTCCCCGCGTGACGCCCAGAAGCGCGGCCTTCGAAACGCTGTATGGCAGGTAGGCGGGCCAGATCGACTCGCCGGCCGTATCGGCGATGTTGATGATCTTTCCCCGCCCCGCATCGACCATGAGATGTCCGGCGCGTCGAGCCAGGAAGAACGGCGCCTTGGCATTCGTGTCGACCTGCTCGTCCCAGTCCTTCGGGGTCGTCTGGTCGAGGGCCGCGGCACCGAACGCCGATGCGTTGTTGACGAGGATATCCAGACCGCCGAATCGCGCCAGGACGCCCTCGATCAGGGCGTCCCGCTCATCGGCGAGCGTCAGGTCGGCCTGGAACAGCTCAGCCTCGGCGCCGGATTCCCGGACGCCGTCCAGCGTGTCTCGCGCTTCGCGTTCGGATCGGCGGTAGTGAATGGCCACCTTCGCGCCCATGGCGGCGAGTTGCAGCGCCAACGCGCGTCCGACCCGTCTCGCCGAACCGGTGATGAGGGCAATCGATCCGGGTATCCGCATTTCAAAAGGCCGACCAGAACGCGAGATTTAAACATACACTACGCGATCATGAAAGCGGTCCGGCTCCACGAACACGGCGGCCCCGAAGTCCTGCGCGTGGAAGAAGCGCCGGATCCGGACCTCTCTTCCGACGGCGTTCTGATCGAGGTTCGGGCCGCGTCGGTCAACCACCTGGACCTCTTCGTGCGGCGCGGAATCCCGGGAATCTCGCTGCCGCGCATTCCGGGCGCCGACGCCGCCGGCGTCGTCCGCGAGGTCGGGACAGACGTTGGGGGCCTCGAAACCGGGCAGCGCGTCACGATCAACCCGGGCGTCAGTTGCGGACGGTGCGAGTTCTGCGCGGGCGGCCATGGCAGCCAGTGCCTCACTTACCGGATCTTCGGGGAGCACATGGACGGCAGCCACGCGGAACTGATCGCCGTCCCGTCGCACAACGTGCTGCCCATCCCCGACGACTTCGACTTCGAGTCCGCGGCCGCCGCCCCGCTGGTCTTCCTGACGGCGTGGAGCATGTTGATCACGAAAGGGCGCCTCCGACCCGGAGAGGACGTCCTGATCCTGGGCGCCGGAGCCGGGGTCGGCACGGCCGCGATACAGATCGCCAAGCTGGCCGGCTGCCGGGTCTGGGCCGCGGCCGGCTCGGACGAGAAGCTCCAGCGGGCCCGGCTTCTGGGCGCTGACGAGCTCATCCACTACGGAGACGTGGAGTTCGACCGCATCGTCCGGGACCGCACCTCGAAGCGCGGCGTGGACGTCGTCGTCGACTACGTGGGCGCGGACACTTGGGCCCGAAGCCTGCGCAGCGTCCGGCGGGGAGGCCGGATCCTGACCTGCGGGGCGACGACCGGACCGTCGCCGCCGACGGATCTGCGGCATGTCTTCTTCCGCCAGCTGCAGATCATCGGCTCGACGATGGGAAGCCCCAAGGATTTCCGGGACGTGATGCAGCAGGTGTTCCGGGGCCGTTTGAAGCCCATCATCGACCGGGTGCTCCCGTTGAACGAGGCGCGCCGGGCCCACGAGTTGATCGAGAGCCGTCGAGTGTTCGGCAAGATCGTGTTGACGCCGTGAGCGCTACAACCCCAGGATCCTCTCCGGATGGCTGTAGACGTTCATCGACTCGCCGCGCAGGAAGCCGATGGCCGTCATGCGGAACTCCCGCGCCAGGTCGATGGCGAGACTCGAGGGCGCCGAGACCGAGGCGACGATCGGGACGCGCGCGACGAGCGCCTTCTGGGCGATTTCGAAACCCAACCGTCCGCTGACCATCATCGCGGCCGCGTTCCGGAGATAGCCGCCCCGGAGCGCGCCGCCGATCACCTTGTCCACGGCGTTGTGCCGGCCGATGTCCTCGCGTACGGCGAGACAACCGCCCTCGGCGTCGAACACGCTCGCGGCGTGGATGCCGCCGGTCGAGTGGAAGTTGATCTGCCGATCCGCGAGCGCCCGCGGCATGCCGAGAACGATCTCTCGCGAGATCCGGACCTCATCGTTCAGGTCGCGGCACGACTGGCGGATCGACTCCAGCGTCGCCTTGCCGCACAGGCCGCAACTGGAGTTGGCCCAGATGGCCCGCGCCTGCCGCTCGTCGACGGCGGGCGCCCGTCCGTTGACGAGCTTCGCGTCGACGATGTTCCGCAGGTCGGGGTCCTTCTCGTCCGCGCAGTAGGCCAGCGTCCCGATGTCGTCCGCGCCGCCGATCAGTCCCTCGGTCAGCAGGAACCCGGCCGCCAGGTCAAGATCGTCGCCGGGCGTGCGCATGGTGACGACCCAGCTCTCGCCGTCGATCCGGATCTCGAGCGGTTCCTCGACGACGACGCTGTCGTCGCGGGCCTCCGCGACCTCGGGTCCGGATCGGATGATCCGCGCGCTGTTGGGGTCGTCCGCCGTCTTCGAGGTTGATTATATAATCGCTCGCGGGCCGGCCCGCGGGCCGCCCGGAGGAGCCGACAGAATGACATCGACGTTGACAGTGGGCCAAGCCGCCCCGCAATTCAGCCTGGAAGCCGGCGACGGCACACGCGTGACGCTCGCGTCCTTCAGGGGCCGGAAGGTGGTCCTGTACTTCTATCCCCGCGACAACACACCCGGCTGAACGCGCGAAGCGATCGCATTCCGGGACGGACTGCACGAGATCGAGAAGCGCGGGGCGGCCATCGTGGGCGTCAGCACCGACAGCGCCGCTTCCCACAGGAAGTTCGCGGACAAGTACGACCTCAACTTCCCGTTGCTGGCGGATACGGAGAAGACGGTCGTCGAGCAGTACGGCGCCTGGCAGGAAAAGAACAACTACGGAAAGAAATCCATGGGCATCGTGCGCTCCACCGTCATCATCGACGAGGACGGCCGGGTGCTGAAGATCTTCCCGAAGGTGAAGGTGGACGGGCACTTCGAGGAAGTGCTCGCCGCCCTGTGATCCGGTTCGCGACCGCGGCCGGCGCCATCGCCGCGGAGACGTTGCGGCGCTGGCTCACCGACGGCGTGTTCACGATGAGCGCGGCCATCGCCTACTACGCGGCGTTCGCGCTGGTGCCGGGCCTGCTGATCGTGATGTCGATAGTGGGCGTCGTCTACGGCGACGACACCGCCGCGGAGATCGAGCGGGAGGCGGCGCGGTTCGTGGGCCGGGACGCCGCGGCGTTCGTGACGGGAGCCGTGCTGGTCACCCGTGACCGGATCGGTTTCGGACGCCGGTCGGCCGCGCTGGGGCTGGCGATGACGATGGCGGGCGCCTCGGCCGTGTTCGCGCAGTTCCTGACGGCGATGAACACGGTGTGGCGGGTCCGATCCCGTCCGGGCCGAGGCATTCTGGGCGTTCTCCGCGACCGCTTCTGGTCGTTCACGCTGGTCTTCGCCATCGGAGCGGTTCTCCTGGCCTGGCTGCTCCTGAGCAGCTTCATCCAGGCTTACAGCGTCTACGTCGACCGGCTCGTCCCCGGCGCGGCCTTCGTCTGGCCGTACGTCGACCTTGGCCTCTCGGTCGCGGCCGTGACGTTGCTGTTCGCACTGGTCTACAAGTTCCTCCCGGACGCGCGGATCCCGTGGAGCGCCGCGTGGGTCGGCGCGGCCCTGACGGCGGTCTTCTTCACGGCCGGCAAGCAGCTCTTCAGCCTGTACCTGGGAACGACGGCGCTCCCCACCGTCTACGGCGCGGCAAGCTCCCTGTTCGTCATCCTGGTTTGGGTCTATTACTCGACGGCCACCGTGCTGCTGGGCGCGGAGTTCATTCACGTGTACGCGGAACGTCGGGGCCACCGCGTGACGCCCAAGCGGAACGCCGTTCCCGCCGACACGTGATCGCAGGCGACGGGACGCGACCGCCGGTGGGATTGAAGACCGGCTTGGTCAGACGACCGTTCCGGAACCGGTTCCCGAAGACGGCGGACACATCGTCGATTGCCCCGTGCTGACGCGGCGAGGCTCGCAAGTGCGTACTCGCGCCGAACGCCCGCTGCAACCCGACCACCGGGGTCTATTGCGCGAACGGCGACGACGGGCTCGGCGCACGCGTCGGCCCGGTACCCGGGTTCGTGCCGAACGGCGTTGCCTGGCTTTCGCCGAACGGGTCTTCGGCGCCCGTTGTCGCACCGGCCATCAGCGGCGAGGTCAGCGGCACCGTGCCGAAACCGGGGAGCGCGATGAACTCCCATTCGTCGTACTGGAAGCGCCGGTTGTAGCCGATCAGCGACGGGCTCTCGTTCTGCGGCGCGACACCGACGACGCCGCCCGCGGACAGATCGGGCACGCCGAAGTCGCCCCCGCCGTCGGTCGTCGGCGTCGTCCGCGGTGCGCCGAAGGGCGTGCCGAAACCGGCCGGGGCGGAGCCGCCCCCGGCCTGCGCGGGACCGAAGCCGCCACGGCCGCCGCCTTCAGACGCGGCGCCGCGGCCGCCGGATCCCCCGAAACCGCCGCGGCCTTGCGAAGGCGTGGGCGCCACGGCCTGGCCGAAGCCCGTGTCCATCTGGCCGCACGGCGCGCCGAAACCGCCGCCAAGACCGCCGCCGGGATTCACCGCCTGGCCGAAGCCGGCGCCGG
>JAJEDW010000220.1 GCA_022821265.1 Acidobacteriota bacterium
CAGGGGTTCCTCGGAGGCCAGGTGCGTCCGCAACTGCGACCGCGCGGCCGCCTGGGCCGCCGGCGCGTCGCCGGACGCGTCCACGCGGACCGTGTAGACGTCGTTGCCGTCGCGGTCCTGGACCTGCCGGACGCCGGATTCCGGAATCCGCTTGTAGTCGGGACGGTCGTTGAACGCCTCGCGCGGGGCGGCGAACACCACCACCAGGATCAGGACGCACAGGATGTCGTATTGGAGCGATCCGCGATCGAACGACCAGAAGATCCACTTCTTCATTGTCCCGCCCGCCGCGCGCTTTCCGCGATCTCCGCCGGCGCGCTCCGGCCGTCACGCACGATGCGGCCGTCCATCATCTCGATGACCCGGTCGACGAGGGACGCCAGGTCCGGGTTGTGTGTCACGATGATGATCGTCTGCGCCATCCGCCGATTGAGCTCCCGGAACATGTTTAGCACGATTTCCGAGTTCTTCGAATCCAGATTGCCGGTGGGTTCGTCGGCCAGGATGAGGGCCGGGTGCTTGACCACGGCCCGCGCGATGGCCACGCGCTGCTGCTCCCCGCCCGACAGCTCGACGGGCCGCCGTCCCATCAGGTCCCGTATCCGGAGCAGGTCCAGCACCTGCTCGACGCGCCCATCGGCTTCCGGGTCGCGGTGACTGCCATGGATCCGGCGCGCGAGCTCCACGTTGGCGCGCGCGGTCAACGTGGGCAGCAGGTTGAACTTCTGGAACACGAAGCCGACCTTGTCCCGCCGGAACGCCGTCCGCGCGCCGTCGCCCATCTCGGCGACGTTCACGCCGTCGATCAGGACCCGGCCGGACGTGGGCCGCGTCATCGCGCCGAGCACGTGCATCAGCGACGACTTGCCGCAACCGGACGGGCCCATCACGGCCGCCATCTCGCCGGGCTCGACCGAAAGGTTGACCCCACGGAGCGCCTCGACGGCGACGGTTCCGACCGTGTAGGTCTTGACGACGTCGACCACCTCGAGCAGGACCGACATCACACCGTTCTCGCGGTCTCACTCATAGGCCAGCGCTTCGACCGGATCCTGGGCGGCCGCCCGGATCGACGGGTAGACGGCGCCGACGAGCCCGCTGGCGACGGCGAGCAGCCCGGCCCGAACGATCCATTCGCCGGTGATCAGGAGCTGCAGCGTGGGGAAGAAGGACGGGACGGCCGCGACGATGGCGAAGCTGGCGGCCAGTCCGAGAACGACGCCGGCCAGGCACAACCAGACCGTCTCCTGGAGGACCAGGGAGACGACGAAGCCCTTGGAGGCCCCCATGGACCGCAGGATGCCGATTTCGCGCGTCCGCTCGCTGATCGTCGTATACATCGACAGGAAGATCACCAACGCTCCGATCGTGACCGCCACGGCGACCACCAGGGTCAGGAACGCGTCCAGGGCCGGCAGGCTGGTGTTGGCCATGATCGACACCAGGTCCCGCATCGGCACGGCATGGTAGGCGATGAACCGCTCTTCCAGGGCCTCCTGCATCGCGTAGACCGCGTCCGGGTCGTCCAGCCGGACGAAGAACAGCGACACGTTCCCGGGATTGCCGGACATCTCCTGCGCGGCGCCGATGTCCAGGTACAGCCGCGCCCCTTTCCCGTTGTCGACGACGCCCGACACCGTGAAGCTGTGGTTGAGCAGGACCAGGCCGTCGCCGACGCCCAGGCCCTTGGCTTCGGCGTACAGATCGTCGATCACGATCTCGTCCGGCGACTCGAAGATCCGCCCCTCGATGAAGCGGAACCCGCCGCTGACCGCGTCGAAGCTCTCGGGCTCGAGCCCGTACACGACGTCGAAACCGCCCTGCGTGTTGAACTGGGTGACGATGGGGGCCACGGCTTCCACGCCGTCGACGCCCGCCAGCAGCTCGCCGACCTCGACCGGCATGACCGCGCTGTTCAGGCCCAGGAAGACCGACGCGCCCGGAGGCTGGAACATGATGTCGGCCCCGACGCCCGCCGTCCGCTCCCCGGTCTCCGTGTTGATGCCCACCACGAGGCCCACGATCAGGAGGATCAGCGCCACTTCCGTGGCCACGGCCACGATGCTCACGCCGGTGCGCACCGGGCGCCTGGCGAAGTTCGAAACGATGATTTCCCGGTTCACGGCAGATGCGATCGAAGGTCCCGGGGCGTCGTCAGCGCGCCGCGTTCGCCGGCGCCGCGGGCGCGGCCCCGACGGCGGCGTCTCCGGAGCCGGCCGGACCGGCGGCGGCCTCTCCGACGCGAATCGACTCCGCGCCCGATGGATAGGGGAGCACGAAGAGCGCCTGGGCGATGTCCTCGTCCAGCGCCGTCTCCAGGAATTCGATCTCCAGCGAGGCGCCTTCGACCGGGCGTTCGATCGCCACGCTGCGCGGGAACGCCGCCCCGTCGATCGTTCCATGGCCGTCGTAGTCGACCTGCAGCTCCAGGATCCCGTCGTCGGCGAAAAGCTGCTTGCGGGCGACTTCCAGGTTCCGGCGGTCGATCCAGATGCGTTCCAGGAGCCGGCCGTCGGGACCCGCGGCATCGATGAAACTGAACACGTAGAAGCGCCTGCGCCCCTCCGACACCTCCGCGAACGACCGGACGACGCGCGCGTCCTGCAGGTATTCGCGCACGTCCACGAACAGGGCCTGCAGCACGTGATGCGGCCGCAGTTGGAGCAACGGGTTGTCCTCGGCGCCCTCGATCCGGCCGTCGTTGGGTCCATGGTAGAACTTGCCCTGCGCCGGAACGGACAACCGGAACTCCACGCCGTCGGACGACATGTCGAACGCCGAGATCAGGCCGAGCGTCGTGTTGCCGTTCATGCGGATGCGCGAGGGACGTTCCACGACCAGCCCACCCCGAATGGGGTCGTAGGTCCGTTGGCGCACATCGCCCGCCTCGCCCCGCAGGTCGCCGGAAGCCAGGTAGTTGACGGTGGCGCGGATCGTGTCGTAGCGGCCGCTTCCGGCTTCCAGCTTCGCGAGCAGTTCCTCGCGCGACGCGTCGAGGGCCTCGAAGGGCAGTTCCTCGGGCGGCACGAAACGGGTCTGCGACGCGCTGCACCCGGCCAGCAGAACCAGCCACGCCGCGGCGGCCGCCGTCCGGCCATGGCGTATCCCGCCTCTCACGGCGTCCCCCCCGCCGCATGGGTCCGGACCCTCACGCGCGCCTCCGAACCGCGCCGAGGGCGAGAACGAGGATCACGGCGGCCAGCGCCGCCGCCAGGACCGCCCCGACCAGGCGATAGTTCGATTCCACGAACGCGATGGCCGCGTCGCCGTAGAGCACGGCCAGCACGCCGGCCGAAAAGTACCGGATGCTGCGACCGACGGTGACGGCGGCGATGAAACGGGGCCAGGAAATCCCGAACGTCCCGGCCGACAGCACGAAGATCTTGAAAGGTGTCGGCGGCGGCAGCACCGACGGCACGATCACCGCCAGCATGCCGTAGCGCCGGTACCACCGGCCGATCCGCTCCAGCCGATCCGTGGATGCGCCCCGCCGGGCGCGCCGCTGGAGGAACGCCCCGCCGCCGCCGCGTCCCACCGCGTACAGCGCCGAGCATCCGGCGACGGATCCCAGCGTGGTCAAGGCCGCCAGGCCCGCCATCCGGTCCGGGTCGCGAATCGAGAACGTCATCAGCAGGATGTCGTTGACCTCGGGCAGGGACAGGAACGAGGAATCGCAGGCGGCCAGCAGCATCAGCCCGACCCCGCCGTAGGGCAGCAGGGTCGCTTCCAGCCAGGCGGCGACTCCGTCGAGCAGTTCCATATCCGTGTTGCGTCACTGTCCGAACCCGTTTCGCGTGCGCGACCGCGCCATCGCGGGAGCGCTTCGGCCGGTGGAAACCATTTATCTTAGCACTTTCAAAGGGATAACGCCGCCGATTCTTGGTGTGGTCCGTGCCCGCTCCGCGGACCCGCGCGCATGGTTTTGCACGCCTGTACGACCTGATGTAGACTGGGCGGTTTGCGGGAGACCCCGCCGACACCCGGCCTGCAGTGGGAGACAACAGCGATTCGTTAACGGAGGTTCATTCACGATGACACCGAAAGAGGTATTGGAACTCGCCCGGGAGAAGGGCGTCCGGATGGTCGATTTGCGCTTTTCCGACCTTCCCGGAACCTGGCAGCACTTCTCGATCTCCACGGCGGAGCTGAACGAGGGAATTTTCCAGGACGGGCTGGGATTCGACGGGTCCAGCATCCGGGGTTTCCAGAAGATCCAGGAGAGCGACATGCTCCTGATTCCGGACCCCGACAGCGCCTTCATCGATCCGTTCGCGGCGGTCACGACGCTGGTCATGATCTGTAACGTGAAGGACCCGGTCACCGAGGAATCGTATTCGCGCGACCCGCGCCACATCGCCCGGAAGGCGGAGGCGCACCTCCGCTCGACCGGCGTCGGCGACACGATCTATTTCGGGCCCGAGCCGGAATTCTTCGTGCTCGACGACGTCCGGTACGATTCGGGACCCGGGTTCGCCTACTACTACGTCGACTCGGTCGAGGCCGCCTGGAACACGGGCCGCGAGGAGAACCCCAACCTCGGCCACAAGCCGCGCTACAAGGAAGGCTACTTCCCGTGCCCGCCGGTCGACACGCTGCAGGACATGCGCAGCGAGATGGTGCTGGCGCTCGAGGAGATCGGCGTTCGAGTCGAAGTGCACCACCACGAAGTGGCGACCGCCGGCCAGAACGAGATCGACATGCGGTTCGACACGTTGACGAAGATGGCCGACAAGCTGCAGTTGTACAAGTACATCGTCAAGAACGTCGCCCGCAAGCACGGCAAGACGGCGACGTTCATGCCGAAACCGGTCTTCAGCGACAACGGCTCGGGCATGCACGTCCATCAGAGCATCTGGAAGGACGGCCGGAACGTGTTCTACGGGCCGGGCGGCTACGCCGACATCAGCGACACCTGCCGGCACTACATCGGCGGCCTGCTCAAGCACGCGCCCGCCGTCCTCGCGTTCGCGGCGCCGACGGCCAACTCCTACCGGCGGCTGGTCCCCGGGTTCGAGGCGCCCGTCAACCTCGTCTTCTCGCAGCGCAACCGCAGCGCGTGCGTCCGCATCCCGCTGTACTCGAAGAGCGAGGGCGCCAAGCGCATCGAGTTCCGCGCCCCGGATCCCACCTGCAACGGCTACATGGCCTTCGCGGCGATGATGATGGCCGGCCTGGACGGGATCAAGAACGGGACCGAGCCCCCGCCGCCGCTCGACAAGGACATCTACGATCTGTCCGCGGACGAGAAAGCGGGCATCGCCTCGACGCCCGGCTCGCTGGAAGAGGCGCTTGCGGCTCTGGAAGCCGACCACGAGTTCCTGTTCGACGGCGGCGTCTTCACGCCGGACGTCGTCGAGACCTTCATCGACTACAAGCGGGAGAACGAAGTCGACGTGCTGCGCCTGCGGCCGCACCCCCACGAGTTCTCCATGTACTACGACGCGTAGACGATCCCCCGAGGGCCGGGGCCCCGCGCGGGCCCCGGTCTTCGCGCGAACGGCTCACGCCGCCCGGCGAACGACCAGTATGGGAAAGGCGGCGAGCCGCCGCTCGTAGAAGCGGGCCGAGGCCGCTTCCAGCGTCCGCCGCCATCCCGGCCAAGGCCGGATGACCTCGAACCCGAGTCCGTTCCGCGTCGCGTCGGCGGCGAACGCCGCCCGAAAAAGAAACCTCGAACGGCCCGCCACGTCCCTGCTGACGCCGTGCCGGTCGACCATCGCCCGGACGCCGGACTCCCAGGCCCGCGCGCCGTGCCTTTCGCGCTCGTACCACGGCGAGTCCATCACGACGATCAGGCCGTCGGGGGCGAGGACCCTCTTGAACTCGCCCAGAGCGGCGGCCATGTCGGGGCAGTAGTGAAGCGCGTCGGCGGCAAGGACCAGGCGGAACGCGCCGTCGCGAAACGGCAGGCTCTCCATCGGCGCGCGGACCCGCTCGAAATGGTCGCCGATCCCCAGGTAGGCGCCCCCGGCGCGCAGGCCGTCCACCGGGCCGTCGTTGACGTCGACGGCGACGGGGTCGAACCCCCAGTGTTCGAGGTGGCGCGTCAGCCAACAGTTCCCCGCCCCGGCGTCGAGGGCGGCGCCGCCCTCCGGCAGCCGCTGCCGCAGCAGGCCTTCCAGGCGCTTGAACGTGCGCTGCCGCACCGTCCAGATGTCGTGGTGGGCCCGGGGCTCGAACGGGAGCTCCAGGTCGTCCCCGCCCCAGCCCTCGCGCCGCCGAAGCGTCTCGTACCCGTCACGGAACGCCGCGTACGCGGCCGTCTGTTCGGGCGTCATCAGGTCGAGGACGCCGTCGCGGCGTTTCGGCTCGAAACCGCAGGCGCAGGCGCGGTCCGGATCGAGCCCGCGACGGCAGCGGGGGCACGCCAGCATGGCGGATCAGTCGATGATGTCGGCGGGCGCGCCGGCCGGGTCCCTGAGATCGATCCGGCCGGCGGCGGCCTGACCCGCGGCGCCGCTGAAGAAGACGATCTCCGTCGTCCAGCCGCCCCCGTCCAGCAAGTGCGGCAGGACGCGCATGTCGGCCGTGGACGGTTCGGATTCCGCGAAGGCCGGCGTCGTCGTGATCAGGAGCTCGCCGCGTTCGTTCCAGCGGCTCCGCAGGACCAGCGTCGTGAAACCGCCGTTGCGGGGCTCCGGCTCCGCCATCGAAACGCGCAGGACGCCCCGGAACGCGTCCCCGAAGTCGAAGTCCGGAAACAGATAGTTCACGTAGACGAAGCGCGTCCCGGACGGCGGGACCGGGAAGTCGGCCGTCGCGCGCAGGTTGCCGTCCAGGTCGCGCAGCTCGGCGGCGATCGTCGCGCGCTCGAACTCGATGTTGTTCAAGGCGACGAGGGACCGGATGGCGCCGGGCTCCTCCAGCTCGCCGCGCGTCTCCACGTACGCGCGGAACGCCGTGTCGGGCCGCCCCGCGGTGAACCCCGCCGTCGAAATCAGGTCGGATCGGAACCGGCCCTCTTCCTCGATGATACGCAGGGTCGTCAACGTCACGTGGAGGGTCGGCGTCGCCCCGCTATCGGCCGCCGGCCGGGCGCGCGCCGAGAAGGTCTCGACGAACGCGCGGGGCAGCGTGGTGCGGTAGAAGAACGTGCCGCGGGCGCCGACCGCGTAGGTATAGGCCGGCACGAACAGGTTGTTCAACGACACCGACGCGCTCAATCCCGGAGAGTCCCAGGCCGGGTTCTCCGCGTTCAAGGCCCCCGGGCTGACGAAGATCAACTGTCCGGACATCGTTTCGTCGGTCGGGTTGACCAGGATGAAGTCCGTCAGCCATGTCCCGCCCGTCGCCAGGTGGGGAACGTAGACCTCGTTCGCGTCGTGCGCCGCGTCCAGGTCGATGACCGGCAAGGCGTGGAAGATCCCTTCCCCGCGCTCGTTGCCGCGCCATGCCTGGGCGGTCGCGGCGACGGGAAGCGACGCCGAGAACGAGAACGTGCCGCGCGAACCGGTGGCCAGGTTGAACGGATCGCCCGACAGGGTCCGCGCCGTCTGCTGGCGGGGTCCGATCGTCAACGCGCCGTGCCCGAAGTCCGAATCCTGGGCGTTCTCCGCCGGCACGGTGAAGAAGTAGTCGACGGTGACCTCCTGGTCGTGGGGGTTGGCGATGGCGATCCCCGTGTCCGCGACGGCCTCGCTGTAGGCGGCGTAGACGCGCCCGTTCCGGATGGCGGGCGCCGCCTGGACCGTCGTCTCCGTGACCAGGACGCCCTCGGCGTTGCGCCAGCCCAGGATGGCGAACCCGGGCGGGGATACGCTCCCGCCCGTCGGCTCGACGACCCCGTGGAACACCGACACCGGACCGCCGCCGCCCGTCTCGAGATGCACGCCCCCGCCGTCGGGGAACGCGAACGGCTGGACGCCGTCCCCCTCCTGCGCCCAACCGGTCATGGCCCACGCGAACGCGACGGCCAGGGCCGCCGCCCGGGAATTCAGTCGGTATCTCACGTCGATGGATCCACCCGATCCGAAACGGATATTTTACCGCAGAAACTCACGGCTTCCGCGTGGGCCGCATCACGACCTCGCTGATGAAGCTGTTCGGCGCCTGGCGGAGCAGCATCCGGACCGCGTGCGCGACGTCGGCCGGGGCGAGCATCTTCTCGCGCGATTTTCCCGCGGTTTCCTTCGGAGAGAACCGGGTGTCGGTCGAGCCCGGACAAATCACCGACACGCGGACGCCGTCCTCGCGCACCTCCTCGGCCAATGCCTGGGAGAAACCGACGACGCCGAACTTGGACGCGCAGTACACGGCGCGCCCCGGCGTTGCGACCTTCCCCGCGATCGAGGCGATGTTGACGATGTGGCCGCCGCCGGCGGCGATCATCGGCCCGAGGACGGCCCGGCACGCCAGGAAGACGCCGCGCAGGTTCGTGTCGAGGACGGCGTCGAAGTCGTCGTCGCCGGTCTCGGCGACGGGGCCGTAGTGGTAGACGCCGGCCGAGTTCACCAGGACGTGGAGCGGGCCCAAACGCCGTCGGGCGTCGGCGGCGGCGCGTTCGATCTCGGAACGGACACGGACGTCGGCGGGCAGCGCGATCGCGCCGGGTATGTCCGATGCCGCCGCCTCCAACTCGGCCGGCGTCCTCGAGGTGAGGGCCACGCGCATCCCGAGCCGTCCCAGCTCGGCGGCGACGGCGCGCCCGATTCCGCGGCCGGCCCCGGTCACCAGCGCCGCGCGGTTCTCCAGCAAGCTCATGGCGTGGAACCTCCCTGGACCGTCACGAGGCCCTGTTCCTTGTATTGCAACTGGTACAGCTTGTAGTACAGTCCGCGCGCCGCCAGCAGTTCCTGGTGCGTGCCGGTCTCCCGGATCCGTCCCTTGTGCATGACGATGATCCTGTCGGCGCGCTGAATCGTCGACAACCGATGCGCGATGATGATCGACGTGCGCCCGTACATCAACCGGTCGATCGCGCGGCGGATCTGCTGCTCGGTCTCGGTATCGACGCTCGACGTCGCCTCGTCCAGAACGAGGATGTCCGCGTCGTGGGCCAGCGCGCGCGCGAACGCGATCAGTTGGCGCTGCCCCACCGACATCGTCGTGCCGCGCTCGTTGACGCGGTGCTGGAGACCGCCGTCCAGGCTTTCCAGGTACGGTCCCAGGCCCACGTCCTCGGCCGAGGCGAGCACGCGTTCGGCGGGGAGGTCCGAACCCAGCCGGATGTTGGAATCCAGCGTTCCCGAGAACATGAAGACGTCCTGGAGAACGACGGCGAACCGGCGCCGCAGGTCATCGAGATCGGCCTTCCGAACGTCGACGCCGTCGACCAGGATCCGGCCTTTCCCGATGTCGTAGAGACGCGTCATCAGGTGCGTGATCGTCGTCTTCCCCGCTCCGGTGTGTCCCACGATGGCGACCGATTCGCCCGGGCGCACCTCGAAGGACACGTCCCGGATCACCCAGTCGTCGGCGTTGTAGGCGAACCAGACGTTGCGGAACTCGACCGATCCGCGCCGCACGGTCGACGACGCGCCGAGCCGCACGGGACGCTCCGGCCCGACGATGGCCGGCGGCGTGTCCAGCAACGTGAAGATGCGCTCCGAGCTGGCCATGGCCGACTGCAGGATGTTGTATTTCTCGCTGAGGTCCCGGATCGGACGGAAGAAACGCTCCGAGTACTGGAAGAAGGCGAACAGCACGCCGAGCGAGAGCGTGTCGGCGAGGACGCGCGCGCCGCCGTACCAGACGATCATCGCGATGGCGGCGGCGCTCAGCAACTCGACCGCCGGATAGAAGACCGCGTAAGCCAGGATCGAGTCCAGGTTCGCCCGCAGGTTCTCGCCGTTGATCCGCGCGAACCGGGAGGCGCTGGCGCGCTCGCGGTTGTAGAGCTGCACCACGGTCATCCCGGTGATGTGCTCCTGGAGGAACGCGCTGATCTTGGCCACGGCGATGCGGACGCGGCGGTACCCGTCGCGCGCCTTCTTCCGGAACACGGCGGTCACGGCCATGATCAGCGGGACGACCGCCATGACGATCAGCGCCAGGCGCCAATCGATCACCAGCATCGCGATCATGATGCCGGTCAGGGTCAGGACGTCGCCGAACACGGTGACGATGCCCGAGGAGAACATCTCGTTGAGCACCTCGACGTCGCCGGTGACTCGCGTGATCAGCCGCCCCACCGGATTCTTGTCGAAGAAGTCGTTCGACAGCGTCTGGATGTGGTTGAAGATCTGCCGGCGCATGTCGAACATGATCTTCTGGCCGGTGCTCTGCAGCAGGTAGGTCTCCAGGTACGCGACGCCGAACTTGATGAGCAGCAGCGCGAAGTAGAGCACGGCCACCATCAGCAGCCCGGTCGCGTCGCCGACGGTCATGTAGTCGTCGACGGCCCACATGGTCAGCGCCGGGAAGCTGACGTCGATCGCCGAGCCGAGAACGATCAGCAGGAACGCGAACGCGACCGTCGCCCGGTAGGGCGCCAGGTAGGTCAACAGGCGCCGCATCAATCGGGAGTCGTAGGCCTTGCCGAGTACTTCCTCTTCGTGCATCGATACCTACTCGCTGGCCTGGATCTCGTCTTCGAGGAGTTGCCGGCGGTAGAGCGCCGCGTACTCGCCGTCCAGGGCCAGCAGCTCCTGGTGGGTTCCCCGTTCCCGGATGCGCCCGTCGTCGAGCACGACGATCTGGTCGGCTTCCTTGACCGTCGACACGCGGTGGCTGATGAGGATCGCGGTGCGCTCCCGCATGACGCCGCGCAGCCGGGCCAGGATCTGCTCCTCGGTGTAGGTGTCGACGCTGGACAGCGCGTCGTCCAGGATCAGGATCCTGGGATCCCGGACCACGGCCCGGGAAATGGCCGTGCGTTGCTTCTGCCCCCCGGACAAGGTGATGCCTCGCTCCCCGACGATTGTTTCGAATCCGTGGGGGAACTCTTCTATGTCTTTATGTATGTTTGAAATACGCGCTGATTCCTCAACATCTTCACGAGATGCGTCGTCGGTCCCGAACGCGATGTTCTGGGCGATGGTCTCGCCGAAGAGGAACGTGTCCTGGGGAATGAACCCGATCGCCCGGCGAAGCTTCCCAAGAGGCCATCGCTCGATCGGGACGCCGTCGATGAACAGCGTCCCGGGCGGCGCCTCGTAGAGGCGCGGTATCAACTGGACCAGCGTCGACTTGCCCGACCCGGTCGGCCCCACGATCGCCAGCGTGCCGCCCCGGGGGACGCGGAGCGATATGTCCCGGAGCACCGGGACGCCGTTGTAGGCGAAGCTCAGGTTCCGGAACTCGATGTCCCCGTCCAGGTCCCGGTCCGCGGCGTCCCCCGCGTCGAGGGTTTCCGGACGCGCATCGAGAATGTAGTTCAGCCGCTCCATCGACGCCCGCCCCCGCTGGTAGAGGTTCATCACCCAACCGACCGCGATCATCGGGAACGCCAGCATGCTGAGGTACATCATGAAGCTCACGAAGTCGCCGGGCGTGATGTCGCCGGCAATGACGCGGCGGCCTCCGAACCAGAGGACGACGACGGTCGCGAAACCGATCGTGAGCTGCATCGTGGGGAAGAACACGCTCTGGACGCGGATCAGGTCCATGTTCCGCCGCTTCAGCGCCCGGTTGCGCTCGTCGAACTCCGCCATCTCGAAGGCTTCCTGCCGGAAGGCCTTCACGACCCGGATGCCCGACAGGCTCTCCTGGACCCGCGCGCTGAGGTCGGCCAGCTTCTCCTGCGACCGCTCGCTCAACCGGTGGATCCGGCGGCCGAACTGGTACACGCCGAACGAGATCAGGGGCAGCGGCAACAGGGCTACCAGCGTCAGCCGCCAGTCGATCCAGAGCATCACGGACGTGGAGAGCACAACCCGCAGGATCGTCTCGGTCGGGTACATCATGCCCGGCCCCAGCAGCTGGCGAACGTTGGACAGGTCGTTGGTCGCCCGCGACATCAGGTCGCCGGTGAAGTTCTTGTGGTAGAACGCCTGCGGCAGCCGCATCAGGTGGTCCAGCACGTCGGCGCGGAGGTCGTACTCGATGCGCCGCGACACGCCGATCATCAGCCACCG
Source organism: Acidobacteriota bacterium (assembly GCA_022821265.1). Taxonomy (GTDB): domain Bacteria; phylum Acidobacteriota; class Terriglobia; order 20CM-2-55-15; family 20CM-2-55-15; genus JAJEDW01. The sequence continues at coordinate 12,015 of JAJEDW010000220.1, forward strand.
CTGCGAGAAGCGGAATACGCCTTCCATGGCGGCCAACCCGATGATGAGGGACGCAAGCTGGACGAGAACGTCCCGGGTGACGGCGTCGCCGAGGCTGTCGATCCCCTGCCGGACCACCAGAGGCCGGGCCACGGCCAGCGCCGTCGTCGCCACGACCGCGCCGGTCCCCAGGATCATCCGGGTCTTGTATCGCGCGACGTATCCAGGCAGGCGGAATAGAACGCGGTCTCGGCGGGCGGGCTGGGACATCCGCAGACATTTTACATGGTTTCGGCGGGCCTTCGGAGCGGCGGGCCGCTTACCCGGCCAGCAGGATCTGAAGATCCATCAGGTTGGTCTGCGTGGGCCCGGTCCGGATCAGGTCCCCGGCCGCTTCGAGGAACGCGTAGGAGTCGTTCGACCGGAGCGACGCTTCCGCCGCGCGGTCCCCGCCGGCGGCCCGCGCGCACGTGGACGGGTCGACGCATCCGCCGGCCGCGTCGGTCGGGCCGTCGGTGCCGTCGCTGGCGACGCTGGCGAAACACACGGGCCGCGTCCATCCCCGCATCCCCAGCGCCCACGCCAGGGCCATCTCCTGGTTGCGGCCGCCCCGCCCCGATCCGCGGACCGTGACCGTCGTTTCGCCGGCCGCCAGGACGCACGCCGGAGCGGCGACGGGGTTTCCCGTCGCCCCGATCTCGCGGGCGACGGCGGCGAAGATCCCGCCGACGTCGCGCGCTTCCCCTTCGATTTCCGACCCCAGGATCAGGGTCCGGAAACCCAGGCGCCGCGCCGCCGCCGCGGCCGCGTCGACGAGCCGCCGGTTGTTGGCCACGATGTGGTTGTGCGCGCGCTCGAACATCGGGTCCCCCGGCTTGGGCGTGTCGGGAATCTCCCCGCGCGCTCCGCGCTCGAGACGTTGCCGGACGGCTTCGGGAACATCGATCTCGTACTTGCGAACGATCTCCAGGGCGTCGGCGAACGTGGTGGTGTCGGGCGCGGTGGGTCCCGACGCGATGAAGTCCAGCGGGTCCCCGATGACGTCGGACATGATCAGGGACACCACGCGCGCGGGCGCCGCCCACTCCATCAACCGGCCGCCCTTGACCTCGGACAGGTGCTTCCGGACCGCGTTCAGCTCCCGGATGTCCGCGCCGGCCCGCAACAGGCGGGACGTGACGGCCTGCTTGTCGTCGAGCGTGACGCCGCCGGACGGCGCCGGAAGCAGGGCCGATCCGCCGCCGGAGATCAGGCACAGAACGGTGTCCCGCGGGGACAGGCCGCTGACGATCTCGCGCAACTTCCGGGCGGCGGCGACGCCGGCGGCGTCGGGCACCGGATGGCCGGCCTCGAGGATCTCGATGCGCGCGGTCGGGAGGCCGTGCCCATGCTTGGTGATGACCCGTCCAGCGTCGATCCTGTCTCCCAAGATCCGCTCGACGGTCCGGGCCATCGCCGCGCCGGCCTTGCCTGCGCCGACGACGACCACACGGCCCGGCGCAGGGTAGTGCGCGCCGTCCACGGTGAACCCGTCGCCAGTCGATCGGAGGGCCTCGGCCAGGCAGGTCTCCGGCCGCGACGCCTCCAGCGACGCCTCCCAGATCGACCGGGCCGCGGCGCGCAGCTCCGGAACGGTCACGGCAGCTCGGACCGGATTCGGTCCAACAGGTCGCGCGCGCCCGCGCCGCCGGCCAATTCCGCCGCGCGCTCCGCCCACGGCAGCGCCTCGGCCCAGCGGCCGTCCTGGGCATGGAGGATGGCCAGCGCGGTGAGGTAGTCCGGAGTGTCCGGCGCCAGCGAGTCCGCCCTCAGGAAAGCGGCCTCGGCCGCGCCTCTTCGATCGAGGCGCTGCAGCGCGAGTCCCCGGTTGTAGTGGATGCGCGCGTTCTCCGGCAGGAGCGCGGAGGCGCGTTCAAGCGCCGCGGCGGCCGCATCGAGCCGCCCGTCCTCGGCCAGCAGCAGGCCGAGGGAATAGTGCGCGTCACCCAGGTCGGGGGCCAGCGCCAGAGCGTCGCCGAGCGTGTCTTCCGCCTCGGCCGTCCGTCCCAGCCGGCTCAGCAGGACGCTCAGGTTCATGCTCGCCGGAGCGAAGGACGGATCCAGCATCAACGCCGTCCGGTAGTCGTCGACGGCCCGCCCGAGGTCGCCCGTCGCCGCGTGGAAGTTGCCCAGGTTGAAGTGAGACTCCGGCATGTCGGAACGCACCGACTGCGCCGCCTCGTACTCCGCGCCCGCGGCGTCGAAAGCCACCCGGACGCTTGCGTCCATGCCGGCCGCGTCCGGGGCCATCTCGCGCGCCGCCTCGATCCGAACGGACCGGACGGGATCCCGGAGCAGGCGGCCCCCGAGGCGCACGCGTTCCGCGGGCTCGAGCGCTCCGAGCCCGGCGGCGGCGGCCATCCGGACCAGCGGCTCCGGATCGTCGAAGGCCTGGGTGACGTTTCCGACGCCGCCGGGTCCGCGGGGGACGAGCAGGCGCATCGCGCTGGCCCGGACGATCGCCGGTTGCTCGAGGTCCCGGACGAGGCCGACCAGGTCGTCGACGGCCTCCGGTCCGCCTTCCCTGCCTGCGGCCAGGACCTCGCCGTAGTGTCGCCCCCGGCGCCGCTCGGGCCCGTACCACTCCGCGATCGTGCGGGCGGCCCAGTCCTGGCTCTGGCCGGCGTGGCACTCGGTGCAGGCGTCGGGGCTTCCGACCTCGGCCGCCACGTCCGGGCGCGGAACGCGGAAGCTGTGGTCCCGCCGCGCGTCCACGCCCATGTACGTGCGCCCGGCCATGTGACAGTTGACGCACAGCGCCCCGTCACCGCCTTCCGGATGGAAGTGGTGGTCCGCGGTGTCGTAGTTCCGCGCCGTCAACGTCGGGAACCGGTTTCGGGGCGCGTCCGGATGGTGGCACTGCTCGCAGAGGGCGTTCCCGAGAACCCGCGGCCGCAGGCTGTGAGGGTTGTGGCAGTCGGTGCATCGAACGCCCTCGGCGAACATGCGGCTCTGCAGGAACGAACCGTACTCGAAAACCTCGCCGAGAATCTGACCGTCGGCATGGTAGAGCCCGGGCTCGAGCAGCACGGGAGTGAAGCCGTCGAGGAAGGCGCCGCCCACGGACCGGTCGCGCCGGATCGGCGAGCGGCGCGCATGGCACGTCGAGCAGGCCTCGATCTCCGCGTTGCCGTCGCCGTAGCGGATGCTCAGGCCGACATCTCCGGCGACGTCGGCGAGCGTGGGCCGGCGCCCGTCGGCCCACGCGACGTGGCGCGCCCCGGGGCCGTGGCACGCCTGGC
>JAJEDW010000057.1 GCA_022821265.1 Acidobacteriota bacterium
CTGCACCACGGAATCTGCACCGAAGAGCAGGTCATGGAAACGCTGAAGCGCATGGCCGCGGTCGTCGACCGGCAGAACGCGGGCGACGCGGCCTACCGCGACATGGCGCCCGACTTCGACGCCAGCGTGGCCTTCCAGGCCGCTTGCGACCTGATCTTCAAGGGACGCGAGCAGCCGAACGGGTACACCGAGTGGATCCTGCACCGGCGGCGCCGGGAGGCCAAGGCCCGGTCAGTCGCGCCGGCGGCCGAATGATCTGTTGCGCGCCTTCCCGGTTGCTGCCTATACTCGTTTCTTCGTCGCGCCGAGCCTGCGACGCGCGACCGATTCACGGATACGTATCGACGTTCTCTGAGGAGGAATCATGAGCACGCCTGTCCGTCCACGCTGGACCATCTCGATGGCCGCGCTTGGACTCGCCGGCCTCGTCGGCGCCGTCATCGCGGCGACCGCCCCCACGCCCCAGGCGCCGCAAACCCAGAACAACGGCTACATCGGCGGCACCGTCACCAGCGCGAACGGCCCCGAGGCCGGGGTCTGGGTGATCGCGGAAACCGACGACACGCTGACGCCGATGATCAAGATCGTGGTCACCGACGACGACGGGCGCTTCATGCTGCCCGAGCTGCCGGACCACGAATACGACGTCTGGGTCCGCGGCTACGGTCTCGTGGACTCGCCCAAGGTCCAACTCCGGCCGAACCTGGACGACGTCGCGTTGACCGGGGTCGTCGCCCCGACGCCCCAGGACGCCGCCCAGTACTATCCCGGCAACTACTGGTGGGCGATGCTGGACTTCCCGGGCGCGGACGCCTTCCCCGGGACCGGTCCCGAGGGCAACGGCATCAACCCGCAGGTGGAGAGCCAGGCCAACTACATTCACCGGATCAAGTCGAACTGCAACTTCTGCCACCAGATCGGCAACACGCTGACCCGCGAGCTGGGTCACGTGTACGAGAACGCGCCGGTCGAGATCGCCGACGACCGCGAGGCCTGGGACTACCGGCTTCGGGGCGGCGTGCGCGGCGGCAGCATGTCCGGCGTGGCGAACCAAATGGGCCGCGACGGCCTGCTCGACATGCTCGTCGACTGGACGGACCGCATCCAGGCGGGCGAAGTGCCCGAGCAGCCGCCGCGTCCCGACGGCGTCGAGCAGAACGTCGTCGTGACCCTGTGGGACTGGGGCACGGACCACTCGTTCATGCACGACCAGATCTCGACGGACAAGAACAACCCGACCGTCAACGGGTACGGCCCCGTCTACGCGGTCTCGGCCGGCCACGGGACGCTCGACGTCGTCGACCCGATCGAGAACTCGACCTTCAGCGTCGAGCTGCCGACGCGCGAGCCGCAGGAAAGCATCCGGTCCCGCTTCCCGGCGCCGAACCCCCCGTCACTGTGGTGGGGCGAGGAACACCTGTGGGGACCCGGCTACAACCCGTCGGACCCGCACAACCCGATGCTCGACAGCCAGGGCCGCGTGTGGATGACCTCCAAGATCCGCGCCGGCGCCCCGGCCTGGTGCAGCGATCCCGAGGTCACCAAGTACGCCAGCTACTTCCCACTGTTCGGCGGCGGCCGGCAGGCGTCGTTCTATGAGCCAGACACGGGCGACTTCACGCTGATCGAGACCTGCTACTCGACGCACCACCTGCAGTTCGACACCGACGAGCACGAGACGCTGTACTTCAACGAGCTGAGCGGCCCGATGTTCGGCTGGATCGACACCAAGATCTTCGACGACACCGGCGACGAGCAGCAGGCCGTCGGCTGGTGCGGCCAGGTCGTCGACACCAACGGCGACGGCCGGATCACGCTGCCCTTCAACCGTCCCATCGGACGCGGCGCCAACCCGCTCTACATCAGCGACACGCCCACGGGTCCCGTGGGCCGCGGCGGCCGCGGCGCCGCTCCCGACAACGCCGGACCGCCGGATCCGAACCTGGACACCGCGGTCAACTACAACATGTACAGCGTGATTCCCAGCCCGGTCTCCGACGTGGTCTGGGGCGCGAACGAGAGCTATCCCGGCCACCTGGTGCGGCTCTCGCGCGGCAACAACCCGCCGGAGTCGTGCGTGACCGAGATCTTCCAGGTTCCCGCCCCCGGTCTGGACCCGCGCGGCCTGGACATCGACTCGAATGGCGTGGTCTACATGTTCCTCGCGGCCAGCAGCCACATCGCCGCTTTCGACTACAGCCAGTGCGGCCCCATCACGACCGAGCAGAAGCTGGACGGCTCGGGTTGCCGGGAGGGCTGGACGCTCTACCGGACCGAGGAGGCCACCTTCACGGGGACCGACGTTCCGGCCGACTTCCACTACTTCGGCTGGGTGGACCAGCACGACGTGCTTGGGATGGGCCAGGACAACCCGGTCGCGACGGGCTCCAACTCCGACTCCCTGCTCTACCTCGACGTGGACTCCGGCGAGTGGACGACGCTGCGCGTTCCCTACCCGATGGGCTTCTACTCGCGCGGGCTCGACGGCCGGATCGACGATCCCGACGCGGGATGGAAAGGCCGGGCGCTGTGGTCCAACTACGGCACCCACTTCGTCTGGCACATGGAAGGCGGCAAGGGGACGCTGGGCAAGTCGGTCAAGTTCCAGGTCCGCCCGGACCCGCTGGCCCGCTAATTACGGACCTCGGCGGACCGCTTCCGCTGAACACCAACGGGCGCGCCGGATTCGGCCGGCGCGCCCGTTTTCTGTTCGCCAGCGCATCCGCCGAGTAGCGTCCCATCCCGTGGTGTATGAAGTGTCGGGGAAGAGGGGCTGGGCGTTCTTTTGGCGGGGTCGTGATCCGACAGCTTCTGCGCAGCCCGTTGCGGAGCGCGGCGTCCGAATTAGATTCGTTCTCGACAAGTACGTTTCTAATAGGCCTCGTCTACCCACGCTCGGAAGTCATCGACCATGTCACACGCGGATTCGTCTTCCGGCCTGACAGCCGCCAGCTCTTCCTGCAGGTCGTCGTGTCTTGCGCGTAGGATCGCGACTTGAACTTCCTCGCCGAAGCGCGTTGCCAGATACTTGTGGAAGATGGCACCACCCCAGTAGAGATTGCCCACGAGGACGCCAGAGGTGGAGCACCGGATCGTGTCTTTCGCGCGGCGGGCTGTCAGTTGCCAGACCTGACGATCCCCCGTCGCTTCCAACCCTTCGAACTGCTGGAGTCCCTGGACATACCAGCCCGAGTAATCGTTATATCCGGGGTACGTGTGTTGGTAGACGGTAGACAGCTCGTGAACGATCACCGTGGTCGTGTATCGAGGATCGTTGAATTTGAGAC
>JAJEDW010000050.1 GCA_022821265.1 Acidobacteriota bacterium
CTCGTCATCACCCTCGGTTTCGGCGTATCGGCATACGCGCAGGACGATGCGGCGCCCTGCGGACCCAAGAGCGACCTGGCGATGGAATTCTCCAGGAACGTCGCGCCCGACTCCCGCTGCTTCGAGATCCGCATGTACACCGCCGAGCCGGAGGTGGACGGCAAGGGCGGCATCGACAACCTGCACAGCCGCTTCCGCGAGGGCGAGGTGCGGCTGTTCGAGAAGCACGGCGCCGTCATCGTGGGCAACTGGCAGAGCCTGGAGAACCCCAACACGCTGATCTGGATGCTCGCCTACCGCGACCGCGCGCACCGCGAGCAGGTGTTCTCCGCCTTCCGGGCCGACCCCGAGTGGAAGGAACTCCTGGCGCAGTACCCGGTGCCCATCGACATCCAGGCGTGGACGATGAGCGCGGCCGACTACTCGAACATGAAGTAGGCAGGAAAGGACAGTCATGCGCATAGCAATCGTTGCATTCGTCATCACTCTCGGCCTCGGCGGCCCGGCCTACGCCCAGGACGACCCGGCGCCCTGCGGGCCGAAGAGCGACCTCGCAATGGAGTTCTCCAGGAACGTCGCGCCCGACTCCGGGTGCTTCGAGATCCGCATGTACACCGCCGAGCCGGAAGTGGACGGCGTGGGCGGCATCGACAACCTGCACCGGCGCTTCCGCGACGGCGAGGTCGAGCTGTTCGAGAAGCACGGCGCCAGGTTCGTCGGCGCCTGGCAGAGCCTCGAGAATCCGAACACGCTGATCTGGATGCTGGCCTACCGCGACCGGGCCCATCGCGACCAGGTGTTCTCCGATTTCCTGGCCGATCCGGACTGGAAGGAGCTCCTGGCGAAGTACCCGGTGCCGCTCGATATCCAGGCATTCATGATGAGCGCCGCCGACTATTCCAACATGAAGAAGTAGGCGGCCGGCGGGAGTCCGGCGTCCACGTTGTCTGCGTCTGCATGGGAGGTTTGAGATGAACAAGCGTTGTCTCCGAACAGCCGGCACGCTCGTCGGAGTGGGAGCCGTATTGTGCTTGAGCACTGGCCCCGCAATCCAGGCGCAGCAGGAAGAGACGTATACGGCGCCGCTCACGCCCTGGGGGGATCCCGACTTCCAGGGCTCTTGGGAGAACCGGACGCCGACCCCGCTCGAGCGCGATCCCCAGTACGGAACCCGCGAGTTCCTGACGGAGGAAGAAGCCGCCCAGCGGGCCGCCGCGCGCGGCGGGCTCCCCGACGGCGAGGAGAGCGCGATCGCGGACGACCTGGCCGCCGCCGACGTCCAGCGTTACGCGCGGGCGGACAATGTCGACCCGAACCTGCCCGGCCGGTCGCTTTCGGGCGCCGCGTACAACTCCTTCTGGAATGCTCCGGTGAGCGAGCGGCTCGCATCCATGCGCACGTCCCAGATCGTCGATCCGCCCAACGGCCGGCTCCCGCCCTACACGCGCTCGATCCTCGAAAAGTGGGAGCAGCGCGAGGCGGCGCGGGCGCATCGCGGCGAGGCCGATTCCTGGCTGGACCGCAACGTCATGGAGCGCTGCCTGCTCCGGACGGGCCTGGCGATGGGCGAGATGAACGAACCAAAGGACATCTACCAGACCCCGGGCGCGATCACCTTCGACCTGCAGTACGGCGTGGTGCGCACCATCCCGCTCGACGGCCGGCCGCGCCTCGGCCCGAACGTCCGGCAGTGGTGGGGGGACGCGCGCGGCCGCTGGGAAGGCGACACGCTGGTCATCGAGACGACGAACTTCAACCACCTGCAGAACGGCGGCCCCCTGATGCCGTCACACGGCGGGATCTACGGGCACAGGCACGCGCATTATCACCTGGGCACCGGCGAGCACCTGACGATGGTCGAGCGGATCCGCCGCACGGGCCCCGACACGATCGAGTACGCCTACACCGTCACCGACCCGACGGTGTATGTCGCGCCGTTCACCGTGGTCAACACGTGGCACATCGACCGGGGCAACCCGGACGTCTTCGAGTACACCTGCCACGAGCACAACTACGGCATGGTCGGCCTGCTCAAGGGTGGCCGCGCGGACGAGCAGATCGCGATGGACGAGGCGGCCCGGGAAATCTACCAGCGCGAGGCCCAGATCGTCGCGGAATGGGCCGAGACCGAAGCCTGGGAGGCGGCACAGGGCCGCTGAGGCCCGCCCCGCGGGAACGCCCCGTCAGACAGCCTACCCCTCCGGCAGCGCAAACTCCACCAGGCGCTCGTTGCCGCGGGTCTCTTCCGAGGCGCCGGCCGACACGTTGACGGCGGCATACTGCCAGACTGGCAACCTGGAGGCCACCCGCAGGGCGCCATTGACGGTAACCCGTAAATATGGAAATATGGCCATATGAAGACCACGATCGAGTTCCCCGACGCCGCGTTCCGGCAGGCCAAGGTGGTCGCGTCTGGCCGCGGCATCACCTTGAAGCAATTCCTGACCGAAGCGCTCGACGAGAAGCTGCAGCGCTACGCCGCAGACAATGACGGCGTGCCCGAACAAGCGCCCTGGATGGCAGGCTTCGGGGCGTTGTCCGATCTGGCAGGCGAGAATCGGCGCATCGCCGCGGTCATCGAAAACGAATTCGAGACGCTGGAGCCCGGCGACATCGCGTGATCCTTGATACCAATGCCCTGTCGGCGTGGGCGGAGGGCCTCCCGTCTGTCGACGCGCCGTTGCGTGCGGCCGGCCGGCTTGTGATCCCCAGCGTCGTCCTTGGCGAGTACTACTTCGGCATCCGCCAATCGAGCCAGCGCCGGCGGTACGAAGACTGGTTGCGGCGCTACCTGCCCCTGGCCTCCATCGCCGTCGTCAACCACGCAACAGCCGGCATCTACGCTGAAGTCCGGCTGGCACTGAAACGTGCCGGCACTCCCATTCCAAGCAACGACGCCTGGATTGCCGCGCTGGCCCGGCAACACGCCCTGCCCGTGTTGAGCAACGATGCGCACTTCGACGCGGTCGACGGGGTTCAGCGCATACCATTCTGAGTTGCTACTCGAACGACTACTTCGCGGCCAGCCGTTCCTGCCGGCGTGCGCCGGCGAGTATGTTCGTCAGGGCGTAGTTCCCCTCGTGGCACGCGGCCTCGTAGATCTGGTTGCGCCGGTTGTCCTCCTCGGCAAGCGGGAGCTCGATCGTCCAGGGCCGGTTCCATACGGTCGGATCTTCGACAGTCACGCGCTGGATCATCCGGTTGGGGCCGACGCGCGTAAAGCGCTCGACGAGGCGCAGGTTTTCGCGAGAGCCGCGAAAGCTGGTCCGGGACGAGAAGTTCGCCACCTCCACCACCAGCGCGCCGCCCTCCCAGCGGCCCACGGAGTGCCCCAGCCACTGGCGAATGTGCGACGGCGGGTGCGGGCGGCCGTCGAGGTGAATCGTGCGGTAGGCGCCGCCGTGATGGCCGTACTCCTGGTAGATCGTGACGGACGAAGGGCTCTGGACAATCCGGCTGTAGGTGCCCGTGCTCACCCGCACGAACGGGAGCGTCACACCCAGGCAGCGGTCGCTGGGACGATCCTCCGGATTGTCCGTATTCTCGCTGCTGGTGATATCGATGAAGTACGGGATGGGATCGCCTTCGGCGGTCGTGGGGACGGGCACTCCGCCGCGACGTCCGTCCGACACGCCGCGCGCGCGGGCTTCCGCGGTCAGCGGCGGAATCCGGCCGTCTGGCGGATCGACGACCAGCGATGTACGGCGGGTCCAGATCACGCGGTCGCCGCGGCCTGTGAACGCATCGTTGTACGCGCCCTCGACGTCGGCCACCGTGCCGGCATCCGGGCGGAAGTCGCGCCCCTCGGAGACTCTCTGCGCG
>JAJEDW010000282.1 GCA_022821265.1 Acidobacteriota bacterium
TCGGCGCCGACCTGCCGGGCGTGGGCTACATGCTCAACTTCTTCATCTGGGAACCGGACGAAGAGCTGGCGCCCACCGGGGGACGCGCCGTCGACCACGTGGGTTTCGAGGTCCGGGACCTCCGGGCGTTCGTGGACGGCCTCGAAACCAAGGGGATCGCGCTGACCGAACCGTACCGGCAGTCGACGGACCACGGCGGCATCGCCACCGCCGTCATCACGGACCCGTGGGGGACGCGGATCGAGCTGACCGAGGGCCTCCACGACCTGCCGTGACGCGCCGAGGGTCGATTTGATGCGTCGGCGGAACGTCTTGCTATAGAATCCGGCGCAGAGGGAGGAGTTCATGTTCAAAACGCTAACGGCGTGCTTGCGGTACGCTTCGGTGACCGTGCTGTTGACCGGGACGGCATGGGCGCAGGCCGAAGCGCCCGATTTCACGGGTGTGTGGACCAATTATCGAGGACCGGGCGGCGGCGGCGGCCGCGGCGGTCCCGCGCTTCCGCTGACGGCGGAGGCCCAGGCAAAGGTCGCCGACTACCAGTCGCTGGTGTCGCCCACGGGGGAAACGCCGGGCGGACACTGCCTGGGCACGGGCATGCCGGGCTCCATGTTGGGGTCGGGCGGATACCCGATGGAGATCATCCAGCGGCCGGACCAGATCACGATCATCTACGAAGCGCACAACGAGATCCGGCGCGTCTACTTCGGCGAACGGATCATTCCCGAATCGGACCGCTTTCCCGAACGGAACGGCTATTCGACCGGCCGTTGGGAAGGCGACACGCTCGTCGTCGACACCACTCAGCTCAGGGAACAGGTCGACCAGCGCTATGCCCACAGCGATCAGGCGCGCATCGTCGAGCGCTACACCATGAGCGAGGAAGACGGCCGGAAGGTGCTCACCGCCGAGATGACGATGACGGATCCGGTCTTCTTGACCGAGCCGTTCTCGGCCGTCAAGCGCTGGTCGATCGTGCCGAACGGCTTCCTGATGACCTACGAATGCAACGAGCCGAACTGGCACCGGGTTCTCGATGAATTGCGTGCCGAGAGGGATTCGGCCGGACCGGAGGGAACACAGCCATGAAGTTGTCTCTGCTTGTCGTCACCGTCATCGCCCTCGGCGCCGCCGGGGCGGGGCCGGCCGCCGCCCATCATTCCGCGGCCGCGATGGACTTCCAGAACACGGTCGAGATCGAGGGCGTCGTCCAGGAAATCGAGGTGGTCAACCCGCACCTCACGCTGGTGCTCCGCGTCACCGACGAGCGGGGCACGCGCGACATCGAGTTCGAAGGCCACAGCCGCAACAACGTGTACCGCGCGGGATGGCGGCCCGACATCGTCAAGGTCGGAGACACGATCACGATCCGAGTGGCGCCGATGCGGGACGGCAGCGACGGCGGTTACGTCACCGCGTTCGAGACCGCGTCGGGAGAACGCGTCGGCGTCTGACGCCCTCCGCATCGGAGCGGGCGTGGACCCACGGTAACGCCACGGGCCGTCGTCACGGCCGGCGCGTCAGCCGGTGGCCGCCCGTCCGCTGATGGATTCGCGCAGACCTTCGAGCAACCCGTCCAGGTGCGCCATCCGTCCGTGCAGTTCGCCCACCTGTGCGCCCAACTTGTCGATGCGCCCGCCAAGCGTTTCCTCGACCTTGCCGATCCGGGCGCCGAGTGTCTCCTCCACCTTGCCGATCTGGACCTCCAGCCTGGCCTCACCCTTCGCATTGTCCTGGCGCAACCAGGTGAACATGCCGACCAGCAGGGCAGCCAACCCAACCCCTACGGACACGATCGCAATGAATTCTCCGCTCATTCCGTCCTCGACGCCACTCGGCGTCCGACGACGTCTACCGAGGGAAAGGGCCGTCACACGGGACGTCGACCATGGCTGCATTATAGGCGCCGATGCGCGCCACGCGCGACGAATCGGTCCAGGACACCTGCGAAACGGCGCAACGCGCCGCAAGCGCGACGCTCGCGGCCGCTGACTTCGGTCGCAGGTCCGCCGGCCGCGCCGGAGCGGCGCGCCTTGTCCCGACCCCATGCCGGCGGGTATTCTACAAGCACCGAACGCCGTGTGTTCCGCGCCCGTCGGCTGCGCCATGACTCTCCCGTCGGAAACGACCCGCGTCGAGCCGCAAGCTCCCTCAGACCGCGCGACCGTCTTCGAGGCCCGCAAGGTGACGAAGGTCTACCCGATGGGCGACGTCGACGTCCACGCCCTCCGCGGGGTCGACTTCGCCCTCCGAGAGTCCGAGTTCATCGTGCTGCTCGGTCCCTCGGGCAGCGGCAAGTCCACGCTCCTGAACATACTGGGCGGTCTGGACGTGCCGACTTCCGGCGAGGTCTTCTACCGCGGCGACGCGTTGACGACGGCGGACGAATGGACGTTGACCCGATACCGGCGCAACCACGTCGGGTTCGTGTTCCAGTTCTACAACCTCATCCCGAGTCTGACGGCCCGGGAGAACGTCGCGCTGGTCACCGACATCGGCGAGGATCCGCTCACTCCGGAAGAGGCCCTCGAGCGGGTGGATCTCGGCGACCGCCTCGACCACTTCCCTTCCCAGCTCTCCGGCGGCCAGCAGCAGCGCGTGGCCATCGCGCGGGCCATCGCGAAGAACCCCGACGTGCTCCTGTGCGATGAACCCACCGGCGCGCTCGACATCCAGACCGGAGTGGTCGTGCTCGAGGCGATCGCCAAGGTCAACCGCGAGTTGGGGACGACGACGGCCGTCATCACCCACAACGCCTCGATCGCCGAGATGGCCGACCGGGTCGTGGCGCTGGCCGACGGACGGATCGCATCGATACGAGAGAACTCGACCCGGAAGACGCCCCGGGATCTGAGCTGGTGATGCCGGCCATCCATCGCAAGCTGCTCCGCGACCTCTGGCGCATCAAGGGGCAGGTGCTGGCGATCGCGCTCGTGATCGCGGCGGCCGTCACCGTCTTCGTCATGTACCTGGGAGCGTTCGAATCGCTCCAACTGACACGGGCAGCCTATTACGACCGCTACCGGTTCGCCGACGTGTTCGCGTCGCTCAAGCGCGCGCCGCGACGTCTCGCAGACCGGATCCGCGAAATACCCGGAGTGGCGCAGGCGGAGCTGCGCGTCAGCGCGGACGTTTCCCTCGACATGCCCGACATGGCCGAACCGGCCGTGGCGCAGTTCGTATCGATTCCGGTTCAGCGGCGTACGATGCTGAACGACGTATTCATCCGCCGCGGACGCTACATCGACCCCAACCGCCCGAACGAGGTGCTCGTCAACGAGGGTTTCGCCCTGGCGCACGGCCTGGAGCCCGGAGACTCGATCGCCGCCGTCGTCAACGGCACGCGGCGTGTTTTCGAGATTGCCGGCGTGGCGCTGTCGCCCGAGTTCGTCTACATCATCCGCCCCGGCAACGTCGTACCCGACAACGAACACCACGGCGTCGTCTGGATGAACGAACGGGAGCTCGCCGCGGCGTTCGACATGGAGGGCGGTTTCAACGATGTCGCCCTGCGGCTCATGCCGGGCGTGGCGGGCGACGACGTGATCGCGGCGCTCGACCGGATGCTGGAACGCTACGGCGGCCGTGGAGCGATCACCCGGGACACGCAACTCT
>JAJEDW010000210.1 GCA_022821265.1 Acidobacteriota bacterium
CGCCGGAAACCGTCGTCGTCGATACGCGCCGCTCGCCCCCCCGGGCGGTCGCTTCGTTGGTGGCCATCCGCGTCATGGTGCCCTAGGAGCCTGTGGTGAAACCCCTGCTGCATTCGACCGGCGACGCATCCCGTCCGGACCGCGTTGCTCGTCGGTCACATATAGGGAATATGCTCCCTTATCGCGCCATGCCGGACGGGCGCCTCACCGGTCTCAATGCGACGCGGGGTTTCACCACAGGCTCCTAGAGGGCATCGTAGCAGCCCATGATGGAACTGTACATGCCCCGACGCCCGTCGCGGGCGGCGTGCCGCGCGGCCGGACGCGCCGGTCGGACTGCCGGACGGCGTGCTATCATCTGCGGCTTGCGTCCACGCGAGAGACGCCGTCCGACGCCGGGATTCACGCTCATGGCCGACACGAAGATCACGAGACGCGCCGACGATTACGCGCGCTGGTACACCGACGTCATCGCCGCGGCCGAGCTGGCCGACTATGCGCCGGTCAAGGGTTGCATGGTCATCCGCCCGAACGGCTACGCGATATGGGAGAACATGCAGCGGGCCCTGGACGACATGTTCAAGGCGACCGGGCACCGGAACGCGTACTTTCCCGTGTTCATTCCCGAGAGCTTTCTCGCGAAAGAGGCCGAGCACGTGGAGGGTTTCGCCCCGGAAGTCGCCATGGTCACGCACGCCGGGGGAGGGAAGCTCGAGGAACCGCTGGCCATACGGCCGACGTCGGAGACGATCATCTGGAACGCCTACAGGAACTGGATCCAGTCGTACCGGGACCTGCCGCTGCTGATCAACCAGTGGGCCAACGTCGTCCGGTGGGAGATGCGGACGCGCCTGTTCCTGCGTACCACCGAGTTCCTCTGGCAGGAAGGGCACACGGCCCACGCCAGCTACGAGGAGGCCGAGGCCGAAGCCCGCACGATCCTGGAGGTCTACCGCACCTTTGCCGAGGACTTCATGGCGGTTCCGGTGATCGCCGGCCTGAAGTCGGAGAGCGAGAAATTCGCCGGCGCCGATCACACGTATTCCATCGAGGCGATGATGCAGGACGGCCGGGCGTTGCAAGCGGGCACCTCCCACCATCTTGGACAGAATTTCGCGCGCGCCTTCGACGTGAAGTTCCAGAACGAGAACGGGGAGCAGGAGTACGTCTATGCCAGCAGTTGGGGCGTGTCGACGCGTCTGGTCGGCGCGTTGATCATGGCGCACGGGGATGATCGGGGCATCATCGTTCCACCCAGGCTGGCGGCGACGGCGCTGGCGATCGTTCCCATCTACCGGACCGATGAGCAGCGCGCGGCGGTCATGGAACGCCTCGACCGGCTGACGGCGGGTTTCGCCGGTTTCGGATTCCATGTCGACGACCGGGAGCAGCACAGCCCGGGGTTCAAGTTCAACCACTGGGAGCAGCGGGGCGTGCCCTTGCGGATGGAAATGGGGCCGAAGGACCTCGATAAGGACCAGGTCGTGCTGGTCCGCCGCGACACGGGCGAGAAGCGGTTCGTACCCCAGGACGGTCTCGCCGACGAGGTGGGGCGCACGCTGGACGCGGTGCAGGCGGGCCTGTTCCGGCGGGCGCGCGAGTTTCGGGAGTCGAGAACGTACGCGGTCGACGACCTCGGGCGGTTCAACGCGATCCTGGACGGCGACGCGCCCGGCTTTCTGCACGGGCACTGGTGCGCCTCCGTGGAGTGCGAGGACCGGATCAAGGCCGAAACCCGCGCCACGATCCGCTGCATCCCCTTCGGCGACGCGGGCCCGGAAGCGCCGCCGGGACAGTGCGTCGCCTGCGGCGGCGCGTCCGAGAGGGCGGTCGTCTTCGGCCGCGCCTATTGACGGGCCCATCGACGCCCTCCCCGTCGCCATGAACCCGATCCCGCGCTCTCGGGAACCCGACGACGCGGCGTTGTGGCGGCGCCGATTCCGGCACATGTGCCTGTTCGCGGCGTTCGTCCATTCGCTGCAGTTTCTGTCGGGCGGACTGCTGTGGACGCGGGCGGGTTCGCCGATTCTCCTCGTCTTCGGCCTGGACGCCGCGGTCGGCGCCGTCCGGGAAGTCGCCATGGCCGTCCGGGCCGCGCGAAGCCCGGAGCGGGCCGCCTGGGGCCGGACGATGGCGGCGGTCGCCGCGGGTTACCTCCTGGTCGGGTCGGCGGCCATGGTCCTGGGTGCGGCCTTCCTGTGGAGGCGCCAGGCGCCGGCGCCCTCCCTGCTGGGCGTCGGGCTGGCCGCGCTTTCCATGCTTCTGATTCCCATCATCGGCTCCTACATGAAGGCGTTGGCCATGGAACTCCGGGACCGGGAACTGGCGGCGGCGTCGGTCTTCACGTTCGGCAACTCCTACCTCTCGATGGTCCTGCTGATCGGCCTCCTGGTCAACGGGGGGAGGGGGTACTGGTGGGGCGACCCGCTGGGGGCCGTCGTCATGTGCCCGTTCATCGCGCAGAAGGGCGTTCAGGTCCTGTCGGCGAACCGAACGAACGGCGTCTTCGAGAGCTAGCTGTTGCCGCCGCCGGCCGAAACTCGCCCTTGCGATTTCGGGCGACTTCGTCCATATTGCGAAATGACAATCGTTTTCATTTAATGAGACGTCGCGTCATGATCTGCAGCATGAGGAAAGCCCAATGACTCTCTCCAACGTCGCCGTGTCCCAGTGGCATCGAATCCACCGCCTCGAGGGCCCCGATACGGAATGCGAGCGGCTGCAGGACCTCGGCTTCACTCCCGGCGAACCGGTCGCCGTCGTCCGCTCGACGCCGCTGGGAGATCCCCTGGTGGTGGTCGTCCGCGGCACGCAACTCGCCCTCCGCAAGCGGGAAGCATCCTGGATCGTGGTGGAATGACGACGCCCGTCGAGGCGGCCGAATCGGAGGAATCTCAACCGAAGCCCCGGACCGTGTGTCTGGTCGGAATGCCGAATTCCGGCAAGACGACCTTGATGAACGCCCTCACCGGGGGGCATTTCCACACCGCGAACTATCCGGGCGTCACCGTCAGCCTTCTCCAGGGACGCAGCCGGAAGGAATGGGGTCGGCCCATGACGCTGGTGGATCTGCCGGGCGTCCACAGCGCCGTCAACCCCTCGCCCGAGGAGGAACTCTCCTGTGAAGTGATCGAGTCGCGCCACGCCTCGGTCCGCGCCGATCGGTTCGTGCTCGTCGTCGACGCCACGCAGTTGGAGCGGCATCTCAAGTTCGCCGGATTCGTGGCGCGGCAGGGAAAGCCGATCGTGGTGGCGCTGACCATGATGGACCTGCTTCCACGGGTGGGGGCGCAGGTCGATGTGGCGGAGCTGTCCCGGAAACTGGGCGTCCCGGTCGTTCCCGTCGATGCCCGGCACGGCCGGGGCGTGCCCGAGCTGGTCTCGGCGCTCGAGGACGCGGCGGAGCGGGGGTCGGCTCCCAGCGCTCTGGCGACGTTGGGGGAGCGGCCGGAGGAGGCCTACCGGCAGGTTCGCACGCTGCTGGGATCTTCGGAAACGCTGGTGCAGCCCGAAGGCCTGGACGTGCTCGTCGAGCGCGATTCGTTGACCGCGCGCATCGACCGGATCGCGATG
>JAJEDW010000226.1 GCA_022821265.1 Acidobacteriota bacterium
TGGATTCCTGAGCCGGATGTCGATGGAGCCGAGCGGTGACGCCTTCCATTCGATCATACGATTGGAACAGGAACAGGGTCGGCCCCGGAATCCCTACATCAACACCGGCGCCATCATGGTCAGCGAGCAGCTTCCGGGGCGGAACCCGGCGGAGAAGATCGACGGCTTTCTCGATTTCCTCAAGGAACTCGCCGGGGTCGATCGGCTCGAGATCGACGACAACGCCTACCGCTCCGAGGCGCAAACCGGCAACCGGAACCGCGCCCTGGCGCATTTCATGAAACACTACGGAACCGTCACGAATCCCACCGTTGCGGTGGAAACCTATTTCCGGCAGTGTTCGATCCGCACCACGGCGCGTCTGCTGGGGCGGATGAGCCTGTTCCTGGCCAACAAGGGCGTCGATCCCGTAACGGGGCGCCGCGTATTGGACGAGGAATCCAATCGCACGATCGTCGCGCTGATGGCGACATGCGGCCTGTACGACGAGATCGGACGATTCGCCGTCGGAGTGGGAATCCCGGGAAAGAGCGGCGTCAGCGGCGGAATCATGGCCGTGGCGCCGCGGCGCATGACGATCGCCGTCTACAGTCCGCGACTCGATCCGAAGGGCAACAGCGTCGCCGGCATGGCGGCGCTGAAGGTCCTGTCGCAAAAGCTCCGCCTGTCGCTGTTCGAGTAGCGAACCGGAGCGCGCGGCCGTTTTCCCGGGCGGGGCGTCACGGATGCCACACCCAGAAGGCGAACTGCCCGCCGACCGTCGAAACCACCTCGACCAGGACGGTGTCGTTGTCGCCGAGCTCTTCGAGCCGGGGGCCCGCGGCGATCGACAGCGTGCGCGACCCGTCCGCGGTCAGCGCGGCCAGCTCTTCCGGCGACGCCGCGACGATGGGAGCCGCGCCGCGATAGTACTGGAACCCGTACTCCATCCACGGCTCCGGCCTGTAGAGGATGACGTCCGCCCCGTAGGCGACGAGCCGGTCCAGTTCCTCGTTCCAGGGCCGCATGCTCTCCATGCTCTGAACCCTCGGGAACACGACGGCCGTGATGGCGGTGACCAGCACGGCCATGGACACGGCGTTGACGGCGCCGAACACCCGGGGCGGGAACCATCGGGCGGTGGCCGCGAGCGCCGCCGCCAGCACCAGCGCGGGCGCGAGCGCCACCAGGCCGTCCACCTGCAGGTCGAAGTTCAGGACGTCGCCGAAGAACCCGAACGTGACGCCGAGGGCCAGCCACAGCGCGGCTTGAAGCCACACGGCGGCGCGGTATCCGAACGTGGCGTCGCTTCGGGCGATCTCCCGGGCCGTGAGCAGCGCCAGCGGCGGCAGGCTCGGCAGGATGTAGGCGGGAAGCTTGGAGCCCGACAGCGAGAAGAACGCAAGCGGCGCGGCGGCCCAGAGCAAGAGCAGGAGTTCGGCCGCGCTCGAGCGCCGGCGGACGGCGGAAACCAGCAGGAAGCTCCAGGGGAAGAACAGCAACAGCAGCACGGGCGCGTAGAAGTAGAACGGCTGCGGATGCCCGTGCACCTCCGAGGTGAAACGCTGGAGGTTGTGGTTGAGCACGAACACGTCGATGAACTCCCGGCCGTGGATCCAGGTGACGGCCCCGTACCAGGGGCCGGCCACCAGCACCGTGGCCAGGATCCCCTCGGGATGCCACCGCCTCCACTCGCCCCACCCGCGCCGCGCCAGAACGAACGTCCCCACCGCCAACGCGGGCAGCAGAACGGCCACGGGCCCCTTGGCGAGCAGGCCGAACCCCAGCGCGGCGTAGAACGCGTAGAAACAGGCCCGGCGGCGGGCGCCCTCCGCCTCCAGCGCCACGACGAGGAACGCCAGCGCCGCCGTCAGCGCCGCGGTCAGGGGCATGTCCATCGACGCGGCGCGGGCGAGCGCGAAGAACCCGACCGAGGTCGCCGTGATCACGGCCGCGGCGAAGCCGACGGCGCGGCCGAAGACGCGGCGGCCGCTCCAGTACAGCAGGAACACCGACGACGCCGCGCCCAGGGCGGAAGGCAGGCGCGCCGCCGTTTCGCCGACGCCGACGACGGCGAACCCCGCCGCCGCCAGCCAGTACATCAGAACGGGTTTTTCGAACCAGTTCTCCCCGTCCAGGCGCGGCGTGATGTAGTCGCCGCTCGTGTACATGCCGCGGGCCACGCCGGCGTAGCGGGGTTCGTCGGGCCCCATGAGGCCGATTCCCCCCAGTTGGTGAAAGAACAGGACGTAGCAGAGAACGCCCAGCGCGGCGGGCATGAGGTAGTCCAGTTGACGGTCGCGCCGCGGTCTCATTTCTGGGAAGTGTGTGAAAATGCCCGGGATGAGGGCCGGCTTCCAAGCCCGTGTCCAGTACAGTTTAGCAAGACTGCTGCTGGGTTTACTGGGAGTTCTCCCGCGGCGGGCGGCGCTGGGGGCCGGGCGCCTGCTCGCCTGCGCGGGCCACGCCGCGGCCGCGCGCCAGCGGAAGGTGGCCCATCACAACCTGCGCATGGCGCTGCCCGAGCTGTCCGAACCGGAACGGACGCGCATCGTCCGGGGCGTTTTCCGAAACCTCGGCCGGCTGCTGGTCGAGTTCGCCCGCTTTCCCGGGCTCGACCGCGGCAATATCGAGAACCTGGTCGTTTACGAGGGTCTGGAGCACTACCGGGCGGCCCTGGACGGCGGGCGGGGCGTCCTCGTCCTGACGGCGCACGTCGGGGCGTGGGAGCTGTCCTCGTTCGCCCATTCCGTCTACGGGTACCCGATGAAATTCCTGACGCGCCCCATCGACAACCCGCTGGTCGAAGACCTGATCGCGCGCTACCGCACGCGGGCCGGAAACGCCGTGATCAGCCGGACCGACGCGGTGCGCGGCGTCCTGAAGGCGCTGGACGACAACGAGGCCGTGGGCATCCTCATCGACCAGAACACGACGCGCGGGGACGGCGTCTTCGCGGACTTCTTCGGGATCCCGGCCGCCACGACGCCGGGCCTGGCGACGTTCGCTCTGCGCACGGACGCGCCCGTCGTGCCGGGTTTCATCCGCTGGGACGCGTCGCGAGAACGGCACGTGCTGGAGTTCCGGCCGCCTGTGCCCCTCATCCGTTCCGGCGACCGCCGCGCGGACATCCAGGCCAACACGGCCCGGTTCAACCGGATCGTCGAGGACTTCGTCCGAAAGCACCCCGACCAGTGGTTGTGGATCCACCGGCGATGGAAGACGCGGCCCGAGGGCGCGCCGCCGCTGTATTGACGGGGTCGAAGTCCGCCGCGTCGATGATGATATACTTTTTCAGAAGATATCAAAGGGGATGCGATGCGAGTCTCGAAATGGGGCAATAGCCTCGCCGTGCGTCTGCCCAAGGCGCTGGTCGAGGAACTCGGCTTGAAGCCCGGTGATGCCGTGGAGGTGGTGTCCGCCACACCGGAACGCGTCTCGATCGCGAAAGACGAGCGCCGGGCGCTGGCCGTGGAACGTATGCGCGCTCGCGCATGGTCCGTGCCCGAAGACTACGTTTTCGACCGCGAGGACGCGAACACCCGGTGAGCGCGTTCTTGGACACGAACGTTCTGGTATATGCCCAGACCACGGGGGCCAAGAGCGAGGTTGCCCGGGAGGCGATCCTGGCCGGCGGTGTCATCAGCGTGCAGGTTCTGAACGAGTTCGCATCGGTCCTTCGCCGCAAGTTCGGCTTCGAGTGGGATGTCATCGCGGAAGCCCTCGACGATCTTCGAACTGCGCTGGATCCCGTTCGCCCCCTGAGCGTCGAAACGCACACCGAGGGTGTCGCACTTGCCCGATCCAACGGGTTCAACCTCTACGACGGGCTGATCGTCGCTTCGGCGCTCGAAGCCGGCTGCGACCTTCTGTTGACAGAGGACCTTCAGACAGGACGGCGGATCGGGAGCTTGACGATCGTCAATCCCTTCGCTTGAAGGTGATTCCAAGCCGGACGACTTCCGGTGGGGACCGTTTCCCGGCGCGGATCGGGGCGGGTGCGACGCAACTTGTCTCCCCACGGCCGGGGTGGCATAGTCTGGGTTGCGTTCCGGCGCACCGAAAACGACGACGTTCGCCGAGGGTCGTGCGAGGAGGGACCGACCATGAAGTCCGTATGGATACCGGCCGCGGCGGCCTGGATCGTGTTCGCGGGGCTGCCCGCGGCGGCCCATCATTCGTTCGCCGCCCAGTACGACCGCGATCAAGGCGTCACGCTCGAGGGGTCGGTCACCCGGGTGGAATGGATGAACCCTCACGTCTACTTCTACATCGACGTGACCGGCGCCGACGGGGCCGTGACCGAATGGGCGATCGAGTTGGGGGCGCCGAACCCGCTGCGGCGCCGGGGATGGTCCAGGGACACGCTCGAGGCCGGCGACACGGTCCGGATCGAGGGATGGCTCGCGAAGAACGGCGACCCCACGGCCAACGCGTCCGTCGTCATCGGCCCGTCCGGGGACCGGCTGTTCGCGGGAACGTCGAACCCGGAGGCCTCGGAACCATGAGACGACCGATCCACGGGATTGCGCGGATCCTGCCGGCGGTCGTCGCCGCGCTTGCGGCGGCAACGGCCCTGGCGCAGGAACGGCCCGACCTGAACGGCCTGTGGGACGGGGAACGTTCCAGCAGCGACCTGGTCGAGACCATGAAGGACGCCGGCTCGTTCGTGCCGTTCACGCCGGAGGCGGCGGAGCGATACCGGAACGTCGACTTCGCCACGAACCCCAACGCCCAGTGCCTGCCGCCGGGGCCGTCCCGCGCGATTACGGGCCCGTCCCCGTTCCAGATCGTCCAGACCGACGACATTATCGCCATCCTGTTCGAGAACCACGGCCGGTACCGCGTGATCTACATGGACGGCCGGCATTCCGAGGGCGCCGAGGACTATCCCAGCTTCATGGGGGACTCCGCCGGCCGCTGGGAGGGCGACACGCTCGTCGTGGACACGATCGGGATCAACGACCGGACCTGGCTGGACAGCAACGGCATCGAGCACAGCGACCGGTTGCGCCTGACGGAACGGTTCACCAAGACCGGCCCCGACAGCATCGCGTACGAGGTCACCTACGACGACCCCGAGTTCTTCACCGAACCGTGGACGGTGACGCTCCCGCTGGTGCGGCAGGGGGCGGGGGACCGTCTGATCGAGTACGTCTGCAACGAGAACGAGCGGGACCTCGAGACGCTCCAGCCCACGTTCCTGAACCGCGACAAGGTGCTCGGGAACGAGGCGCCCGAACCCTGAGTCGTCACCGAGGGCTCGCCGCGCATCGGCACGAGGAGGTCCGCGCGATGAATCCGTTACGTTCGGTCACCCTATGGGCGGTGCTCGGTGTCGGTCTCCAGGCGCCCGAGCCCGTCCTCGCACAGTCTCTGCGGGCGGAGGTCGACATGGACGCGCCGGCCCCGCGTTTGCCGAACGGCAAACCCGACTTCAGCGGCGTGTGGGCGCGTCCCAGGGCTCAGGACATGACCGTGTCGGCGACGAACGATGACGGAACCCGCGTCATCGGGGAGCCCAACCCGTTGCCCTTCACCGAGTGGGGGCAGACGCAGTGGGACAACTACGACGCCGTCGCCAACGGCGACTACGCCGGGAGCTGCATGCCGTTCGGGTGGATTCGATCGTTTCACCCGCATCCGATGCAGATCATCCAGAACAACGAGTACATCGCGTTCCTGTTCGAGCAGAGCACGATGTTCCAGGTGGTCAACACCGAGGGCATGCCCCACCGCGGGGACTGGCCGCCGACGTGGTTCGGCGATTCCCGCGGCCGGTGGGACGGCGACACGCTGATCATCGAGTCGGTCAACTTCAACGGCTGGGCGAAGCTGGGAACGATCGGCCATCCCATGAGCGACGAGGCGACGCTCACCATGATGTTCGAGCGCCCCGACATGGGCCGCATCCGCTTCCGGTGGACCCTGGACGATCCCAAGAGTTACACGCGGCCGATATCGAACGAGCGCGTGTTCGTCCTGACGCCCGACGTCGAGATCATGGAGTACGCGTGCATGGAGGGGAACCTCGCCGCCCTGATTTCCGGCGTCATCACTCCCTGGTTGGGGCCGAGCGACACGGACGAGAACAGGATGTATCCCCCCGAACGCCGGTGGGCGGCCTACGACGAGTCGCGCCGTGAGGCGCTGACGGGCGTCGTCCGCGAAACCGACTACTCCGGCCCTCACGGAGTCGCGACGATCGAGGCCGGCGGCCGCCGGGTGAGCGTCGTGCTGGCGCCCGTCCCGAGGCTCAACTTCCGCCAGCTCACCGAGGTTCGACTCGCGCCGGGCGTGTCCGTGACCGTTCAGGCGCTCCCCCACCGGACGCGCGCCGACGAGGTGCGGGCCGAAACGGTCACGCTCGCGGGACAGACTTTCGAGATGCGCTAGTGTCGTGTCCCATGAATTCGCCGCCAAAGTCGTGGGCGGTTATTGGGCCGGACGAGGCTCTCTGGTGCCAGGGAAGAGGGAAGAGGGAAGAGATTAATTTATTGGGCTAACGCCTCGCTCCGCTCGTTGTTCAGTCGCGGCGAGGAACGCCGCGCCTACCATGGGGAGAGGACCGGGACGGGGGTGCGTAAGCCTTGGGAGGCTGGCAGACGACGCACCGGAGGTTCGGTTAAGGGAACACTCTCGCGTATGCCCCAAGGGTACCCGCGGCGTTCCTCGTCGCGGGTGGACAACGAGCCGGTAGGCGAGGCGTCAGACCAAGAGATTGATTCGTCGGGATGGGCGCACGTCGGGGGTTACGGGACCTGCCCAGCCTCCATGGCCGGAGTGAAGAGATCAATTATTGGGCTAACGCCTCGCTCCGCTCGTTGTTCAGTCGCGGCGAGGAACGCCGCGCCTACCATGGGGAGAGGACCGGGACGGGGGTGCGTAAGCCTTG
>JAJEDW010000090.1 GCA_022821265.1 Acidobacteriota bacterium
TGAAGAGAACAATTATTGGTCTATCGCCTCGATCGGCTGGTTGTTCAGTCGCGGCGAGGAACGCCGCGCCTACCATGGGGAGAGGACCGGGACGGCGGCGCGTGGCCCGGGCGTCAGATCAAGAAAACATACCCACTGAAACGACGCCGTGAACTTGCCGGACACCACGGGCTCCCAGGAGCCCGCCCCTCAGGACGAGTAGGCGCCCAGAGCCGGAACCAGGACCATGCTCAGCACGGTGATGGCGATCATCGTCAGGAGGGTCGCGACGACGCCGATGCGGAACATGTCGCCGAAGCTGATCGTCCCGGATGCGAACGCCGTGCTCGACGCCGCGCCGGCCCATGGGAGCGAGACGGCCAGCGCCGTGCCGGCGATGATCCGCGCCAGGATCGCGGAGTTGTAGCCCAGGCTCTCGGCGACCGGGAACAGCACCGTGGAAATCATGGACGTGGTGGCCGTGCCGCTCGTCAGATGACTCAGGGCCGGGGTGACGACCCCGGCGAACCACGGAAGCGCCGCGGCCGAGACGCCGCCCTCGATCAGGCCGCCCAGCCACGCGGCGACTCCCAACCCGGCCAGGGCGCTCGCCATCGCCGTGCCGCTGACCACCAGGAACACCACGTTCCACAGCACGCCGGTTTGCAGGTCGTTCGTCTCCAGCGTCATTTCCCGGGTTTTCCAACGCACCGGTAGAAGGAAGAGCAGCACCATGCCGACGGTGGGCACGATCCAGAGGTCCAGGAACTCCACGGTGACGACGGAGGGCGCCAGCCAGAACGCGACCATGATGATCAGGACCGCGAGGACGTTCTTCTCTCCCGGGCCGAGGGGGCCCAGCTCGCGCCGCCGGGCGGAGAAGAACGCGGCGCCGCCCGATACGGTGGAGACCTCCGGACGGGACATCACGACCAGGACCAGGTAGTAGAGCGGCACGACGGCGATGGCCATCAGCGTTCCCGTCAGGGTCCATTGCATGAAGCTGATCCGGTAGGCGGTCAGTTGCTCCAGCAGCGAGATCGCCAGGGGGTTGAACGGGACGCCCACGGGCGTGGCCAGACCCCCGGCCGCCGATCCGTAGAGCACGGCCAGGCACGAGGCGGTCTGCAACCGGGGCGCCCGCGCGGCTCCCGTGTCGCCGGCGCGCGTTTCGGTGGCGAACTGCGTGACCGAGAGCGCGATCGGGATCATGATCGCCACGGCGGCGGCATCGTCGACGAGCGCGGACAGGGCGGCCGTGACGACGAGCATCATGAGGACGAGCCGGTGGCCCGACGCCGCGACGCCGGGCAGGCTGAGGATGCCGAACGCGATGCGCTTGGCCAGCCCGTGCTTGCGGAACGCATGCCCGAAGAGCATGACGCCCAGCAGGAACGGGAACACGCGTTGGCCGTAGAGAGCGGTCGCGTCGCGAAACGCCATCACCCCGCTGATGGGGAAGATCAGAAGCGGCAGGAAACCGGTGACGGCCCAGGGGACGGGGCGCGTGGCCCACCAGGCGACGACCCAGGCGTAGCAGGCGAGCGCCAGGTGGCCCGATGCCTCGAGGCCCTCGAGGGGCAGGGACCGGACCGCCGCGAACGCCAGAGGCCCGGACAGTATCCTCAGCGAGAGCGACAGCCTGGCGTCTTCCGTCGTCACCTCTCTTCGAGGGGGTCGGACGGTCCCTGCTGGCAGATCACCACGATGCAGATGGACTCGACCGTGCGGTCCGGGGGCGGCACCGCCAGGCCGCGGTCGATCATGAGCCGGCGAATGTAGGCGGCCGTCTCGGGATGAGTGATGGCGGACTGCACGCCGACGCGGACCAGCCCGTCGGCGTAGTCGATGGCCTGCCAGGTGTGGCCGGCCAGCTTCGACTCGCCCAGCCGGTCGGTGTCCCGGCTCCCGAGGTCCCGCGTCTCGAGCCGTGCACCGGCGTCGACGAGGCGTTGAACGATCTCGTTCCGGCCCTTGAGCGCGGCGCCCATCAGGGGCGTTCGCCCGTCTCCGTTGACCGAGTTCGGATCCAGCCCCAGCTCGAGCAGGAGCTCGACCGCCTCGACCGTCTCCTCGGGCGACCATTCGAACGTGACCCCGTCCACCCATCCGATGCCGGCGGCCGCGGCCAGCGCCGTGTCGCCGAAGTCGGTCGGAATCGCCGGGTCGGCGCCGAAGTCCAGGAGCAGGCGGAGCAGCGCGGTGTCGCCCGACTGCGCGGCGCGGACGAAGGCCGTCGCGCCGGGTTCGAAGAACCACTGTTGGGTGAAGATCGTCCGGTTCTCCGTGTTGGACCGGACGCGGGCGTCCGGGTCCGCCCCGTTTTCCAGCAGGATCCGGATGTACTGGAGGTGATCCATGTCCGGGGGCGGCACCGGATAGTCGCCGCCTTCGATGTTCCGGTTGTCCGTGGCCAGGTACAGCGGCGTCATGCCGCCGTTGTTCGCGGCGTTGACGTCGGCGCCGTTCTCGATCAGGAACGTTCCCAGGCGATAGTTCCGGTTGTTCGTCGCGGTCAGGACCGGACTCCATCCGAAGTAGGTCCCCTGGTTGACGTCGGCGCCGTGGTCGACCAGGATACGCGCCGATGCGAGGTCGCCCTCCCGGGCGGCCAGGACCAGCGCGGTCAAGCCGCCCCCGCCTTCGCCCACGAGACCGGCCTCGACCGCGGCGTCCTCGGCGTTCGCGGCCGGCTCCGGGTCGGGGAGAGCCGGCGGGGCGGCCGCCTCCCCGGCGCGCGCGTCCAGGATCGTTCGGAGCGCGTCCAGGTCCACGCCGAAGCCGGCCAACTCCACCTCGACGCCCGACAGGGCCTCTCCGGCGTCGACGCCCGTTCGGCGGGCCCGTTCGATGAGGAACGCGGCCACCGCGTCCAGGTCCAGGTTCTCCCTCGGCCCGGCCTCCCCGTTCCGGAACTGCTCGAGCGTCAGGCCGGCGTCCACCACCGCCTGCAGCAGTGCCTGGGCCTCGGACACCGCGTCCACGTTGACCGGACGGGCCATGTAGATCCGCGGCAGGCCGGCGGGCGCGGACCGGACGGCGGGGTCCGCGCCCGCTTCCAGGAGCATCCGGACGGCGTCGGGGTGGCGCTGCTCCACGGCCCACATCAGCGCGGTCGTGCCGCGCAGGCTCTCGACGGCGTCGATTTCCGCGCCGGCGTCGATCAGGAGCCGCACGGCCTCGGGGTTGCCGTTGCGGTACGCCAGCATCAGCATCGTCGTCCGGTTGGGGGCGCGTTGCCGGGCGTCGGCGCCGGCTTCCAGAAGCGCGGCGATGATCCCGGGGTGGCCCTGGAGCGCGGCGACGTGCAGCGGCGTCACGCCCTCGCGTGTTCGGACCGACGGGTCGGCGCCGGCGTCGAGCAGCCGTTCGACGGTCCCCGGATCGTCCCGGTACGCGGCCCAGTGGATCGCCGTCGAGCCGTCGACCATCGGGGCGTTCACGTCGGCCCCCTGCCCGATCAGACGCTCGACGGAAGCGGCGTCCCCCCGATAGGCGGCCTCCGCGATCGAGACGGCCTGCCGAGCCTCCGCGCCGCCCGATGCGAGGAGGCACACGGCCGCCGCCCAGGCGACGAAGCGTCGGGTTCGCATCCCTTCGCCCCCTCCGGCGCTACAGCCCCGCCAGCCGGCCGGTGCTGTCGCCCTGCCGGTCCAGGTGGACGCCGAACATGTCCATGATGCTCAGCAGCAGGTTGCCCGTCGTCACCGTCTTTCGCGGGTAGGCCAGGTGCCGGCCCCCACGCAGTTGGCCGCCGGCGCCCCCCACCAGTATGTGAGGGACGTCGTAGTGGTGGTGCTGGTTCGAGTTGCCCATGTTCGTCCCGTAGACGATGAGCGAGTGGTCGAGCAGGTTCCCGTCGCCTTCCGGGATGGACTTGAGCTTCTCGGCGAAGTACCCCAGGGTCGAAACGTGGTAGCGGTTCAACTCGGCGTAGCGGCGCAGGTTGCGCGGATCTTCCTGGTGGTGCGACCCCCCGTGAAAGCTCACGCTGACGCCGCCGTCGGAGAAGAACTCGTTCTGCGGGAACGTGTAGACCTTGCCGGTCAGGTCGCGCGCGCCCAGCAGCGTGGCCACGCGGGTGATATCGGCCTGGAAGGCCAGCGCGGTCAGGTCCAGGTGCAGCTTGACGTGCTCGTCGAACGACGCCGGAATGCCCGCCGGCTCGTCGAGGGAGGGTACGGACTGCGCCTTGGCGGCGGCCAGCTCGAGCCGGCGCTCGATTTCCCGCACCTCGTCGACGTACTGGTCCACGGTCAGGCGGTCGCCCGGGCCGAGGCCGCGCCGGAAACCGTCGAGCTCGTCGGTCAGGGAATCCAGGATGCTGCGCTTGTCGGCCGCGCGTTGGGCGCGGACCTCGGGCGTCGCGCCGCTTCCGAAAAGCCGCTCGAACACCACCTGCGGGTTCAGCTCCATGGGCAGCGGGCGCGTCCGCATCATCGCCTCGTCGGCGGGCGTGGCGACCCCCACCCACGAGATGGAGTTGGTGTAGGCGCAACTGTAGCCCTCGCCGCAGTTGCTGGAGTTCGTGCCGGGATCTTCCACGGCGAGCTGCAGCGACGGCAGCAGCGACTCGCCGCCGATGCGTCCGGCGATGGTCTGATCGATGGTCGGGCTTCCGACCGTGGCGTCCGAACCGGCGGTCTTCTTCGGCTTGATGGCGGTCAGGTAGGCCGCCGCGACCCAGTGGTCCGATCCCGTGATCCCTTCCGGCGGTTCGGCCGAGCGGGACCACATGCCGGTCAGGATGGTCGTTTCGTCACGGACCCGCGCGAGCGGCTCCACGATGTAGGGCAACGTATCCGGCAGCGGGCCTTCGACTTCGGGTTCCCAGTAGCCGTAGGCCATACCGTGCGGGTAGAAGATGCCCATGAAGCGCGGCGCCGGGCTGGCCGCCGTCCGCGCCTGCGCCGTCGCCGCGGGAACCATGGCGTCCAGCAGCGGCAGCGCCAGCGCGGCGCCCGTGCTCTGAAGGAAGAACCTCCGCGGAACGTGTTTCCTGGACAGGAACATCGTGATGCGCCCTCCTCTATTCGATAGCCGTTCGGTCCCCGGCCCCCATGTTGTTCCGGAACGGCGCGCTCCCGACGACGCCCAGAACGAGGTCCGAGAACCGGTAGCCGCCGTCGGCTGCGCCGCGGACGATGTCGCGGACCACGGGCATGTCCCGGTATTCGACACCGCGGCCCAACGCGTAGGTCAGCAGCTTCTCGGTCAACACCTGCACGAACGTATCCGAGTAGCCGACGAGCCATTGCCGCAGCTCGACGGGCCCGTCGATCTCGCTGTTGTCGAACAGCGTCGCGCGGGGATCGACGGGCTTGCCGGCGTCCTCGGCGCGCCGGAGCGAGATCGCGTCGAAGCCTTCCAGCGCGAAGCCGATCGGGTCGATCAGCCTGTGGCACTGCACGCAGTCCTGGCGGACGCGGTGCTCCAGCATCTGTTCGCGCATGGTGAGCGCGGCGGCGTTGCCCCGCGCGTCGTCCGTCCGCTCGGGAAGCGGGGGCACGTCCGGCGGCGGGTCGGGCGGGCTGACGCCGAGAAGGTTGGTCATGATCCACTTGCCGCGGGTGACGGGCGAGGTGCGGTCCGGCTTGGACGTCGTGACCAGGATCGCCCCCTTGCCCAGCAGGCCGCGCAGCGCTTCGAACTCCGCGTCCAGGGCCACCCGGCGAAACCGGCTGCCGTACACGTGCGGGATCCCGTAATGCCGGGCGAGCCGCTCGTTGACGTAGGTGTAGTCGGCGGTCAAGAGGTCGACCACGCCGCGGTCTTCGCGGACGATGCTGTCGAACAGCATCTCGACCTCGGTGCGCATGGCCTGCCGCAGCGGATGGTCGAAGTCGGGATACACCATGGGCAGGGGATTGTGGCTGTCCAGGCCCCGCAGGTTCAGCCACTGTCCGGCGAAGTTCGACGCGAGCGCCCCGGACCGGGGATCGGCCAGCATTCGACGGACCTGCCCCTCCAGCGTGTCCGCATCGCCGAGCGCGCGGGCCCGGGCCAGCTCCAGCAGCTCCGCGTCCGGCGCCGCGCTCCACAGGAAGTACGAGAGGCGCGACGCGAGCTCGATGTCGCTGATCCGGTAGATCTCGTCCTCGCCCGCCGCCTCCGGCGCCGCCTCTCTGCGGTAGAGGAAGTGCGGCGAGGCCAGAATCCGCGCCAGCGCCAACTGGATCCCCCGGTCGAAGTCCCCCGTCCGGCGGGCGGAGCGATAGAACTCCATCAGCGGGCCGATGTCGGCGGAAGTCGCCCGACGCCGGAAGGCCTGCGTGGCCAGTTCGGTCAGAATCCGCTCGGCGCAGGCCGCTTCGTCGACGCCGTCTCCGGGACGGCAGACGAAAACGCGGCGCCGGCTGGGCGACGCCTCCGGCCGGCGCGCGTCGAACGGACCCTCGATCCGGATGCTTCCCACGTGGGGAAAGAAGGTGTAACCGGGCGTCGGGCCGGTCTGGATCGTCTTGCGTTCGAACTGGCGGTTCAGATCGGGCAGCGGCGCCATGTGGGTTTCCAGGAACGTCACGCCGACCTGGTGGGGACCCGCCGTCGTCGAGAAACGGACGCGCATGGCGCCGTCGTCTTCCCCGGCCGCCCCGCCCACGGCCACGCCCTGGCCGCGGCGGTGTCCCACCCAGTCCATCAACTCGAGCAACTCGCCGTCGAGCAGCACTTCCAGGCGCTCTCCCTCCACCGATCCGAAGCCCTGGGGCGACATGTTGTCGCCGAAGATGGGGATGACCGTCAGCGTGTACTCGCCGTCGGACGGAAAGACGTGATCCACCAGGAGGCCCCCGCGGGTGCCCAGCGGCAGTCCCGGAACGTGGTAGTCCTGCGAGGTGTCCTCGCGGACGCGGTAGATGGTCAGGCGCGGGGTGGCCGCTTCTCCGACGGCCAGCCGGCTGATCTTTTCCGCGGCCGACACGTAGGCTTCGACCAGCGTGGAGGACAGCCCCAGGGTGCCGGCCATGTTGTCGAAGCCGAAGCTCGAATCGTCGGACGGCAGGTACTGGGCCGGATCGATGTCCAGGCCGAGAAGGTCGCGTATGGCGTTGGCGTATTCGGTCCGGTTGAGACGGTGGAGGCCGGGCGCGGGCAGGTGGGGCGGCGGCGCCCGGTCCAGCGCATCCTCCAGCCACGCGATCATGCCCCGGTAGACGTCGCCTTCGGGGCGGGGCAATCCCGACGGCGGCATCATTCCCGTGCGGAGCCGGCGCACGACCTTCTCCCAGCTTTCCCGGTCCTCGTCGATGCGCGATGCGTCGACGCCCTCGAGGACCAGGCCGCCGCTGGCGACCGCCTGGCTGTGACACGTGATGCAGTACTGCTGGAGAACGCCGGACAACTCGGCGGGAGACTCGATCGCGCCCGTTACCGACTGCACCGGCGCGGCGCCGCGCGCGGGCGCACCGGCAGCCCCGAACACGATGAACGCGCCGCAACCGGCGAGCGCCGCGCGGCGAAAACGCCAGCCCTTCACCCGATGCCCTCCGCCTTGACCGGGGTCGGAACCCGAGCGTCCGCGCCGAGCGGCGCCCGGTCCACCCTTGATTTCCGCCGATGTCCCACTCATCGTACCGCCCGAACCGTTCCCGTCAAAACGCATCGAACCCCGTGCGACAAAATATTACAAGTCGAAGCGCGGGCTCGGGGGCCGCACGCGGTCACAGTTCGAGCGTCGCGGGATGAAACACCTCGTCCAGGGCGAGCTTCCGCGGGGTGAGGCCCTGTTCGAAGGAGAAGCGGGTCAGCGTCTCCAGCGCCCGGCGGTTGGCCGCCACGCCGTAGGCGAAGAGGTCGGTTTCGATGACGTCCCGCCCGTCGGCGGGCAACAGTCCGGCGTCGAAGTATTCGCCGGCGGCCTCCGTCATGTGCCGGTGGACCTGTTTTCGGGCCTCGTCGAACGCCTTGAAGACGTTGATCACGATCCACGGATTCGCGTCCACGACCTCCCGCTTGAGCACCACGCAGTGGTTCATCGGGACGAAGCCCGTCGTCCGGAAATAGCGGGCGCCCTCGGCCGCGGGATCGAAAAGCGCCCCGATTTCCGGCCGGTCGTCGAGGCTGACGCGGCTGCGGTCCACCAGGTTCGGGCTGTTCAGGTAGAGCAGCGTCGCGTCGATGGCGCCCGACACCAGCATCGAGCCGATGTCTTCCTCTTCGGGAATCCGGTGGACGGTGACCCCCTCGGGCGGCTCGAACCCGGTGGCGCCGCCGTGGCTGCGATCCTCGGTCCGTTCCATGTACCACTCGACGTCGGAAGCGTGCACGCCGAACTCGTGCTGCAGCGCGCCGCGCGCCCAGACCGCGGCGGTCTGCTGGTACTCCGGGACGGCCACCCGTTTCCCCTTCAGATCCTCCGGCCGCGCGATGCCGCGGTCGGTTCGAATCAGGATGAGCGTGTGATAGACGCGCCGGGAGGTGAACACCGGCAGGGCCACCCACCGCCCATCGCCCCCCGCGATGGCGATGAGCAGGGACGACAGCGACATTTCCGACGCGTCGAACTCGGCGAAGTGAAGCTGCCGCCAGAACATCTCGGAGGGATGCAGCGTCGTCACGACGCAATCGATGCCGTCGGCCCGAACGCGCCCCTCCCGGAGAGGCCGCGTCCGGGGATTGTCGGTCAGGGCCATGCTGAGCCGGTGGCGCGGGCCGCCGGCCGGCGCGGCCGATTCCCTCGACGCGCGCGGGTTGAACGAAGGCAGCGTCACCGGGGGAGCCCGCGCCTCATGCCGAGATAGGCGCCGGCGCGGCCACGGGGCCCGTCATGGAGTGATGCCGTTGTCACGGGACAGGGGCTGCCCGTCGTCTCCGACGGTCATCATGGGGTTCTGGTTGTTTTCCTGGCAGATGTACTCGAATATCTCGGCGCCCTCGCTCCACCGCAGCAGGAAGCCGGCCGTCCACGGCTCGGTGTAGGCGCCGGGATCGTCGATGGTGACTTCGTATTCCAGCGTGTCGAAGTCCAGCCGGGTGAACCGTTCGACCTGGTGGAGCCGGTCCGTGTGCAGCAACCCCTGCGTGTCGATCCACGAGCGCTCGTTGAAGCCCACCGTGTCCACGACCAGCGTGTCGCCATCCCACCATCCGATGGAGTGCCCGTAGTAGGTGGGCGGAAAGTCTTCCGGATGTTCGCGGCCGTCCATGTAGACGATGCGGAAGCTGTGCGGCCCCCCGATGTCGAAGATGATCGCCCGTTCCAGATCCGGAAGCTCGACGATCTCGAAGCCGTAGGCGGTCCCGATCTGGCGCGGCCCCGCCGACGGCTTGCAGCGTGCGTGCGGCGCGTCCCGGTCGGCGTGCACGCGGTTGTACTCCCACATGGCCCGGGTCCACGGCTGGAAGGGTACGTCTTCGAGGCGCCGGTCTTCCGGCCGATGCGTTTCGGGGGAGTTCTCCGCGTCCCCGATTATCAGCTCCCGCCTCATGCGCCGCCAGTGGCCCTTCTCGCCGGGCGGCGGACCCAGGTGCACCCGCCCGGACGGCCCGCGCGGGACGGGCCGGACGGCCGCCTCCGGCGCGTCCTGGGCCGCGGGGCCCGCATGCGCCCAAGCGCCCGCCAACGCGATCGCCAGGCTCACGGTCAGGCTGCGTATCGGCATGTCGCCGTCCCCGCTAGCCGATCCCCCCGTACGCCATGTTCTGGAGGCGCTCGATCCGCTCCTTCATCGGCGGATGCGTGCTGAACAGGCTGCTCATGCCGCCGCCCCGCAGGGGGTTGACGATGAACATGTGGGCCGTGGCCGGGTTGGCGTCGATGGCGACGCGGCGGGAGGCCCGGTCGAGCTTCTCGAGCGCGTTGGCGAGCCAGAGCGGGTTGCCGCAGATCTTCGCGCCCGTCGCGTCGGCCTGGTACTCGCGCGAACGGGAGATCGCCATCTGGATCAGCGCCGCGGCGATGGGCGCCAGGATGGCCGTCGCGATCAACGGGATGATGCTGCCGCCGTCGCGGTCGTCGCGCCGGCCGCCGCCGAAGATCATGGCGAACTGGGCCATGGTCGCCATCATGCTGATGGCGCCGGCCACGGCGGCGGCGATCGTGCCGATCAGGATGTCGCGGTTCTTGACGTGCGCCAGCTCGTGGGCCATGACCCCGGCCAGTTCGTCGCGGCTGAGGACCTTCAGGATGCCCCGCGTCGCGGCCACGGCCGCGTTTTGCGGGTTGCGTCCCGTCGCGAAGGCGTTGGGGGCGTCCGACGGGATGATGTAGACCTTGGGCATCGGCAGGTCGGCCCGCTGGGCCAGGTTCCGCACGGTCCGGTAGAACTCGGGCGACGACTGCTCGGTGACTTCCTCGGCCTTGTACATCTTCAGGACCAGCTTGTCGCTGAACCAGTACGAGAAGCCGTTCATCGCCATCGCGATGACGAAGGCGATGAGCGCGAAGCTCGTTGCGCCGCCCTCGCCGCCGTAGATCCCGCCCAGCGTGCCGCCCACCATCACGAGCAGCACGGTCAGCCCGACCATCAGGATTCCCGTCTTCGCCGTATTCATCGAAACACCCCCGGATGCCCCCTATTCTAACAGCCGCGCGGTGGCGTCGTCGGAATTTGCCCGGACGGGGCCCATCCGGGCGCCCGATTCGCTACCGCGGGTCTGATTTCCGGTTGTCGGAGCATTAGCTGTCGGAGCATCACTGTCGGAACATCAGCTTGCAGATGCGAGCCATCGGGCGTAATGTTTCCACAGTTACCCGCCGGCAGCATGCTGTCGGCTCAAGGGCTGCTCTCTGGAGCGGCCCTTGCTTTTTCAGGGAGCGGACGTGAGAACGCGGGTCTATGTCGACGGCTTCAACCTGTATTACGGAGCGCTGAAGGGCACGCCCTTCAAGTGGCTCGATCCCGTCCTTCTAACCTCTCTCCCGCTGCCCCCCAAGTACGAGATCGAGCGGCTCCGATACTTCACGGCGCGGGTTTCGGGCAAGTTCGATCCGCAGGCGCCCGCCCGCCAGCGTGACTATCTTAAGGCGCCGGCCACACTGGCCGAGGTCGAGATCCACTACGGCCGTTTCCTTGCCAAGACCGCCTGGCGGCCGCTCGCCAACCTGCCGGTCGCCGGGCGACGGATCGACGCGCCGAGGCCGGTTACACTGCCCCGAGGAGACCACCGAGTCCTTGGCGGACGGCCCCAGAGGCTGCCGGTGGGCGTCTATCCGGACCGCCGCGGCGGGAATGATGGCGCGCCCCGCGGCTCCGGGAAACCGATCCCGGACGCCGTGATCGCAGAGTTCCACACCATGGAAGAGAAGGGTTCGGACGTGAACCTCGCGGCACATCTGTTGAACGACGCGTGGCAGGACCTGTTCGAGGCGGCGGTGGTGATTTCCAACGACACCGATTTGGTGGTGCCGATCCGAATGGTGACGAAGGAACGGAAGCGGCCCGTGTTCGTCGTGTGCCCCGGCCGGTGGCAGATCGCGCCGCAGCTACGGCAGGCCGCAAGCCATGTCCGCCACATCCGCCCGGCGATGCTGCGGGCGGCGCAGTTTCCGGATGCTCTGGCGGGCGCCGCGACAGTCAAGCCGGTGGGCTGGTAGGCAGGGGAGCGGGAACGCCGAGGGCGATGCTTGACAGGTTCGACGATTGGCGGAAGGCATCCGGCTGTCGGGTACGGCGATGTCTGGCGTGGGATAGTCCGGGCGCCACGCGGTCACGGCTGAAGGACAGGTACGTACGGCGCAAGTCTGCGTCCGCTGTACGAGATTGCGGCGGACCGCCGCGCGCCGTACCGGAGCCGAAACAGGCAGCCGGGATTTCCCGATTCTACCGGTTGCCGTCGCGCGCTGCACCAATTCGAGCGTTGAATCGACCGCTCAACGCGCGAACTTCCGGGCCTCCTCTTCTACCGTCTTGGCGATCCAGGCGTTGAGGCTCGTCCCCTGAGCCTTGGCGGCGGCCGCGGCCGCCCTGTGAATCTCGGGTGGGATCCTCAACGGGATCTTTCCCGAAAAAGGTCTGTCGGGAGTCCGGCCGCGTTCGCGGCATGCCTTCAGGTAGTCGTCGACCGAGTGTTTGAATTCCTTCCGGAGTTGAGCCACCGACCGGCCTTCGAATACGATCACGTCCCGCGTATCGATCACTTCTCCGTGGAAGACGCCGGCCGCGTCATCGAAAGTCACCGTCGCGCGGTATCCCTTGTGTTCCATCATCGTCGGACTTGCGCCTCCTCCAAGAACCGCCGCGCCGCTTCGACCAACCCCTTTCGGGCTTCTTTCGCAGGGTGGGGCCGATGGAAGTGGCCCGCCACGCCGTTCAGTTCGACGTAGACCCGGGACCCTTTCCGTTCCTCGATGTAAGCGCCGCAGGCGAGGAACAGGGATTCGACGTCCGCCCAGAGGATTCCCGATCGGGTGGGCCGCGTGAATATCGCTGCCAAGGTCTTGCGGTGCTGCTTTCGCAACCCGGAAAAGATATCACGAACCGATATCCAAGTGCGCCGCGGCTGCCGGGCGCCCGTCGGGCGGCTCGCGGCTGAAAACGGCTGCGATGCCGGCCGTTCACACGTTCGTGGCTGCGAAGCCGCGGTTCGCTTCAAACCGCCCGGTGGAGGAACTCCGCGATGTGTGTGACTTCCAGGTCGAGGCCGTGGCGCCGCGCGCCGTACCGGAGCTGGAACAGGCAGCCGGGATTGCCGGTGACCAGGATGTCCAGGCTGGCGGCGCGGACGCGTTCCATCTTGCGGTCCAGGATCTCCATCGACAGCTCGCGGTGCGTCAGGTTGTAGACGCCGGCGCTGCCGCAGCACTCGTCGGCGCCGGCGACCTCGACGAACTCGACGCCGGGGACGGCCCGAAGGAGGTCCCGCGGCGGGCGGGAGACGCCCTGGGCGTGGAGCAGGTGGCACGGGTCGTCGTAGCCGACCCGTGCGCGGACCGGGCGCGTCAGCGCGTCGTCGAACGACGCCCGGGCCAGGAACGCGGACACGTCCTGGACCTTCGACGAGAACGCCTCGGCACCCTCGACGAGCAGCGGATACTCGGCGAGCATGGCGCCGCATCCGGATGCGTTGACGATGACGGCGTCGACGCCCTCGACGGGGAATCGTCCCAGGTTCTTGCGGGCCATGCCGCGGGCCGTGTCCCTGAGGCCGGCGTGGTTGGCCAGCGCGCCGCAGCAGACCTGGCCGTCCGGCACGGCGACGTCGAATCCGGCCCGGTTCAGGAGCGCCACCGTGGCGCGGTTGACGTCGCCGAGCAGCGAGTTCATCACGCAGCCGGAGAACAACGCGACCGTGCCGCGCGCCCGCCCGGCGGCGCGGTAGGTGTGTCCGGTCTGGACCCCGGTCTGCAGCGGCGCTTCCGGCGTCATGGCCTCGGCGGCGGCGTATCCGGGGGCGATCCGGGCGAGCACTCCGGTGGCCCGGACCAGGCTTTGCAGCCCGGATTGCCGGTAGAACTGCAGCAGGCGGGCCGCCAGGTGAAAGCGCCACGGATACGGGAACACGTGGTTCATGACGAAGCGCGTGAGGGGGTCGGCGCCGCGCTCGTCCAGGATCGCGCCCCGCATGTCTTCCATCATCGTTCCGAACCGGACGCCGGACGGACAGGCCGTTTCGCAGGCGCGGCAGTCCAGGCAGCGGAACATGTGCTCGACGAACGTGTCGGTGATCGGGGTGCGCCCCTCGTCGTAGGCGCGCATCAGGTGCACGCGGCCGCGGGGGGAGTCCATCTCGTTGCCGAGGACGCGGTAGGTGGGGCACGAGGACAGGCACAGGCCGCAGTGAATGCAGTCCAGGTAGCCTTGCCGCGTGGTTCGGGGTTCTTCCTGGACGGCCGGGCTCATGCCGGGCGTTCTCCGTCGACGTGGCGGCCGGGGTTCAGGCGGCCCTCCGGATCGAACGCGGTCTTCACGCGGCGCATCAGGTCGTACTCGGCGCCCGTCAGCCCGAACACGCCGGCCTGAAGCCGCACTTCCCGGGGCGCCCGTTCGACGAGGGTGGGATGGCGCTCGCGCAGCCGGGCGATGGCGTCGACGCCCGCCGTCATCAGGATCGTCCCGTTGGCCGCGTGGACGAGCCACGACTCGGGCCGGAACCGCTCGATCACGGCCCGCGCCTCGGAGGGCGGCGCGGCCACGCGGACCACCGGTTCGGCCAGCGCGCGGTACCGGTCCCGCACCGCGTCCCAGACCGCGGACTCGGTCTCCGCGTCGAACCGCTCCCAGCCCTCGCCGGGCAGTCGATCGAGCTGCCACTCGACGGCCCGCGGATGTTCGCCGAAGCGCACGGCGACGAACGGGTCTTCGGGTCCGGCCCAGACCAGCGAGACCGGCTCGAGCGGGCCGGAGCGAATCTCCCGGATGACGTCGGCGGCCTCGGCGAGGCCGCCGGGGCGGAGGCGCGCCGAGGCCGTGGCCGCGAAGGCGGCGCGCAGCTTGAAGCTGATCTCGGATATAACGGCCAGGGAGCCCAGGGACCCCGTGTACAACTTGGCCAGGTCGTAGCCGGAGACGTTCTTGACGACGCGGCCGCCCGTCTTGGACGCCCGCCCGCCGGCGTCGACGACCTGCATGCCGATGATCCAGTCGCGCACCGTCCCGACGGCCCGAAGCGGCCCCTGCGCGTTGGTGGCGACCACGCCGCCGATCGTCGCCTCGGGGCCGTTCCACGGATCGATCGGCAGCATCTGTCCGTGTTCGGCGAGCGCCCCGGCGAGCTGGCCGAGCCGGACCCCGGACTCCACGTGGATCGTCAGGTCGGCCGGAACGTACTCGGTGATCCGGTCCAGCCGGCGCGTGTCGATCGCGGCGTCGATCGGCTCGAGGGGGTTTCCCAGCGACAACTCCGTGCCGGCGCCGACGGGGGCGATCGTCCCGGTCTCGGAACGCATCATCTCGGCCAGTTCTCCGGCCGACGCCGGCGCGAGCACCCGGTCGACGGCGCGCGAATCGACGATCACGCCCGCGCCTCGCCGGCGCCGCGAACGTACTCATCGATCCGCCGCGCCGCTTCGGCCGTGCGCGTGACGCCGGGACCGACCTCGGAACAACTGGGGCGGGACGGAAACACCTTGCCGGGGTTCAGGAGCCCATCGGGGTTGAAGACGCCCTTGGCCCGGCGCATCGCGGCCAGGTCGTCGTCGTTGAAGATCATGCACATGAAGTCCTTCTTCTCGACGCCGATGCCGTGCTCGCCGCTGAGCGCGCCCCCGACGCCGACGCAGACTTCCATGATGGCCTCGCCGAGCGCGTGGATGCGTTCCACCTGGTCCGCGTCCCGTCCGTCGTACAGGATCAGCGGATGCAGGTTGCCGTCCCCGGCGTGGAACACGTTGGCCACGGGCATCGCGTGCTGCTCGGACAAGCGTTCGATGGCGGTCAGGACTTCGGGCAGCCGCGTCCGGGGAATGACCGCGTCCATCGTGATCATGTCCGGGCTGATGCGTCCCATGGCGCCGAAAGCGCCCTTGCGGCCCATCCACAGGCGGGCGCGCTCGGCCTCGCTCCGCGCGAGGCGGACCTCGAACGCGTTGTTGCGCCGGCAGACGTCGACGATCGACGCCTGAGTGTCCTCGACGGCCACCTCGAACCCGTCGATCTCGATCAGGAGGCTGGCCGCGGCGTCCAGCGGATAACCCGCCGCGTAGACTGACGCCTCCACGGCCTCGGTCGTCCGCCGGTCGACGAACTCCAGCGCGGCCGGCACGATTCCCGCCGCGATCACGTCGGAGACGGCCCGGCTGGAGTCCTCGACGGAACGGAACGCCGCGAGCAGGGTCTTGACGGACTGGGGCTTCTTCAGGAGCCGGACGGTGATCTCGGTGACGATCGCGAAGGTGCCCTCCGATCCCACCAGCGCGCCCACCATGTCGTAGCCGATCCGCTCCCCGGTCTTCGAGCCGAGCCGGACGACGGTTCCGTCGGCGGCGACGGCCTCCACCTCCAGTACGTGGTTGGTCGTCATCCCGTACTTGAGGCAATGGGGCCCGCCCGCGTTCTCGGCCACGTTGCCGCCGATGCTGCACGCCACCTGGCTGGACGGGTCGGGCGCGTAGTAGAGACCGAGGTGCGCCACGGCCTGCGACAGGTGCAGGTTGACCACGCCGGGCTGGACGACGGCCGTGCGGTTCTCGGCGTCGACGGACAGGATCCGGTTCAACTGCTGGAGCTCGATGATGATGCCGCCTTCCAGGGCCAGCGCGCCTCCGCTCAGCCCCGTGCCGGCGCCGCGCGGGAGGAACGGGATCCCGTATTCGTTGGCGAGCCGGACGACGGCGGCGACCTGCTCGGTGTCGGCGGGGAACACGACGACGTCCGGGCTGTTCTTGAACAGCGTCAGCGCGTCACACTCGTAGACGAGCAGCTCGGCGGCGTCGTCGGTCGCGCCGTCGGCGCCGACGATGTCCCGGAGCTTGTCGATGACTTCCGGCTTCATGGGGCGAAACGCGGCCCGGCGCCGTCACTCCCCGCCGCGCAGGCGGTCGATCTCGGCCTGCACCATCGCGTTCTGGGGGTATCCGGGGTTCATGGCGATCAGGCGCTCCCAGTGCCGGATGGCGCCGTCGACGTCTCGCCGGCTCTCCAGCAGGACGACGCCCATGTTGAAAAGGGCCTGGGGGTGCGCCGGGTCCATCTCCAGGGCGCGCTCGAACTCGGCCATGGCCTCCAGCGGCCGGTCGGAGAGGTACATGGCGGTTCCCATCAGCGTGCGGAGGCTCACGTCGTCGGGCGCGAGCGCCAGCGCGCGCTCGTAGTAGCCGGCGTCCTCGGCGTAATCCGCGATGTCCATGTGCAGGTCCGCCAGGTCGGTCAGGAGCCGCGGATCGGAAGGGTTCACCTCGAGCCGCTGTTCGAGCGCGTCGATCATCAGCCGCTGCTCGGCGAAGCTCGGCTCGTCGGGGCGGCGGTCCACTTCGTCCCGGAGGATGAGCGGTCCGATCTCCAAGTTACGGAACAACGGATAGAGGGCCGCGAACGCGACGAGGCAGCCGAACGCGACCTGGAGGACCCGCTTCGTCGCCATTTGGAGCCGATGATATCACGCGCGGCGCGGGCTCACTCCAGCAGGAACGGTTCCAACAACGCGGCGATGTCGGGTCCGGTGTCGGCGCCGCCGTGCACGCGGGCCTCGACCAAGTCGAGGATCGCGAACGGCCGCGCACGCGACGATTCCGGGCGCAACGCGGCGCCGTCCAGGAACACCCGGTAGGCGATGCAGACGCCGCCGTCGACGATCCCGCGCCGCACCAGCCCGTCGAGCGCGCGCCTCCAGTCCTCCAGCTCCGCGCTTCCGAGCAATCCCACGAAGCGGACGGCGATCCGCCGGCCGCCGGCCTCCAGGACCGCATCGGCGCCGTCGGAGGCGAGCCATCGCGGGGACCGCTGTTTGAGCGCGTCCCGGACGGCGTCGAGCACGGCCGTCTGCAGCTCCACCGGTTCGGCCGCCACGAACCGGCGGTCGTAGATCGAGCGCTTGTCCGCGTCGCCCAGCCATTCGTAGGCCTCGTTGATCAAGGCCATCCGCTCGGCCGCGTCCGGGGCGGGATTCCGGTCCGGGTGGTGGCGCCGGGCGAGCCGCCGGTAGGCGTGCTGAACCTCGCCGGCCGTGGCCGTGTGCGGGAGGTCCAGGATCCGGTAGTAGTCCCTCACGCCGCGCCTCCCGAGTAGCAGGTCCGGTAGGCCTCCTCGACGGACACCTCGCCCCGGCGGACCCGTTCCAGAACCTGGGCGAGGATCGTCCGGTAACCCGCGCGCCCCCCGCCGAGGCTCGAGTAGTCCTGGCGCGTCAGCCGCGCGCGGATCTCCTCGTCCACCTCCAGGATCTCGAAGAAGGGCCGGCGGCCGGAGACGCCGGTGAACCGGCACTCGGCGCACCCGGGGCTCCGTCCCAGCAGGCGGCGCTCGTCCTCGACGATCCCCAGCCGGCGGACGAAGAGCTCCGACGGCGTGTCGGGACGCAGGCAGGCCGGGCAGTTGGTCCGGACCAGCCGCTGCGCGATCGATCCGATCATGGCCGCCGACGCCACGTGGGATCCGACGCCGAGCTCCATCAACCGCACCAGGACCGAGGCGGCGTCGGAGGCGTGCAGCGTGGACAGGACGAGGTGTCCGGTCAGGGCGGCCTCGAAAGCGATCCGGGCGGTTTCGGCGTCCCGGATCTCGCCGACGAGGATCACGTCGGGGTCCTGTCTGAGGATCGACCGCAGCGCCTTCTGGAAGGTCAAACCGGATGGAGCGTCGACCTGGACCTGGCGGACGCCGTCGACGCGGTACTCGACCGGATCCTCGATGGTGACGATGTTGACGGGGCGCTGCCGCAGCTCGTGCACCATGGCGTACAACGTGGTGGTCTTGCCGCTGCCCGTCGGCCCGGCGACGACCACCATGCCCTGCGGGCGGTGGCCCATCGCCCGAAGCCGTTCCTCGACGTCCGGAGGGCCGCCCAGCCCGGCCAGCGTCGGGGCGGCCTTCTGTTCCTGGAACAGCCGGATCACGGCGGCTTCGCCGCTTTCGGTGGGAATCGTGGACAACCGGGCCTCGACCCCCTGGCCGGGGTCGACGATCAACCCGTCCTGAGGGCGGCGGTGCTCGCTGATGTCCAGCTTGCCGATGATCTTGATGCGCGAGATCAGCCGGGCGTGCAACCACCGGGGCAACGCGAAGCGGTCCTCGATGGCGCCGTCGATCCGGTAACGGATGCGCGTGGACCGGGGGCCCGGGTCAAGGTGGATGTCGCTGGCGCCCAACCGCTGCGCCTCCCGAAACAGCAGCCTCTGGA
The DNA here is from genome assembly GCA_022821265.1 of Acidobacteriota bacterium. Classification (GTDB taxonomy): domain Bacteria; phylum Acidobacteriota; class Terriglobia; order 20CM-2-55-15; family 20CM-2-55-15; genus JAJEDW01. Next base: position 18,694 of record JAJEDW010000090.1, read on the forward strand.
TCCGCACGACGGGCGGGTCCGATGACGCCGGCGCCGGGCCGGCGTCCGGGCGGGCGGGGAGGCCGCCCGGGCCGTAGGCACGGTCGATGGCCCGTTCGATCTCGGCCGCCGTCGATCCCACCGGCTCCACGCCGAGCCCGGTCAGGAACTGGATTTCCTCGACGACGGCCAGGTTGGAGGGCTCGGCCATGGCCACGACCACGCGGTCGGGCTTGCGGCGGATCGGGATCGCCCGGTATTGCCGGGCGCGGTGCTCGGGAATCAGCCCGAGCGCATCGGCCTCGGGGTGAAGCGACGGGACGAGATCGGTCTGTGGCATCGAACGCGGAGCGAAGGGAACCGGCGGGCCCGTCGATCATACCAGACGTGGGCGTCCCCGCAATGGTGTAAAGTGGACCGGGCCGCAATGCGGCGCCCCGGTACGCCATCCCAAGCATCGGAAGCGAGGACGAGGGACATGGAAATCCGCGAGATCCGTGCGCGAGAAGTGCTCGATTCCCGGGGCAACCCGACCGTGGAGGTGGACTGTGTCCTGGCCGGGGGCGTCCTCGGCCGGGCGATCGCGCCGTCGGGCGCGTCGACGGGCGTGCACGAGGCCCTCGAGTTGCGCGACCAGGACGCGAAGCGCTACCACGGCCGGGGCGTGTCGAAGGCCGTCAACAACGTCAACCGGAAGATCGCCAAGGCGCTGGCGGGGGCCGACGCGACGCTGCAGTCCCGCGTCGATCAGGTCATGCTCGACCTGGACGGGACCGGGAACAAGTCGAAGCTGGGAGCCAACGCCATCCTGCCGGTGTCGCTGGCCGTGGCGTGCGCGGCCGCCGCCGCCCACGGCCTGCCGCTGTACCGCTATATCGGCGGGGTGGACGCCCAGACCCTGCCGGTCCCGATGATGAACATCATCAACGGCGGCGCGCACGCCGACAACAACGTCGACTTCCAGGAATTCATGATCATGCCCGTCGGCGCCCGGCGCTTCGGCGAGGCCCTGCGCATGGGCGCCGAGGTCTTCCACACGCTGAAGCGGATCCTTCGCGAAGGCGGCCACGCCACGTCGGTCGGCGACGAGGGGGGCTTCGCTCCCGACCTGAAAGCCGACGAGGAAGCGATCGAGCTCATCGTCGAGGCCATCGGGCAGGCCGGCTACCGGCCGGGCCGCGACGTGGCCATCGCCCTGGACGCCGCCTCCAGCGAGCTTTTCGAAGACGGCCATTACGTCTTCAGGAAGTCGGGCCAACCACGGAGAACGTCGGCGCGGATGGTCCAGTTGTTCTCGGAGTGGCGCAAGAAGTACCCGATCCTGTCGATCGAGGACGGGTTGGACGAGGACGACTGGGACGGTTGGGCTCTGCTGACCGAGAAGCTCGGCCAACGGGTGCAACTCGTGGGCGACGACCTGTTCGCGACCAACACCGAACGCCTCGCGCGGGGCATGGGCTCGGGGGTCGCGAACGCGATCCTGATCAAGGTGAACCAGATCGGCACGTTGACCGAGGCGCTCGACGCGATCAGGATGGCGTCCAAGGCCGGTTACGGCGTCGTCATCTCGCACCGTTCCGGCGAGTCCGAGGACACGTTCATCGCGGATCTCGCCGTGGCCGCCAACGCCGGCCAGATCAAGACCGGGTCCCTGTCCCGCACCGACCGGACGGCCAAGTACAACCAGTTGTTGCGCATCGAGGAGGCGCTCGGACCGAACGCGGTGTACGCGGGACGGAAGGCGCTTCCGATTTGACGGCCGCGCCACGCGAAGCCTTGACGGATCGGCTCGTCATTTCTAATAATCACGTGCGGCATTCTGTACACATTCGAGGAGACCGTTGATGACACGGAATTTGCTTCTATCCGTCCTGGGAGCGGCGCTGCTCTTGGCAGCGGCCGGCTCCGTCAGCGCCCATCATTCCATCTCGGCCGAGTTCGACGTGAACAAGCCGATCGAGTTCACCGGTACGGTGGCCCAGGTCGACTGGCTGAACCCGCACATCTACACGCACGTCACGGTGGAGCAGGCCGACGGGACGACGCTGACCTACAAGGTGGAAGGCAGCCCGCCGAACTCCCTGTACCGGCGAGGCTGGAGGGCGGATTCGCTGCAGGCCGGACAGGTGGTCACGGTCGAGGGGATCCAGGCCAAGAACCCGGAGTCGATGAACGTCGGGCAGGCGACGATCCTGACCGAAGACGGAACCCGCGTCTTCTCCGGCAGCGCGAACTGACCCGCGGGCCGGGTCCCGGACCCGGACGCGCCGCTACGGCCCGCTCGTTGGTTCCAGCCCGGGGCGGTAACGCCGAACGGCGTGCCGTTCCACGTCCTCCGGCGTGAACCGCACGGGTTTCATCTCGCCCCGGGCGAACATGTCCGCCTGGTCGGCGAAGTGCGGCGAGTCCGGCTTCGCGCTCTGACCGTACCCCAGGACGGAATACGCGCGCGGCGGGTCGGTGAACTCCACCGCGAGGACCCATCCGTCGCCGCCGTCGACCGTTCGCCGGCCGTCGGCGTCCGGCTCGAAGTTCAGCACGCGGAAGCACCCCATCGCGCCGGCGCACCCGCCGACCGGCGCGTCCACGCCGCCGCGCCGCACCCGGTGCACGGCGCCCCATTCCACGTCGAAAGCGCCGAACCGCTCGATAGTCCTCCCGACCGCGTCCGCGAACAGGGCGACGGCCAGGTCCGCATCGGCGAGACCGCGCGGCGTTTCCATCGGCGCCGAATCGGTCCATGATTCGGCGAACGGTTCCGCGTCGCCGGGGAACCGTCCGCTGTAGGCGCGCCACCACTCCGAGAAAAGGACCGCGCCGCGGCTGTCCGCCGCCGCCCGGTTGTCCCATCGCTCCAGCAGCAGCAGCGCGGCGGCGGTCGGCGCCGCGGCCGTGTTGGCGATCCGGCGTCCGGCCAGGGCCGCGCGGAGGGCGCCGGTCAGCTCGTCCTTGACCCGGTCGGCCAGCAACACGCGATCGCTGTGCTTGAGCCGGACGACGTCCTCGAGCGACAACCGGTCGCCGTTGCCGACGAGCAGCAGCGAGTGCTGGCTTCGCAGCCGCAACTCGTGGTCCTCGAAGTAGTCGGGATAGTCGGCCGGATCGAGCGGCCGCTCGAGATTCGTCAGCCAGGGGCCGTCGTTCTCGTTCCGGACGTAGCCGCCCGGGGGATTCAGCAACTGCGGCAGGTCCTCCAGGGGGTGCAGCTCCGTCCATACCTGCTCCATGCGGCTGGCGGGCACGGGCCGGTCCCCGCCCGCCGCGTGCGGGCGCACCGGGATGGCGGCGTTCCAGAGGTAGAAGATGTCGCCGTCGGCATCGGCATAGACGAAGTTGGAGCCGGGATGCGCGCGGAGCCGCATGGCGTCGGTCCATTCATCCCGGTTCCGCGCCTGGATCAACCGGAGGAACTGCTCGCCGGCGCGGAACTCGCCGTCGTCCGGGGTCCGGAGCACGTAGATGCGCTCGTCGGTTCGATGGACCACCGGACCCAGATCCGTCACGAGGCGTTCGCGGGTCTCCTCGGCCAACCCGGCGCCGTCCCGGTACTCGACGGTGAGCGAGGCGCGGCGCACCGGATGGGATTCGCCGTCGAGAACATACGCGTCCGGGCGATCGGGGTCGGCCGTCAGCGCGTAGACCTCGTCACTGTCAACGTCGTTGTTCGTGGTGGCGAACCCGAGATTCCGGTTGAAGCCCCCGATGATGCCGAGCGGCCCGCCGATGCGAAAGTCGCCGTAGAAATCGAGGCGGCCCGGAACGACGACGTGGGCTTCCCAGTACCCGGCGCCCCACGACAAGTGGGGGTTGCGCATCAGGATGGCGGCCCTCGACTCGGTCCGTCCGGGCGCCAGCGCCCACGCGCTGGAACCGTCGCGGGACGGGTCCGCCTCGACGTCGCCGGCATCCGGCCCGTCCAGTCGCCGCCGCCACCGGTTCATCACGGCGCTCGAGGGGGTGTACACGTAGAGCGCGGCCACGTCGCGTCCGTCGAAGTCCGGGCGCATCCATTCGGGGAACTCGTCCGGATGCAGCGCGATGTAGCGGTTCACGCCCTCTGCGAAGCCCTCGTAGACGGCGCGCGTGTCTTCGCCCAGCCGGGGGTAGGCCGCCACGGCGATGTCGTGGCGCGGGCGGTTCTCGAAGTCCGAATCCAGCGCGCTCGCTCCGATGTGCCGCGCCAGGTCGCCGCGGTTGCGCGCCATGCCCTGGGGAACGCGCTCGCCGTAGTCCTCGAGTTGCAGGTAACCCAGGGCGTAGCCGAGCGCCCGGAAGTTCTCCGCGTAGATGTGGGGCACGCCGAACTCGGTGCGGATCACCTCGACCTGCGCGGCCAGACCGGCCGGTTCCGCGGTCTGCGGCCCGCACCAGGCCGCGGCCGGGAACAGACAGGCGGACGCGCACGCCGCCGTCCACGCCATGCGCGCCGGCGTCATCGCGGCGCGACGCAGCGGACGCGCATGATGGGCGCCTCGCCGCCCCCCGCCTCGGTGTCGTACAGAAAAGCGGCCGGGCCGAGATAGGCGACGCTTTCCTGCTGCCGGAGCGGGGACAGGCGGATCTCGCGGAAGTCGACGCCGGGCGCCAGGTCCGCCGTCGCCGGCATGGCGCCTCCGGACAGGTCGACGTGGAACTCGAACGCGTTCACGTAGGTCAGCACGATGAAGCGGCGCCCGTCGGGACTGATGTCGAAGGCCGTGGGCAGGCTCCCCGACAACGCGCCGCCGCCGATGGCGGCGAGGTCGAGGTCTCCCACCCGCTCCATCACGTGGACGCGCCCGGCGGGGCGAATCCAGTCGTCCCGCCGCAGGCGGTAGATCGTCGACGGCGACGCGCCCGGCAACAACGAACGGGCGCCCTTGCTGATGACGATCAGGTCCCCGCCCGGGTGGACGGCGATCGATTCGGCGTCGCGCGCGCCGTCGGGATAGCGGATGCGGATCGCGTCGAGCGGCTGCGCGGGAGTGTCGAACCGCTCGCGCTCCGGGACGCGGACGACCTGGAGCGCGTCCCGGACCCGCGCGTTGTCTCCGATGTCGGCAATGAACAGGCACGATCCGTCCACCGAACCGCAGGGGCCCAGCGTCAGGTCCTCCACGTCGAGGGGATCGAAGCCGGCGACGTCGACGACGCGTGTCCCGGCCCCCCGGGTGTCGGTCACGAAGAAACGCCCCGAGTCGCCGGAGTCGTTGACGTGATACAGGCGGCCCGGGAACCGGGACGAGACGGCCAGTCCGCTGGCTTCGTCGATGAGGGCGGCGTCGAGTTGCCCGGAGCGAACGGGCGCGTCCCAGGCGCAGGCCTGCCCCGAGGCGGGCGGGGCCGCCGGCGCCGACAGCATCAGCGCGCCCGAGGCCAGGACCCATCGCGCGGCCCGGCGGGAGACCGCGCGGCGCACCCGGCCGGACACGCCCTCAGAACAGCCCGGACTGCTTGTCGAAAGGCCGGTATTCGATCCCGAGATGGTCATAGGCCAGCTTCGTCGCCACGCGCCCGCGGGGCGTCCTCTGGATGAACCCGATCTGGAGGAGAAACGGCTCGTAGATGTCCTCGATCGCATCGGTTTCC
>JAJEDW010000228.1 GCA_022821265.1 Acidobacteriota bacterium
CTCTACCTCCACGTTCCGTTCTGCGAGCAGCACTGTCACTACTGCACGTTTCCGGTGGCCGTGCGTCCCCGGACCGATTACGCGGCCTATGTCCGCCGGTTGAAGACGGAAATGAAGCTGGCCGGTCTACAGGCCCGGCCCCGGACCGTCTACCTCGGAGGCGGGACGCCCTCGCTGCTTCCCGCGGATTCGATCGCGGCCCTTCTGGACGCATGGGTGGACGCGGACGCGGAAGTCTCCATCGAGGTCAATCCGGGAACGCTCGCCGACGGCGCCGCGCGCCGGTATCGCGCGATGGGCATCAACAGGGTGAGCCTGGGCGCGCAGTCCTTCGAGGCGGACGAGCTCCGGTCTGCGGGCCGGCTCCACGCTCCGGCCGACACCGTGCGCGACTTCGATACGCTGCGGGCGGCCGGTTTCGCCAACATCAGCCTCGACCTGATCGCCGGGCTGCCGAAGACGGACCGCGGCGCGTGGGAGCGGAACCTGGACTGGGTTGGCCGTCTCTCGCCGGATCACGTGTCGATCTATCTTCTCGAGCTGGAGGACAGCGCCGTCTGGTCGCGGCAGGGCGTCGGGCTCCATTCCGGGGCGGATCACGCGTGGTTGTACCGCACGGCCATGGACCGGCTGGGAGACGCGGGCTACGTTCACTACGAGACCTCGAGCTGGGCGCGCCCGGGATCGGAATGCCTCCACAACCTCGGCTACTGGACGGGCGCGCCGTATCGCGGGGTCGGGTTGGGCGCGCACTCGTTCATGGACGGGCGGCGGTTCTGGAACACGCGTTCGCTGGCGGAATATCGGACGCGCATCGATTCCGGAGAGTTGCCGATCGCGGGCGCCGAGACCCGGACGCCGCGGGTGCGGATCGAGGAAGCGTTCCTGCTGGGACTCCGCCGCCGGGCCGGTTTCGACACGGCCCGCGTCGCCGAGGACCTGGGGATCGCGTATCCTCGGGACTGGTTCGACCGCGTCGAGCGGTTGGCGGACGCGGGATTCGTGTCCTTCGACGGACGGATCCTGAAGTTGGCGCCGGAGGGACTGTTCGTGTCCGACAGCGTCGTCGAGGAACTCCTATGTCCGAGCCTGTTGTCGATCTGCGAAGCGACACCGTAACCCGGCCGACGCCGGAGATGCGGCGTGCGATGGCCGAGGCCGAGGTCGGCGACGACGTGTTCCTGGAGGATGCGACCGTCAACCGGCTCCAGGACCGCGCCGCGGAGATCTTCGGCCGGGAAGCCGGTCTCTTCACGCCGTCGGGCACGATGGGGAACCTGGTGTCGATCCTGGCCCAGACCCGGCCCGGGCAGGAAGTCATCTGCGAGGCGGCCGGGCACGTCTACAACTACGAGATGGCGTCGATGTCGGCCATCGCCGGCGTGCTGCCGCGCGTCATCGAGGCCGACAACGGCATTCTCGACTGGGAACGGGTCGAGGGCGCGATCCGGCCGTCCGTGTACTACCGTGCCCAGACCGCGATGGTGGCGATCGAGAACACGCATAACATGGCCGGAGGGACTGTCTACCCGGTCGAGGTCGCCGACGAGATCTGCGACGGGGCCCACGCGCGCGGGCTCCGGGTCCACCTGGACGGCGCCCGGATCTTCAACGCGGCGGCGGCGCTGGGCCGGGACGTGGAGGCCGTCACGCGCAAGTTCGACTCCGTTCAGTTCTGTCTGAGCAAGGGGCTCGGGGCGCCGGTCGGATCCCTGATCGTGGGCAGCCGCGACCTGGTGGAGCGCTGCCGGCCGATCCGCAAGATGCTCGGCGGGGGCATGCGCCAGGCCGGCGTCATCGCCGCCGCCGGCCTCGTCGCTCTGGAGACTGGCCCGGGGCGCCTGGTGGAGGACCACGCCAACGCCCGGTTCCTGGCCGAGCGGCTCGCCGGTCTGCCCGGCGTCGGCGTCGATCCCGAAAGCGTCCAGACCAACATCGTGATCTACGACGTGTCCGGCGCGGGACTCGACGCCGGGATGTTCCTGGAAGCGGCGCAGCGGCGCGGCGTTCTGGGCATTCCGGTCGATCGGAGCCGCGTGCGCATGGTGACCCATCGCGACGTCGGACGGGCCGACGTCGAGCGGGCCGCCGCCATCCTGGAAGAGGTCGTCCGGGAGGCCGCTCGGTGAGGAAGCTCCGCGTCGGCGTCCTGTTCGGGGGACGGTCCGGTGAGCACGAGGTGTCGCTCCGCTCCGCCGAGTTCATCCTGCGGGCTCTGGACCGGGACAAGTACGACGTCCTGCCGATCGCCGTCACGAAGGACGGGAAATGGCTGGCCGCGCGCGAGCCGGCCCGTTCGCCGGACCCCGGCGGCGAGGTTCGGGAGGCGCTCGAGAGCGGGTCCGCCCTGGATTGGGCCGGCGAGCCGTCGGACGATGCGCCCGTGGACGTGGTGTTTCCGATCGTGCACGGCACGTACGGTGAGGACGGTACGGTCCAGGGCTTCCTGGAGCTGGCCGACGTGCCCTACGTCGGCGCCGGCGTCCTGGGCTCGGCCGTGGCCATGGACAAGGACGTCACCAAGCGGTTGTTGCGCGACGCGGGCCTGCCCATCGTCGACTACTGGAGCGTGAGGGCGTTCGAGCTCGAACGGTTCCACCAGTCCCTCGCCGACACGCTGCCGTACCCGGTCTTCGTCAAGCCCGCCAACCTCGGATCGTCGGTCGGTGTTTCCAAGGTCGCATCCGCCGGCGGGCTGCGGGCCGCCCTGGCGACGGCGCTGGAATACGACCGCAAGGCCGTCGTCGAGCGCGGCGTCCAGGCCCGCGAGATCGAGTTGAGCGTGCTGGGTAACGACGACCCGATCGTGTCCGTGCCCGGGGAGGTCCGGCCGGCGCGCGACTTCTACGACTACCAGGCCAAGTACGTGACGGACGATTCGGAGCTGATCGTTCCGGCCGTGCTGGAGGACGCCCGGGTAAGCGAGGCGCAGGCGATGGCGCTGGCCGCGTTCAAGACGCTGGAGTGCTCGGGCATGGCCCGCGTCGACCTGTTCCTGGAGAACGGCACGGGGAAGTTCTACGTGAACGAGATCAACACGCTCCCGGGCTTCACCTCGATCAGCCAGTATCCGCGGCTCTGGGAAGCTTCGGGCATCGGCGGCGTCCAGCTCGTCGACCGCCTGATCGAGCTGGCCGTCGAGCGCCACGCGGACCGGTCCCGGCGGCGCACCTCCTACGCGCCGCCGCCGCCCGGCGCGTGAGTCGGACGCCCGGGGGCGATCGTCCCGCCGCGGGCGCGCCGGTTTCGGCACGCGTCACCGGATCTGGTAGTAGCCGAACCGGTGATCGATCTCGAAGTCGCCCCGGCCCACGATCTCGATCTCACGAAACGGGATCTCGCCGGGCCGGGGCTGGTTGTTCGAGACGTAGGTGACCAGGTACTGGTTCCGGGCCAGCCCCGTCACTTCCGCGAACGCGCCCTGCAACGAGTCGCTGCCGCGATAGAAGAGAATGCCGCCGGTGAGGTCGGCGTAGTCGTCCAGCGAATCGGTGATGCGCACCAGGAACTCCACGTTCAAGCCGATGGGGTAGACCTGGACGTCGGCTTCCAGCAACGCGCGGTGCACCTCTTCCACGTCCGTCCGGTGGCCTTCGGCGATCCCGTCGGTCACGACGATGATCACGCGCCGGCGATCCTCCCCGCGTAGGCTCAGGTTGCGCGCCGCGGTGTAGACGGCGTCGTGGAGCACGCGCCGGCCCCGGTCCCGGGCCGGCCGCGCGCCGGGAACCGTGGGGACGCCGTTGATGATGGGGCTCGGGGGCGGCGCGCGGTTGCCCGCGGACTCGGTGAAACGGACCGTCGGCTCCAGTTCCGCGATCGCGTCGAGCGCGTCCCGCAACCGCTCGTGATCCAGGATCGGAATCTCGTCGTCGAAGTCCAGCGTCTGCTCGACGACGTCGTCGAACCGGTATACCGAGACCTGGTCGAAATCGCTGAATGCCGCCACGATCGTGGGAATCGCGGCGCGGACCGCCTCCAGCGATTCCGGATCGAGTCCCGTGTCGATCAGAAGCGCCGCCGAGAGGGGGACCGGGTCGTCGGTGAACTCGGTGATGGTCTGCGCGCGCCCGTCCTCGAGCACGGTGAAGTCTTCCCGGGTCAGGCCGTGAACCGGCCGCCCGTCGTCGCGCACGCTGAACGGCACGATGACCTCGTCGACGAGAACGCGAAGCGTCTGAGGGCCGGCGGCCGGAACCGCCGCGGTTCCGAGAACCAGGATCAGGCCCGCGCTACGGATCGTCGTCGCGGGGGGCATAGTAGCCTCGGCGAGCGCGCACGCGAAGGTCTCCATCCCTGGGACGGATTCGGATTTCGCGGTACTCTCCGTCACGGGCCGGGTTCGTGGAGATGTAGGCCAGACTGTACTGGCTTCTCAGTTCCTCGGCGATCGTTGCGAACACGGCCTCGAAGTCCGAACGGTCGTCGATCTCGAAAACGGCGCCCCCCGTGTCCTCCGACAGGGCGCGCAGCGTGCCGATGTCACCCTCGCGGCGGCCCCCGAGCCCGAAGAAGCCGCCTCTTCGCGGGAGCGTGTTCGAGATCGAGTAGATCACGGCGTCCGCCTGGTGCGCGGCGATGAGCGCGTCGTCCCGTCCGACGCGGCTGGTCGTGTCCTCGCCGTCGCTGATCAGGATGATGGCTTTGCGTCCGGCCTCGCCGCGCAGGCGGTCTTCACTGGCCAGGAACACGGCGTCGTACAGCGAGGTGCCGCTCCCGACCGTGAGATCGTCGATGGCGGGCCGGAGCAGGCGGGGAGACTCGGTGAAGTCCTGCATGAGGGTGACGGCGCGATCGAACCCGATCAGCAGCGCCAGGTCCTGCGCGCCGAGGATGGCGTCGAGGAACTGGCTGGCCGTGCGTTTTTCCTCCTGGAAGACGGCCTGGACGCTGGGACTGGTGTCGATCAGCAGCGCCAGCGTCAGGGGGAGCTCGTTCTCCCCGGCGAAGTGCTGTATCTGCTGGACCTCTCCGTCTTCCTCGACGATGAAGTCCTCCGGCCCGAGCCCGGAAACTATGCGTCCGTTGCGGTCGGTCACGGTGAAGAGGACGTTGACCAGGTCCACGCCGACGCGAATCGTGAACTGGGAGCTGTTCCGGGATGCCGGGGCCTCGGCGGCCAGCGGCTGCAAGATCAACGGGGACAGCGCGATAACGACCGCGAGGCGGAGCATTTCCTTCATGTTACCATGCTCGTTGCCGATCGCGCGCCGGGGCCCGCCGGGGCGTCTTCCACCGGAATCCCGGTCGACGAGAACGCGCACGCGTCTCGGCCGCGGGTTATTGGACGCGCGGCCGGGAGTTTCGTTTGGAGCGGCGCGCGGACCCGCACGAGAGTGGATGCTGAGGCTCACCAACACGCTGACCGGAACGCTCGAAACCTTCGAGCCCGCGGACGGAAAGACCGTGCGGATGTACGTCTGCGGGCCCACGGTCCACGATTACGCGCATATCGGCAACTTCCGGACGTTCGTTCTCGAAGACGTTCTGCGGCGCCACCTGAAGAGCAAGGGGTGGGATCTGCTGCACGTGATGAACGTCACGGACGTCGACGACAAGATCATCGCGAAGGCTCGCGAGCGCGGCCTGGACATCCGCGCCTATACCGAGCGGTACGTCCGGTCGTTTCTCGAGGACAGCGACGCGCTGGGCATCGAGCGGCCCGAGATGCTGGTGCGCGCCACGGACCACGTTCCCGAGATGGCGGCCCTGGTCGCCACGCTGTTGGAGAAGGGCCACGCCTACCGCGACGGCGAGTCGGTCTATTTCCGCGTCTCGGGGTTTCCGGAATACGGCCGGTTGGCCCGTCTGGACGGGAAGGACCTCAAACCCGGCGCGCGCGTCGACGTTGACGAGTACGGCAAGGAATCGCCTCGGGACTTCGTCCTGTGGAAAGCGCCCAAGCACGACGACGAACCGCGCTGGGAAACTGCCGTGGGCGTGGGGCGGCCCGGTTGGCACCTGGAATGCTCGGCCATGGCCATGAAGTATCTCGGACCCGCGTTCGATCTCCATTGCGGCGGCGTCGATCTCGTGTTCCCGCATCACACGAACGAGATCGCGCAGAGCGAGGCCGCGACCGGGCGGACTTTCGTCCGCTTCTGGATTCACGTGGAGCACCTGAAGGTCGAGGGGCAGAAGATGGCCAAGTCGCTGGGCAACTTCTACCGGTTGCGGGACCTTCTGGAACGGGGTTTCTCGCCGCAGGCGATCCGCTACCTGTATGTCTCGGTGCCATACCGGAAGCAGCTCAACTTTACGTTCGCCGGGCTCGAGCAGGCGGCCCATTCCATGGACCGGATTCGTGAGTTCCTGTTTCGATTGCGCACGGGACGATTGCCGGAGCGCTCGACGGAGGCGATGACGGCGGCGTTCCACCAGGCCCGTGAGCGTTTCGAGCAGGGCATGGACGACGATCTCAACACGGCCCTCGCCCTGGCCGCGATGTTCGACCTGATCCGGAGGGCCAACACGGGGCTTGACGCGGATGAGCTGGGGCGGGATCTCCGTGGCGATATCGAGAAATGGTTCGTCGAGATCGACCGCCGGCTCGGCATCGTGCCGTCCGATGAGGACGACGGTGTCTCATCCGTCCGCGATCGGGAGGTGGCGGCCCTGGTCGAAGCGCGCAACGCGGCGCGGCGGTCGCGTGACTTCGAACGGGCCGACTCGGTGCGGCGGCAACTCTCCGACATGGGTGTCGTGGTCGAGGACACGCCCGACGGCACCCGCTGGCGCTACCGGTAGCGGCCCATGAGCGCCGAAAAGCTGCCCCGCCTCGTCACCGCGCTTCCGGGACCCAATGCGCGGAAGGTGATCTCGGACGACGCCCGCTGGGTGTCGCCGGCCTGCACGCGGTCCTATCCGTTCGTCGCCCGGCGGGGAAGCGGCGCCGTCGTCGAGGACGTGGACGGGAACCGGTTCCTGGACTTCTGCGCGGGAATCGCCGTCTGCTCGACCGGTCATTGCCATCCCCGCGTCGTCGCGGCCGTCCGCGAACAGGCCGGGACGCTGATCCACATGTCGGGCACCGATTTCTACTACGAGTCGATGCCCGACATCGTGCGGCGGCTGGAAGCGGTGATCCCCCACGGCGGCGGGTGGCGGGCCTCGTTCGCCAACTCCGGGGCCGAGGCCGTCGAGGCGGCCATGAAGCTGGCGCGGTACCACACGGGACGCGGGCAGTTCATCGCGTTCCATTCGGCGTTCCATGGCCGGACGATGGGCGCGCTGTCGCTGACCAATTCCAAACCCGTCCAGCGCCGCCGATTCGGTCCGCTGATTCCCGGCGTGACGCACGTGCCGTTTCCCGATCCGTACCGCCAGGGCGAGGGGGCCGGGCGCGGCGCGGCGGACTA
>JAJEDW010000112.1 GCA_022821265.1 Acidobacteriota bacterium
GAGGTAGTACATCTGTCCGAACGAGACGTGTCCGCCGGGAGTCGCCGGGTCGATCTCCAACGCCCGCCGGTAGTCGTCGGCCGCCTCGTCGAACTCCGCCAGGATCGTGTGCATGTCGCCCATCCGCCGATGGAGCAGACCGCGCTGCTGGACATCCACCGCGGGATCGAGATCGGCCGGGGACAGCCGGGCGGCCGCCTCGAACACGCTCAGGGCCTCGCGTGTCCGTCCGAGCGTTTCCAGCAACTCGCCCATGTGGTAGGGGAGCTGCCGGTAGTCGGGAAACCGTTCCATGCCTCGCGCGAGCACCTCCTCGGCCAACCGGAACAGGTTGGACTGGAAGAAGGCGTCCTTCATCTCGATATAGGATTCTTCGGCCAGCGGCGCCAGCGGCAGCATGTCTTCGAACGCGCGCGTGTCGGCGTCGTACGCCTCGTCGCGGAAGGTCGAGAAGAAGACGATGGCGGCGAAGCGTTCCAGGACTTCGGGAAGCAGGGTTTCGCGGAACGCGAGCAGGTTGTTGCGTGTGGACACCGTGGCCGCGTGGTCCGGTCCCAGCGCGTCCTCCAGGATTGCGACCGCGCGCTCGTAGAGGGGGCCGGCCTCTCCGTGGCGGCCGCGCGCCAGGTACGATTCGGCCATGTTGTTGAGCGTGATGGCGACTTCGGGATGGTCCCCTCCGCGGTGCTCCTCCCGGAGGGCCAACGCGCGCCGGTACGCGGTTTCGGCGTCGGCGTGACGCTCCCCGGCCGACAGCGCGAGGCCCAGGCTGTTCAGGGTTTGCGCCAGGTCGAGGCCGAACGGCGCCCCTTGCGCGATGAGCGCTTCGTAGATGGCTTGCGCGCGGAGCAGCAGCGTCTCCGCCTCGGCTGCGTTGCCGCGCATACGGTGCAACTCGCCCAGATTGGCCAGGCTTCGGCCGACACGGTAGTCTCCCGGTCCGAACGCCTCGGCGCGTTCCAGAGCGGTTTCGAAGCTTCGGAAGGCCTCCGCGTCGCGGCCCCGCCCGGCGGCCCGGAACCCCGTTTCCTCCAGTTCGATCCACTCGGTGGCCTCTTCGGTCAGGACCTCGAAGAGAAGGTATTCCGAACCGAATCGGACCGGCCGGCTGACCTCGCCGGAGGACAGGCCGGCGAGCGCGTTCCCGAACTCGGGCCGAAGGTCCCGGATCGACACGCGTCCCAGAAAACCGCCGCGCGACGCCGTCGAGGGGTCCAGCGACTCCTCGCGCGCCAAGACGTCGAACCGGGCGCCCGCGAGTAGCCGGTCGCGGACATCCGCGGCGTCCGCCTCCGATGCGAGCACGATCTGACGGACGCCGATCGCCTCGACTTGCGGTGCGACGGCCCGGAGGCTGAGCGGGCCGCAGAAAACGCCGAGCAATCCGAGGAGAGGGCCGACCCGTCCGAGGGAGACGTGCACGTCTAGAATCTATACCGCGGATTGTCCGAGGACAAGCCTGAGGACCCGGTGCGCGTGAGGCCGCGGTCGGTACGCCGTCCGCGCGGGCGCCGGCACTCGCGTCACCGATCGGTCCGTAACTGTTCGCCCTCGTTCTGGATGTAATCGTCCAGACCGTCCAGGGACCCATTCCGGACTCGATACGCGACCTCCAGAAGTTGACGCGCCTGGGGTTGGGGGAATTCGAGGAAGACGGCCCGGGCGAGCGCCGATACCGCGCCGTCGACATTCTGGTCGTTGGTGTGCGCCACGCCCAGAAGGAAGTAGAGCTGGGCTTCGGGGATCGACTCGGCCGCGCGGCCGTAGGCGAGGGCGGCGTCTCGAAACCGTCCCTGCTGATATTGGACCATGCCCAGCGCCGCGTTCGCCTGGGAAACCATGGACGCCTTCTCCAGTTCCTCCATCTCGACCGCGTCCGGTCCGGCCACAAAGGCGTCCACGGCCGCCACCGCCCGCCCGGCGTAGTCCGCGGCGGCTTCCAGGTGCTCCGCGCGGGCCGCGCCCTCCGGCGGTATGCGCGCCGGTTCGGCCATGTACTGGGAAACGCGCGTCAGGACCTCGCGGTCGTTGGGCTGCACCTCCAGGAATCGCCGGGCGTATGCGATCTCGTTCTCCAGGTTGTCCAGGAACTGGTAGGTCCCCATCATCGTCCCCAACAGGAGCGTTTGCCGGGCCGCGTGGCGGTCCCGCTCGAACGGGAAACCGGGAGCGGTCTCGTCGAACTGTTCGTTATACAGGTCCCACGTCTCGTTCACCGCATCCAGCGCCATTTCGCCGAAACGGAGCACGTTGTCGGCGTCCTCGAGCGACTGGTACGCCTCCATCATCGCCTGGTAGAAGATCGACCGCTGGTTGGCGAAATCCAGGCGAAAGGCCGCGACTTCCGGGACGCTCGACGGGTCGGTGATGAACCCCATCTTGGCGTCGAAGAAGAACTCGTGGGCGGCCATGGCTTCCGCGGCGGCCGCGATGATGTCCTCGGGTTCGCCGACGTCGTACAGGGTCTGGAAACGCAGGCGGAGCACCAGGTAGGTGAACTCGCTTCCGGTCGTCGGCGCGTCACCGCGGGCGCGGTCGTCGATCGCCACGTCACCGTCGCCCGCGATGTCGATCGGACGGTTGATGTCGAAGCCGCCCAATTGGTCTTCGCCCGGTCCCACGTCGACCCGCTCGTCCCGGTATTCTCCGGAAAGGAACTCGTTGATCAGACGCAGGCGGACGTTGGGGTCCTGTTCTTCCTGTATCCGGATGACCGCCTGGTATTCCGTTTCGGTTCCGAGCGGCGATACCGGCGCATTGGGGTCGAACCGAATCGTCACGAGCTGGGCCGACGCGTACGCCGGGACGGGCCACGGCGTCATCGCCAGGGCCGCGAACAGAAGGAAGAGGTGACGGGCTCTCATGCGATTGTCCTCCGGGAAGCGGTTTACTGCCGCGCGAACTCCAACAGCTGCCGGGCCGTTTCGGCATCGGGGCCGTCGGGCCGAAGCTCCAGGTAGCGCTCCATGGCCCGGGCGGCGTCCGACATGCGGTCTGGCATGCTCAGATAGGCGATACCCAACTGGTAATGGGCGTCGGCCATTCCAGGATCGACCTCGACCGCGCGTTCGAAGGCCGTCGTGGCCGAGGTGGCCTGTCCGGCGTTGGTGAGGACGACACCGATGTTGTAGAAGCTCAGGCCGGCGCCCTCGGAGTCGAACTCGACGGCCTTCTCCGCGTTTTCGATCGCCCGGTCCACGTCGCCCACCGTGGCGTAGATCAGCGTCAGGTTCGTGTAATAGTTGGCCTCCTCGGGCGGGACGCCCTGGGCGAGGGCGGTTTCCTGCGCCAACTCGAAGTTCTCGGCGGCGGCCTCCAATTGCCGGGCCTGCTCGTAGGCGAGGGCCAGGTTGGCGTAGATGATGTGTTGCGGCGTCGGGGATCCCTCGGCGGCGGCCGTGAACCGGCGGATGGCTTCGTCGAAGTCTTCGGCGTCCATGGCCTGCCGGCCGGCGTCGAACGCTTCTCTCATGGCCGCATCCGCCGCCGCCAGAGCCGCCCGGTCCTCGGCGTCGTCGAACGGGTTGTCCGACGGGATCGACACAGCCGCGCCCTCGGCGACGAGCGTGACGTCCCTGACGACCCGGGTCGCCACCCCGAGATCTCCGGAGAACTCCTCCGACTCGATCTCCAGCCTCTCGAGGTAGACGCGCAAGGGGTTGTCGCCGGCCGAGACGCGGACCTCGGCGATGGCGAAGGGCCGTCCGCCGATCTCGATCGTCATCTGGTACCGGCCCTGGCTGACCGAGAGATGGATGAAATCGCCGCGCTCGTCACTCTCGAACTCGTAGTGGCCGGTCCCGCCGATCTCGTCGAGCATGAGCCGGGCCCCGGCGACGGGCTCGCCGTCCTCACCGTACAACTCGCCGTCGATGCGTCCTTGCTGGGCAGCGGCGTATCCGGCGACCGCGGCGATGACGAGCACCGCCCACAACGATCTGCGAATCGTCCTCATGATGACCCCCACGGTCGGGCACATGGTGGCTGACTCCCGGCGGTTACGGTTGGCCCGCCAGCACCGCCTCGATCTGACGTCTCACGTTGTCGAGAACGTCCCGCCGGGGCGAGTCCGGGACCGCGTCGAGATAGGCCTCGATCGCGCTCAAGGCGTCCTCGTAGCGCCCCACCCGCGTATAGACGTTCAGCAGGGCCAGGTGCGCGTCCGGCGTGTCGCCATCCAGTTCGAGCGCGCGCGCCAGCACCGCCTCGGCGCGGGCGTATTCGCCGGTCTCGTAAAGTGCGGATCCGAGGTAGGAATGAGCCTCGGCCGCGAGCGGTGCGAGACGAACGGCTGTCTCCAGGAAACCGATGGCCGTTCGGAAGGAGGCGAGCGCCGCTTCCGGCCTTCCTTCGAGATCCTGCGCCTGACCTTGCTGGAAATGGAGCATCCCGGAATTGATCAGCGGGCGCGCGTCGTTCGGCCCGAGTTCCCGGGCGCGCGCCAGCGTGTTCTCGGCGTCCCGGTAGCGCCCGGCCTTCACGTACTCGATACCCACGACGTTCAGGGCGTCGTAATAGTCCGGCGCTTCCTCGAGTGCGGCTTCCAGGTGACCGATCGCCGATTCCGTGTCCCCGTCGTTCAACGCTTCGAGCGCTGACGCGTATTCGTTCCGGGCGTCGTCGGGAATCTCGGCCGTCAATTGGCCGACGTCGACGACCGCGGATGCGGGTGGGCCGTCCACCACCGGGGCCTCCGGCGTCAGGTGGAACACGAGAATGTCGGAGAATTGCAGCCGAAAGCGGTTGCGTGGGTGCGGCAGGAGCGAGCGGAAGTCCAGGACTCGACGAACCGGTTCGTAGCCATCCGCATCGACGACGAGGATGAACCGGTCATTGGGGTTCACGCCCGCGATGTTCTCGAACTCGAACTCCTCGCTGCCGATCGTGTACGCGGTCGCCAGCGTTCGGCCGGAAGCCTCGCTGTCGAGCCGGACCTCCACCAGCCAGTCGACGGGACGGTTCTCGGCGATGAGGCGTCCACGCAGATCCGTGATCACGTATCCTTCCCGCTGAGCCGCCGCGTTGGCGGCGGAGAACGGAATGAGCGCGACGACTGCCACGAGCGTGAGGCCGGCCACGGTCACTCCCTCCTGCCGGAACGGTCCATCTGTCAATCTATAACCGGCGATGCCGTGAGTCAAACTCTCCGAAAACGCGTGAATTCCGAGTTCGCGCTCGACGGATCACCAACCGTATTCGCCCCGCGACACGCGCTCGAACGACGCCCGGATCAACTCCCGCAGCACGTCGACGTCGACGTCCTCGAGCTTCTTGATGTACAGGCACGATTTGCCCGTCGTGTACCGGCCGAGCTTTTTCATCAACGCGGCGTGCCGCTCGAACCCGGTCATGATGTAGACGGTGAGGCTCTGCTTGCGCGGCGACACGCCGGTCGCCATCCAGTCGCCCTCGCGGCCGGTCGCGTACTTGTAGTGGTAGCTGCCGAAGCCGATGATGCTGTCGCCCCACATGGCGGGCGGTTCCCCGGTCACCTCGGCCATCAACCGGACGACGGCGCGGCAGTCCTCCCGGCGCCGGGCGTTTTTCACGCCGGCGAGAAAGGCCTCGACGTCGGCGTCGTTCTTCTTAGTCTTGAGCTCGGCCACGGCGGGCGCGCCTAATCCAGAGCGTACACCCAGACGGACCCGCCCTGCGGCACCGGCGCCAGCTCGCCGGGGAACAAGCGGGTGAGAGCGCCCTGCATTCCGGCGGAGTCGCCGCCCCAGCCGGAGAGAACGGCGATGTACTGCTTCCCGTCGACGGCGAAGGACGACGGCGGCGCCAGGATGCCGGACGGCGTCGGCGCCTCCCACAGCAGGGCGCCGGTTTCGGCGTCGAAGGCGTGGACCTTGCGGTCGTTGGTCCCGCCGGTGAATACCAGCCCGCCGGCCGTCGCCAGCATGCCGCCCCAGTTCGGGCTCCGCGGATATTCGTGCGTCCAGACCCGCTCGCCCGTGTCGACGTTCCAGGCCTGCACCTCGCCGAAGTGGTCGGCGCCCGCCACCATCGGCGGCTCTCCGCTCCGCTGACCCCGGACCGTGCCGGTGAATCCCCGGCCCGCCGTGTAGGTCACCTCCTCGGCGCCCATCAACTCGCCGCACAGGTTGTTGTTGGCCGGGACGTAGATCATCCGCGTCTCGGGGCTGAACGCGATGGGCGGCCAGTTCTTGCCCCCGTGAATGCCGGGGCAGAAACGCGCGGGCTTCCCGGAACCCGGCTTCCGGTCGGGATCGATCTCAGGGCGTCCGGTGACCGGGTCCAGGCCGAGGAACACGTTCTGGAAGACGTAGGGCTTGCCTTCGACGAAACCGATGGGGCCGTCGGTCCGCTCCAGGAACCAGAGGTAGCCGTTGCGGGCCACGTTGATCAGGCCCGTGATCGTGCGGCCGTCCCGCTCGTAGTCCACCAGGATCGGCGGCGAGACCTCGTCCCAGTCCCATGAATCGTTCGGGTGGTACTGGAAATGCCCCCGGATGTCTCCGGTCGCGACGTCGAGCGCGATGGTCGAGGTTACATAGAGGTTGTCGCCCGGACGCTGGTCGCCGATCCACGGCCCGCCGTTGCCCGTGCCCCAGAACGCCAGGTTCGTCACGGGATCGTAGTTGCCCGTCACCCAGACCGGGGCGCCGCCGGTCCGCCACTGATCCCCGTCGGGCCAGGTCTCGCTGCCCGGCTCCCCCGGCTCGGGGATCGTGTAGGTTCTCCACAGTTCCGAGCCGTCGGCCGGATCGAGGGCGGCCACGAAGCCGCGAATCCCGAACTCGCCGCCCGAGGCGCCGACCATGACGGTTCCGCCCGCCACCAGCGGCGCCAGCGTCGTGTAGTAGCCGGCCGCGTTGTCGGCCACGGTCGTTTCCCAGACCGTGTCGCCGGTGCGGGCGTCGAGCGCGACGACGACGGCCTCGCCCGCGGCCCACAGGACGTAGTCCCCCCAGAGCGCGACTCCGCGGTTGGTCTCGTGGGGCACGCGCGCGCCCTCGGGGCGCGGACGCCGATGCCTCCACAGCAGCCGGCCGGTCGCGGCCTCGAGCGCGATAACCTGGTTGTTGGGCGTCGTGACGAACATCACCCCGTTGTTGACGAGGGGGGCCGACTCGTGGACGGGAGTCTCGCCGGTCGCGTATCCCCATACCGGCCGGAGGCGCGCGACGTTCTCCACGGTGATCTCCTCGAGCGGGCTGAAGCCCCAGCCGTCGTACGTGCCGCGGATCGACAGCCAGTTTCCGTCTTCCGGGTTCCGCAGGCGCTCTTCGGTGACCGGCGCGTAATCCCGGAGAACCGCCGGAAGCGGGACCGGTTCCGGAGGCGCCTGGGCCCGGGCCGAGGCCGCCGATGCGGCCAGGGCCGCGGCCAGGCAGGTCATCCGCATGGGTGTCCGTGCGCTCATCGATCCATCCTCCCTCTTCCGATACGGAACACGCGTGGCCCGCCGGAGGGTTCCGGCCGCGGTCCACGTCGCCGTGGTTCCCGAACGTTAGCAGTCCGACAGGGAAGTGTACATGACCGCGTTCATGTTGACCTTCGACGAATCCGGCTTCGAGGAGGCTCCCCATGAGCGGTCTTGCCATCGTGTTTTCCGTCGCGCTGTCGATGGCCGCGCAGTCCGCCCCGTGCGAGGAGGTCGAGGCGTTGCCGGGCGCGGCAATCACTTCCGCGGAACGCGTCGCCGCCGGCGATTCGATGCCGGAGCACTGCCGCGTGGCCGCCGTCCTGACCCCATCGGACGACTCGCACATCGAAATGGAGGTCTGGCTCCCGACCGAGACCTGGAACGGCAAGTTCCTGGCGGTGGGCAACGGCGGCTGGGCGGGGACCGTTTCCACGGGCGCGCTGGCCGATGGACTCCGCGAAGGGTACGCCGCGGCATCGACCGACACGGGCCACACCTGCCGGGTCGGGTCGTTCCCCGTGAAGTCATCCCTGCTATATGGACTCCTCTAGCAGGTCAACATCTTTCCGTTCCGGAAGGGTGTGTGCTCTCCGCGCCGGCTGTAGTCAGCCGACGGCCGGTACCCGGCCGGAAGCGTGCTTCCGGCCATAACCAGTTCGTCCACCGCGGCGGGCGGCGCGTCACCCGCGAGGGGCGGAACGTCAATCGGGATAGGGAGGAGCCTCGCGGCTCCGCCTCTCCCACACCAGCGTGCGTACGGGTCCGTACACGGCGGCGCCCTCTACCTCAGGAAGCGCTCAGCCTGTCATCTGTCTTCGCGCCCCGCGGCGCCAGCTCGCCGCCGGAAGTCCCGCAGCAGCTCCGAACCGGCCGCTGCCTCCGAGCACACCTCGTGTCCCAGTGCGTTCCAATGCTCGTCGAGCGGCAGCCAGTCGAATTGCGTTCGGTGCAGCCCGTAGTGCTCGGCGAACGCCGGCTCCAGGTCGATCGTCTCGTATCCCCTGCGGACAACGTTCTCGATAAAGTAGCGCCGCATGGCATCCACGTAGCCCACGTCTTCGCGGTAGACTCCCGTCTCCGACTCCGGGACATCGCTTCCGTAAACGCGAGGACGGATGCCGTCCACGATGAACAAGATCCGTTCCGGCTCCAAGCCGGACGCCGCGGGCAGCATGTCGAGAAACGCGTCGACGGCTCGCTGCGAGTCGGCGACCCACGTCGCACGATCCGCCTCCGGGACGCGTGCATCCGCGTCTTCGCCGGTAAACAACCGATAAGTCCGTTCCCTTGCCATGCCCAAGTTGATGGCCACGTATCTCGCCAACGCCGATCCTCTGACCAGCCTGTAGCGCGGGCGGAACTCGAGATCGTTTCGCTCTAGCGCGAGCCGGCCGCCGCCGCGTTCCACGAACTGGTGCTTGCCCCTCTGGAGCCCGTACTTGGCAAGGCTCTGATCATAGTCGTTGTCGATGATGACAATCGCAAGGCCAGCCGGTCTGAACGTGTCCCGAACGTACTCGGCATACGCCAGGTACTGGCTCAAGGGTGTTCCGGACACACCGAAGGAATAGACACGAGCCGTGCCGTTCAGGCGCGCGGCGAGCCGGCCGTGGCAGGTGTGCTCAAACGGCACCCGGAACGCCTCGACGAAACTGTCCCCAATGACTGCGAGAAGGGCGCCGGTCCCGTCGGGGTCGTAATCCTGATCATTGACGAAACCGAAGTTGTTGACCTTGACCTCGTTGACGGCGGAGAAGTTCCACCCCGCCGACCACACGAACTCCCGGTTCGGCCGATAACGGAAGATCGGATTCGCGTCGTTGACCGACAACGCTTGGGGGCCCTCGTTAACCGGCAGTACCCGCGCCACGGTCTCCAAGCAGACGAGTGCGAGGAGCGCACCGAACAGGATAGCCAGTACGCGAAACGTCCGCGGGCGGCGAACGGCGGCGCCCGCGTCCTTCAGTGCTCCGTCAGTACGGTCAGGCACCGCTCAGGTCCTGATGAGAAGCACGGCGTTGCCGAAACTGCGTTGGACCGCCGGAAACAACGCTGCGAGGACTTCGTTCGCGAACTTCGCGAGCCGCAACACGGCGCGGGCCGGAGCAGCCTTCGCGCCGAGCCGTTCGAGCACCTTGTTGATCATGTAGAAGCAGTCCGGCATGTGGATTTCGTGGTCAGCGAACGTCGACGCCCATCCCTCATACGTCTCGATGCCGAACAGCACGTCGCCGAGGTCCTCCTCGCGCCGCCGCCTTCCCGGCCGCAGTCCTGCCCGGTCGACCGTGTGCTCCAGGCTCGTGCTCATCCTCCGAACCGCACGCACAGCGTACCACGCGGAGCGCGTGCGGAGAAACCGCCTTGGCGAGGCGCGCGCGTTGGGCGGCGATTTGGCAGGCACGCTGGACTGCTGCCCGCGTGATCGGCGCCTCTGGGCGCTCGCCGGGAAAGAGCCAGTGCCGGGGCCGTTCGACTTTCCACCAGTCCCGCAAGATCGCCAACAGCTTCGGCGAGAGCATCACGTAGCGGTCCTTTTCTCCCTTGCCCTTCGCGATGCGCAGCACCATCGCCCTTGCGGGACGGCGGCCGACCGTCGACGACCTGTTCCATTACCCGGGATCCCACTATGCGCCCGCCGGATATCGTCTGATCGCCGACGCGCTGCTGCGGGAGCTGAAGACTCGCCTTGCCGCGGCCGCCTCTTCCGCACGGCAGGTGAGCGGCTTCAGAAGAGCGTGTAGACGAACGGGGCCGCGGCGCTGCCCGAAATCACGATCAGCGCACCGACGAGCAGCAGTACGAGGACGATCGGCGTCAGCCACCACTTCTTGTTGGTGGCCATGAACTCCCACAGCTCCGAGAGCAAGCCGGGCCGCGCCGCCTCGGCCTCGGCCTCGAAGTCTCCACTCTTCCGTTGCCCGCCTGCCTGTGGTCTGTCGTCTGCCATCTCTGGTTCACCTGTCCAGCTCGACTGCGCCGGAGCCGTGTCCGCCTAGGAGCCTTTGGTGAAACCCCGCGTCGCACAGAGACCGGTGAGGCGCCCGTCTGGCAAGGCGCGAGAAGGGAGCATATTCCCGATATGGGACCGTCGAGCAACGCAGTCCAGACGGGATGCCACGCCGGTCGAATGCAGCAGGGGTTTCACCACAGGCTCCTAGAACTGCCGGAAGTAGCGCCGCACGTCGCGCACCGGCCGGCGCGCTGTCCAGTAGCTCGCCGCGGATCGGTCAGGACCCCGGTCCAGCGGGTCGCCGTCGACGAGGCGCAGCAACATGCCGATAGGCGTCACCACCAGATAATACGCCGCGGCCAGCACCAAGTGCGACAGCGTCCACCCGATGGGGAACACGGCGTAGAGCCAGCCGAGCCGGATCCAGCGGCGCAACGGCGGCGCCGCGGCGTAGATGGCGGTCAGCGCCCCGCCCCCCGTCCAGATCATCCGCGCGGTCGCCGGGGCTTCCAGCCGCCAGTACACGAGCCCGCCGGCCAGCGCGACGAACACCGCCAGCAGCACGCCGAACCAGCGCAGCTCCCCGGCCGACGGATGGCGATTGATCTCCAGCACGGCCATCGCGCGCTCAGTCGAGGACGAACTCGCCGCGATAGGCGCCCGCGTCGAACGCCGGCGCTTCCGGCTGCGCCGGCTTGCGAAGCAGGAAGCGCTCCAGGGCCAGCGCGTCCATGTTCGTCGCCAGGAAGCAGCGGTAGGCCTGCTCGGGTGTGCAGACGATCGGTTCGCCCCGCACGTTGAAGCTCGTGTTGATCAGCACCGGACAACCGGTCTTCTCCTCGAAGGCCCGCAGCAGCGTCGCGTAGCGCCCATGCCGCTCGGTGTCCACGGTCTGGACCCGCGCCGAGTAGTCGACGTGGGTGACCGCCGGAACGTCGGACCGCGCCGCCTTCAGCTTGTCGAGTCCGCGCAGTCCGTTGCCGCCCGCGTCGAGCGGCGTCCGATGGGACTCCCGCACCGGCGCCACCAGCAGCATGTACGGACTGTCCTCCCGCGGCCGCATCTCGAAGAAGTCGGCGACCCGCTCGCGCAGCACCGACGGCGCGAACGGGCGGAACGACTCGCG
>JAJEDW010000067.1 GCA_022821265.1 Acidobacteriota bacterium
CTACGATCGCCTCTTCGATCTGGCCAGCGTCGCCGTCGTCCATCGTCCGGGGTTCTCCATGCGCGACGACATCCGTTCCGTGGAAGTGGTCCGGGACCGGCCCGAACAACCGCTCTCGACCACGCCGCGCGTCTACTACCTGCCGGGCGTCGACGCGGACGTTTCGTCCACGGCCTTGAGACAACGGTTGCGCAACGGGAGGGACGTCGAGGAGTGGATTCCCCCGGCCGTCCAGACCTACATCGCCTCGAACCGGCTATATTCCTGAAGGAGGCCGCTTACGTCACACACCCGCCTGGATTCGTTCGATCTCGCGCTCGACGCAGCAATGGACAAGAAGGCGCGCGACGTGGTCGTCCTCGACATCGAAGGGCTGTGCTCGTTCTCGGATCGCTTTCTCATCTGCACGGGGACGTCATCCCGCCAGACCCAGTCCATCGCCGACAATGTCAACGTGAAGCTCCGGACCGCGGGGTTCCGGCCGTCGCATATCGAAGGTTACTCCGAAGGCGAATGGATCCTGATGGACTACCTCGACTTCGTCGTGCACATCTTCACCGAGCGGGCGCGGGAGTTCTACGATCTGGAGCGACTGTGGCGGGCCGGAAAGCGCCGAGTGGTGCCCGCACCCTCGGGGCCCCGGAACTGACGCCCGGCTCCCGACCGGGGACGCGCTCCGTGTGCCGATGAAGATCCGTGTCGTCTGGGTCGGGCGGACGAAGAACGCCGCACTGGCCAGCGTCTGCACGGAAATGTGCGAGCGGTTGCGCCGTCTGGCCAACGTCGAGATCACGGAACTGCGGGAACCCAAGGTCTCCGACGACCGGACACGGGTCGAAGTCGAGGCGCACCGGATCCTCGGAGCCGTGGACCGAGACGACTTTGTCGTCGCGTTGGACGCTGGGGGGCGCGCATTCAGTTCGGAGGGCCTGGCGCGGTTCATCGGCCGGCACATGGCCGAGAGTCCGAAGAACCTGGTCTTCGTCGTCGGCGGGCCGGCAGGCCTGTCCGGCGACGTCATGGGTCGCGCCGACCTGGACTGGTCGCTGTCCGAGTTGACCTTCAGCCACGACCTCGCGCGCGCCGTTCTCATGGAACAGTTGTACCGTGCGATGTCGATCGTCCGCAATCACCCGTACGCGCGGTGACGTGGCGCGCGTGATATAGTCGATGGGCCCGGCCCGTCGAACGCGATATCGCGTGCTCGATCCGATTCTCGACCTGCTCTTTCCCGTCGACTGCGTCCTCTGCGACCGGCGCGCGTCCGGCTGGAGGCGGGGACCGCTCTGCCCGACGTGCGAGACGGCGGCTCTGGTCGGCCCGGCATCCCCGGTCTGCGAGCGTTGCGGCCTGCCTGGCGTGGCCGCCGGGGGAGTGTGCGCGGCGTGCCTGACCGGGAGGACGCGGTACGACTTCGGGCGGGCGGCGCTGGCGTTCAACGATCCGGTCCGGCAACTCGTGCATGAGTTCAAGTACAACGACCGCGTGTCCCTGGCGCGTCCTCTCGGACGCCGGTTGAAGGGGTGTCTGGAACGGCACCCGTTCGGTCCCGACTGCGTCGTTCCCGTTCCGCTGCACCCGCGCCGCCAGCGCGGACGCGGCTACAACCAGGCCGAGTTGCTGGCGGCGCGGTTGGGGCTGCCAATCGAGCGCGGCGTCGTCAGGAGGCGGCGGGACACCGGAAGCCAGACGGGCATGACCCGCCATCAACGCGTCGTCAACATGCGGGGCGCGTTCGAATGCCGCGGACGCGTCGAGCGCTCGGTCCTGTTGGTCGACGACATCCAGACCACGGGGGCCACGCTCAACGAGTTGACGCGCGTCCTGAAACGCCACGGCGCCCGGAGAGTGGAGGTCTTGACCCTGGCACGGGCCGGGGGAGACTCGAATCCGGCCTGAACACGCCCCGTCAGGCGCCCGCCCGGAGCGCCGCCGGCTCGCGGGTCTCGATCGACCAATGGGACGCGCTCTCCAACAAGCCGGCGACGAACCGGGTGTGCAACGCGTGACCCGCGCGGTTCGCGACGAGCCGTCCCAGCACGGGCGTTCCGATCAGGGCGAAATCGCCGAGCAGATCGAGAATCTTGTGCCGGACGAACTCGTCCCTGAAACGCAGCGGCTCCTCGTTGAGCATGCCGGTGGCGGTGAGCCCGATCGCGTTCTCAAGCGACGCTCCCTGGATCAGGCCGTTCTGCCGCAACGCTTCGACCTGGTCCTCGAATCCGAACGTACGCGCGGGCGCAATCGATGCCGCGTAACCTTCGGGCGTGCAGTCCAGCGACAATCGCTGGAGGCCTATGAACGGATGCTCGAAGTCGATGGTGCAGTCGATCTCGAACGTTTCGGCCGGATAGATGGCCAGCGACTTTCCGTTCTCCTCCACCACGAACTCGCGATCCACGCGCAGGTACTCCCGAAGCCGGTCCTGCCGGACGAGCCCGGCCCCGGCGATGGCTTCGGTGAAGGGGCGGGCGCTCCCGTCCAGGATCGGAACCTCGAGGTTGTCCATGTCGACATAGGCGTTGTCGACGCCGATCCCGTAACAGGCCGAAAGCAAGTGTTCGACCGTCGAGATCCAGACGCCCTTCGACATCAAGGTCGTCGCGTAGGCCACCCGGGAAACCGACTCCACACCGGCGCGGATTTCGAAGTTGTCGAGATCGACCCGGCGGAATACGATGCCAGTGCCCGCGGGCGCGGGACGTACGGCCATGGAAACGGAGACTCCCGTATGCAACCCGACGCCGGAGAATTCGATCTCGCCGGCCAGCGTTCGCTCATGCATCGCACCTTGTCCAGTGCAATTGGCGTGCCTAACGGCCGAGCCAATGGAATGAATCACTTGAGACACCGTCAGCCGCACGGGCCGTGTCTCGCAGTGCACAGTTCTGCTCACCGATGATCAAGCGTCCTTCACTGATGCTCGTCGACGCGATGTCGCAAGTGTTCCGCGCCTACTACGCCGTCCGGGGCCTGACCAACAGCAGGGGGCTGCCGACGAACGCGACGTACGGTTTCGCGTTGATGCTGAACCGCGTGCTCGATAAGTTCCCCCCGGACTACGTGGCCATGGTCTTCGATACGGCGGAGCCCACCCACCGTCACGCGATGTTCCCCGACTACAAGGCCAACCGCGACAAGATGCCGCCGGACTTGGCCGAACAGATCCCCTACATAAAGCGTTTCTGCAACGCCATGCGGGTTTCCGTTCTGGAGGTCCCGGGCAAGGAAGCCGACGACGTGATCGGGACGCTGGCGCGCCGGGCGTCGAACGACGGAATCCATCCGGTGATCGTGACGCTCGACAAGGACATGATGCAGTTGGTGACCGACGAAACGCGCGTGCTGAACACGTCGAAGGACGACCGGCTGATCGGTCCCGACGACGTTGAGGAACTCTTCGGCGTGAGGCCGGACCGGATCGTCGATTTGCTGGGCCTCTGGGGCGACGCCTCCGACAACGTGCCCGGGGCGCCCGGTATCGGCGAAAAAGGGGCGCGGTCGTTGATCCAACGCTTCGGCTCGCTCGATGCCTGCCTGGATGGCGCTGCCGAGGTCACGGCCAAACGACAACGCGAGTCGTTGATCACGCACCGCGAACAGATTCTCCTGAGCAAGGAATTGGTCACGATCGACACGGAAGTCGCGGTCGAGGTCGAGTGGGACACGCTCAGATACCGATCCCCGGACGCGGAAACGCTGGTTCCGTTGCTTCAGGAGCTGGACTTCACCACGCTGCTGAAGACTCAACTGGAAGACGAAGGCACGGCGCCGGAAGCCGCTCACGAGACCGTCCGGACGGACGATCCGCCCGATCCCGGCCCGGCGTTCTCACTATGGTTCGACGGCGATCGTGTCCTTCTGTGGGCGGGCGACGGCGCGGTCCACGACGTTCCCGTCGATGCGGCCGCGCCCCTCCTCTCCGATCCCGGACGGCGCAAGATCGTCCACGACGCGAAGGCCGTGATTCTGGCGCTGCGCGCCCGAGGCCTCGTCCTGGCGCCGCCTTACGACGACGTGATGCTGATGGCCTACCTGCTCGATCCCAACAGCGGCAAGTACGGCGTGGCCGATCTGACGCGCGCCTGTTTCGGACGGGCCGTCGACGCGGAGCTCGACGACGCGGTCGTCTGGGTGCATCGGCTTCACGCGTTCCTCGGACCCAAGATCGAGCAGGAAACCGGGAACGTCTACGCCGGCATCGAGCGGCCGCTGGTTCCCGTGCTCGCCGACATCGAGGAGAACGGCATCATGCTGGCCCCGGGCGTGCTGGAGACGATGTCCGGCGCGATGGCCCGCGAGCTCGACGACTTGACTTCGCGCATATACGCGCTGGCGGGCGAGGAGTTCAACATCAACTCGCCCAAACAGCTCGGCGTCATTCTCTTCGAAAAGCTCAACCTGCCGCCGCCGCGCAAGCTCAAGAAGTCCGGCCAGTACTCGACCGCGGTCGAGATCCTGGAGCACCTGGCCGAAACGTACGAGTTGCCGCGGTGCATCCTGGAATACCGGCAACGGGCCAAGTTCAAGTCGACGTACGTGGACGTGCTGCCCCGAATGATCGACGGCGCGGGGCGGCTGCACACGTCGTTCAACCAGACCGCCGCGGCGACGGGACGCCTGTCCTCGCACGACCCGAACCTGCAGAACATCCCGATCCGGACGGCGCTGGGACGCGACATCCGGGCCGCGTTCGTCGCACGGGACGGATGGCGCCTGCTGTCGGCCGACTATTCGCAGGTGGAACTGCGGATCCTGGCGCACCTCTCCGCCGACGAGCGCATGATCGAGGCGTTCCTTCAGAACGCCGACATCCATCGGTCGACGGCGGCGGAAGTGTTGGGCGTGCCGGCCGAGGAAGTCACCGGCGAGCAGCGCAGCCGAGCCAAGGCCGTGAACTTCGGCATCGTCTACGGCCAGACGCCGTTCGGTCTCGCCAAGCAACTGGGAATCGCACGGCAGGAGGCCGAAGCGTTCATCGAGCGGTACTTCGACCGGTATCCGCGCGTGCGCGGCTACATCCGGGACGCGCTGGACGAGGCCCGACGCGACGGGCGGACGCGTACCTTGTTCGGCCGCATCCGCCAAATTCCGGAAATCAACTCTCGGAACGGCATGCTGCGCAGCATGGCCGAGCGGATGGCCATAAACGCGCCGATTCAGGGCGCCGCCGCCGACATCATCAAGTTGGCCATGATCCGGATCGCCGAGGAGTTCCACCGCCGCGAGGTCCGGACGGTGATGGTACTCCAGGTGCACGACGAGCTGATCTTCGAGGTGCCCCAGGGGGAGGAGAGCATCGTCGAAGACATCCGGGAATGGATGTCGGGCGTGGCCGACCTGAAGGTCCCTCTGGTCGTCGACGCCAAAATGGGACCCAACTGGAGGGACCTGGAACCGGTGCGATAACCGCGGACGCGCCGCGGTCCGGGCCGGCGAGCCCGAGTTGACGGCGGTTGCGGCCGGCCTTAGAATTCCCGAAGACGCAGCCTCGGGGCACGTAGCTCAGTTGGAACGAGCGCTACCTTGACACGGTAGAGGTCATCGGTTCGATCCCGGTCGTGCCCATTCGTTTGGCCGATTCCCCATCTATAGCGTATCTGCATATCGCGTCTTCCTGGCCGTTTGTCTCACCGGAGCCGCTTGAGCCCCCAGGAGCCGCCACAGACGCCGGTCGTTCCACGGACGTCTGGCCGCTCAACGGCGCGTCCCGGGCGCCGTGGTATTCTGCATTTTTTTTGGGAGGAAGTCTCATGTCCGAAGTGGAATCGATCACGAAAACGACGCTGCAGGAAATTGAACGGCTGCTGAACACGAAGACCGTGGTGGGCGAACCGATCGCCGTGGACGGCGCCACGCTCATCCCGCTGGTCAGCTTCGGCTTCGGCTTCGGTGTGGCCGGCGCCGGCGGCAAGGACGACACGGGCGAAGAGGACAAGAACGTCACCGGCGGCGCGGGCGGCATCAAGCCCGTCGCGGTCATCGTCATCGATCAGGACGGAGTCAAGGTCGAGCCCGTCAAGCGCGGCAGCGGCCGGGTGCTGGAGCGAATCGTGGAAACGGTCACCAAAGGCGTCGAAAACGTGACGATCGGCAAACCCAAGGACAGCCAGGAATAGCGGGATCCCGCGATGCTCCTGGCCGTTCTCGTCACGGTGTCGGTCCTGACGGCCCTGCTCCTGGCGCCCGTCGACCTCGTCTTCAAGATCGGCAGGCGCGACTCGATTCGAGCCGACGTTTCCGTGCGATGGATGTTCGGTCTGGTCGAGTTCGATCCCAGGGCGGTGCGAGGACGCGGCCGGCGTATCCGGCGCCGAGCGCTTCGCCGGGGCGGGATGGCGCTCCGCTTCTCTCGAGCGTTGCTTTCCGCGGCGCGCCGCCGCGCCGCGTTCCGGCGCCGTCTGCTGCGATTCTTCCGGGCCGCCGCGGCCACCGTTCGGCCGCGCGACTTCCACCTGCGCCTCCGGTTGGGGTTCGACGACCCCGCGGACACGGGAATGGTATGGGCGTGCCTGGGCCCGGCCATCGCGGTGCTCGGCGCCCGCGCGGGACCCGGACTGGACGTCGGGGCCGACTTCGAACGGGAAAGGCTCGAGTTCGAAGTCGGGGGCAAGCTCCGCGTCGTGCCGGCCCGCCTGATTGCCGCCGCCGGCGCCTTCGCGCTGTCGCCGGTGACGTTGCGGGCGATGTGGACCGCATGGAGGCGGGCGTGAGCCTCTTGCGCGCCGGAACGCCTCTCGATGGCGACTCGTGCACGATCGTTCCGATCGAGGAGGTCGGCGTCGACAGTTACGCGGCGCCCGGCGGCGCGTGGGCCTACGGGTACAAGGCGCCGGCCGCCGTGATCGTGTGCCGTCCGCCCGAGATCCGGGCCGTCGGCATGCGCGGCGAGGACATCGACGTGGACGAGCTGGCCGGTCGGGTCCCCGGACTCAGCGCCATGCTCGACGCCTACCGCTCGTAACGGTTTGGCGGCTCTCCGACCGCAAAACAACAAGAAGATCGGGCACAGGGTCGCCCGCGCGATTCAGGTGTCCGCCTTTACCAATTCGACGGTCAGGCGCGTGCCGGTCGCTTCGGCGTAACGCCGCAACGTGGCGAACGTCGGCGACACTCCCCCGCCCTCGAGCCGCGCGATCGCGGACTGGGTCGTGCCCAGGCGCCGGGCGAGTTCCGCCTGCGTCAGCTTGGCCGCCGCTCGCGCGTGAACCAGCGCCTCGATCAGCGTGAACTCGTCGTTGGCGCGGACATACTCCTCTCGGAATTCCGGGTCTTCCATCAGGTGCTTCTTCAGGTCCTTCAGCTTCGTCACGACCTCACCTGTTTTCACGGCGCGTGCGCCCAGCTACCCCTGCCGGGGCGTCCACGGCCGCCAGCCCCGCCCGCGGTGGCCGAAGTCGAAGCGTTCCGGGTGGAGGCATTCCGCCAGGATCTCGGCCGATTCCACGACGCGCGGCCCGGGACGGTTGAAGTACTGGTTTCCGTCCGTGATGACCACGCGGCCTTCGCGAACGGCGGACAACTCCGCCCACGCCGGGTGCGCCTCCAGCGGCCGCATCTCGTCCCACGCGCGGTCGATGTCGAACCCGCAGGGCATGACGGCGATGACGTCCGGGTCGGCCGCCGCAAGGTCTTCGAACGGGAAGTACCCGGAGTGCTTTCCGGCTTCCCCGAACAGGTTGTCGCCGCCCGCCGCGTCGACCAGCTCCGGCATCCAGTTGCCGGCGTTCATGAGCGGGTCGATCCACTCGATGCACGCCAGGGAAGGACGGGCGGCAACGGTCCGCGTCTGGCCGCGGAGCGCCTCGAGCCGGGCCTGGAGGCCCGCTACGAGAGCGTCGCCGCGCTCCGGGTCGCCAATTGCGGAGGCCACGGCCCGGATGTCGGCCCACACGTCGTCCAGCGACATCGGCTCCAGCGACACGACGGACGGACGGGAGCCGACCAGCTCGCACACGGCCGCCTCGACGTCCTTGAGGCTCACGGCGCACACCTCGCACTGCGTCTGCGTGATGACGACCGTGGGAGCCAGACGGTCCAGCAGCTCGGGATTCACGCGGTACACGGACAGGCCCTCGGCGACGATCGCCCGGACCTCGGCGTCGATATCGGCGCCCGACGCCTCGATATCGACCTTGGAGCTCGAGCAGGCCGGCAGGCGCGTCACCGAAGGCGGGTAGTCGCACTCGTGCGAGCGGCCGACCAGCTCGGACTCGAACCCCAGCGCGCAGACGATCTCGGTCGCGCTGGCGATCAGGGACACCACGCGTTGCGCCATGGCGGCGCGTTACGTACCGGTCGCGGCCAGTGGGGTGCGCACCGCGGCCACCGTCGCCTTCAGGCCGACGCGGCTGAACAGGATGGGCAGGAAGACGGCCATGCTGACCAGCGTGTTTCGCAGGAACGGGATCGCGAGGACGTAGCACTCGCCGAGGCCCGCCAGCGTATGCGGATAGACCGCACCGCCGCCGAACGCCCAGACGCCGAAGTTGGTCACGAGGAAGAAGCCGATCGAGGAGCCGAGCCCCACCGCCGCGACGCGCGGCCACGTGCGCTCGCGGCGCAGGGCGAACCCGGCCGCGGCCACCATGGCGACCGAGAGGTAGACCACCGGTTGATCCGCGTAGAACGCCCAGTCGAGCCGGCCGGTCAGCATCCAGATGCCCACGTCGCCGAGCAGGTACACGGCCAGCGGGATGGCGAAGACCCACTCGCGCCGCGCGTAGACCGCCCCGCCGAACAGGCAGATCGGGAGGATCGGCGAAAAGTTCCACGGATAGGCCGTGGATTCGGGATCGATCGGTACGCCGAGACGCGCCAGCGCGTACGGAACGAGCCGGGCGGCCACGCTCAGCGCGAAGAGCAGAACGATCAACGAGCGTCGAGGGGTCATCGATGCCTCCTGATGAATGGTCCAGCACACCGGGACCGAATGCCGACCGCGCGTGGAACAGGGAGATCCGTCAGGCCGGGGCCCCCGTGCCTCCCCGCGGAGGTTCAGGTCCGTCGTCACGTCGCCGGCAGGTCTTCGGGCTTACGGGCGTCCGGCTGTCGCCGCGATCCTAATGGCCGTCGCTTCCCGGCTCAGTCGAGCCAGTGCGATTGACGGCGGTCGTTCCCGTTCACCGCTGCGGGGCAGCCCCGGAATCGCACCGGGTTCCCTCTTGCCGCTCCGGAGATCCGGAGCACCGACGCGAAGCCATATTAGCAGCCGGCCGCGAAAGTGTACACGGCCGCGGTCTCAGCGCGTCCCGGCCGCGGCGACGCGCTCGTTTTCGCGCCAGACGCGCAGCAGGTTGCCGCCCCAGAGCTTGGCGATGGCGTCCTCGGAGTAACCTCGCCGGACCAGCTCCAGCGTCACGTTGAACGTCTCGCTGGCGTCGCGCCATCCCTCGATGCCGCCGCCCCCGTCGAAGTCCGAGCTGATTCCCACGTGGTCGATGCCGATCAGGCCAACGGCATGGTCGATGTGGTCGACCAGGTCCGCCACGCCCGCCGGCGAGCGCTCTTCCGGCACGAGGTAGGCGTCGAAGGCCACGGTCTGTATGACGCCCCCGTTGTCCCGCAGCGCGAGCAATTGCTCGTCGTCCATGTTCCGCGCGTGCGCGTGGACCCCGGACATGGCCGAGTGGGATGCGATGACGGGCGCCCGGGACAACCGGACCGCATCCAACATGGCGTCCTTCGAGATGTGCGAAACGTCGACCATCATTCCCACGCGGTTCATTTCCTCGATCACCGCTTCGCCGAAGCCGCTGATGCCGCCGTGTTCCGACGGGGGGTCGCCCAGACGTGGCTGCGGCTGGGCCGAATCGCTGATGTCGTTGTGGCCGTTGTGCGCCAGCGTCATGTAGCGCGCCCCCAAGACATGGTAGGCGCCCACAAGTCGCAGGTCCCGGCCGATCACCCAGCCGTTCTCGATGCCGATCGCGGCGGCCCGCTTCCCGGACTCGACGATCCGCCCGACGTCGTCGGCCGCGTACGCCAGCTCGATCCGGTCCGGATACATGTCGCCGGTCATGCGATGGATCGCCGCGAACTTGGTCAGCGCGCGGGAACGGGCGAACGCGTAACCCTCCGGATCACGCGCGCCCTGGCCGACGTAGACGATGAAGAACTCGGCGTCCAGGCCCCCCTCGACCATCTTCGGCAGGTCGACCTGACGCGGACCGCGGACGCCCGGGTCGACGTCTTCCGTCGCGAAATCGAACGGGATGTCGTCGTGCGTGTCGATGGTGAGCACGCGTTCGTGAATTCCGCGGGCGCGCTCCAGGAGCGGGCCGGCGTCGTCCTGGCGCATCGCCGAACCCGGAACGGCCGCCAGCAGCAGCGCCGCGGATGACGCCACGCTGAGGCGTCCCATCGAATAGTTCCGGGTTCCTCGCACGAGCAACTCTCCATGCCAAAGACGATCCGGCTCGACCGGATTCTACAACGACGGCCCGGCCGGAGGGCCGCCAACTCGACGCGCGCGACGACTGTGAGTGTTTCGTGACGCCGTCGCGCCGTTCGCAACGGCTTCGCAACGAGCGGGCCGACAGTTTCGCAAACGCCTCACGACCCGGCAACACCCGTCTGGGATAAGTCGTGTTTCAGACCATTCATGCCTACACCACCATCGGAGGACCCATGACCAGACCGACCGGGCCGGCTCGGACCGGCAAGAGTTTCGAAGAAGTGCTCCAGCGAAGGCTGGAGCGGCGCCGTTTCGTACAGGGCGCGCTGGGCGCGTTGCCGGCGATCGCCACGGCCCGGAGCCTGCTTGCTCCCGGGCGGGCGACGGCCGCGCCCCTCGAC
>JAJEDW010000264.1 GCA_022821265.1 Acidobacteriota bacterium
GATCACGAAATGGCCGCTCTCGTGGAAGATCACGGCGCGGCTGCCCCGCCGGTGGGCCAGAATCTGCATCACGGACAGGCCGGCGGCGGCGACGGCGGCCAGCGCCAGCAGGATCACCCCGACCCGCGCGCCTTCGCCGGCGTCCGCGTAGGCGGACGGGATCCCGGCCAGCACGGCCAGCGCGACGACGCAAGTCAGAACGCCCGCCCACTGGTTCCGTCGAAGTTCGCTCCGGGGCAACACGACCATCGGTTCGTCCCTCCACGCCGCGGCGGACCGGCGTGCGCCGCCGCCGCGGGGCGCCATTATAGCGGTTCCCGCCCATGATGAGAATCGCGCCCCTGGCGGCGGCATCCTCGGGGCGGGCGGGACGCGGCGTTTCGACGAAGCCCTATGGAAAAGCCCGCCGGGGGCGGATATGATGATTCGGCCGACTCGGCCCGGAGGTGTGTGCTCGATGAAACGCCAACCCAGGTTCGCCCCGCGCCCGCTTCTGGCGGCCGCCGTCGTGGCCGCCCTGCTCGCGCCCGCCGCGGTTCGGGCCCAGCGCGGCGGTCCGCCGCCGCCGATCGACCTGGAGCGCGTCTCCCTGCCTCCGGGTTTCGAGATCGACATCTACGCCGAGGGCATGCCGTCGGCCCGCCAGATGGCGCTGGCCGACGACGGCACCGTGTTCGCCGGCTCCTTCGGGTTCGGCGCCAACGCGACGGCGGTGTACGCCTTCCGGGACAACGACAACGACGGCCGGGCCGAGGACGTGCGGACCGTGTTGAGCGGGTTGACCCTGCCCAACGGCGTCGCCTTCGGCGACGGGGCGCTCTTCGTCGGAGAGCAGAACAGGATCGTCCGGTACGATGACATCCTTGCGGATCTGGACAACCCTCCCGATCCGGTCGTGGTGGCCGAGTTACCCGTCGACGGGTTCAATCACAGTTGGAAGTACCTCGATATCGGGCCGGACGGCATGATCTACACCGCGCTGGGGTACCCGGGCAACGTCGGCGAGGAACGCGACCCCTGGGGGACGATCATACGCGTCGATCCCGCGAACCCGGGCGACTTCCAGATCTACGCCCGCGGCGTCCGCAATTCGGTGGGTATGGACTTCGACCCGACGGATGGGACCCTGTGGTTCACCGACAACGGACGCGATCTCATGGGGAACAACCTGCCCAGCGACGAGTTGAACCGTGCGACCGCGCCCGGCCAGCACTTCGGTTTCCCGCACTGCCACCAGGGCGACTTGCTCGATCCGGAGCAGGGCGAGGGCGACGATTGCGCCGACTACGTCGCGCCGGCGGCCAAGATG
Organism: Acidobacteriota bacterium; assembly: GCA_022821265.1. GTDB lineage: Bacteria > Acidobacteriota > Terriglobia > 20CM-2-55-15 > 20CM-2-55-15 > JAJEDW01. The sequence goes on from JAJEDW010000264.1 coordinate 1,310, forward strand.
GGGCCCCACGTCGCCGCCATCGGCATGACGTTCTACACGGGCTCCATGTTCCCGGAAATCTACCGGAACTCCATTTTCGTGGCCGAGCACGGCTCCTGGAATCGTCCGATCGCGCCCCTGGGTTATCGCGTGGCCGTGGTCCACGTTCAGGACGGATACAGCTCGGGGCAGGAAGTCTTCGCCGGTGGATTTTATGACGGCAGCCAGGTTCGAGGCCGTCCGGCCGACGTCCTGGAGCTTCCCGACGGGTCACTGCTGGTGTCGGATGATCTTCAGGGCGTGATCTACCGCATCACCTACACGGACTCGGCCTCGGAATAGCCGTTCCACGGCCGAAGAGGAAAGCGCCCGCCATCCCCCACCGATTCGGGCCGGGCCCGGATGGACGGGAGGGACGTGTCCGAGTTCGAAATCATCGCCATCATCATCGTCACGGCTCTCGGCTCGCTGATTCAGGCGTCGGTCGGGTTCGGTCTGTCGCTGGTGGCGGCGCCGCTGCTCATCCTCATCGACCCGCTCCTGGTCCCGGGGCCGCTGCTGGCCGCCGCGCTGGTTCTGACCACCCTGGTGTCGGTCCGCGACCGGCACGGGATCGAGACCCGCGGGGCCGGCTCGCTGATGGCCGGCCGCGTCGTCGGAACCGTCCCCGGTGTGCTTCTGATCGCGTCCCTGCCGGTCGAGAGCACGCGCCTCCTCCTCGGTTTCCTGATCCTGGCGGCCGTCGCGATGAGCCTGGCGGGATTCCGGATCCGCTCCACCGTGTCGGCCCTGTTCGGCGTGGGCGTCGTGGCCGGGTTCATGAGCTCGACCGCCGCCGTGGGCGGCCCGCCGATGGCCCTGGCCTACCAGGACGCGGAGGGGCGGCGGTTGAGAGGGACGATGTCGTTCGTCCTGACGTTCGGGACGATCATCTCCCTGATCGGCCTTTTCCTGGCCGGCCGATTCCGCCTCATCGAGTTGCAGATGGCCGCGGCGTTGCTTCCCGGAATCTTCATTGGTTACTTCCTGTCTCGAAGGACGGCCGCGTGGCTGGACGGGGGCTACACGCGGACCGCGGTACTGGTGATGGCGTCGGCCGCGGCGCTGGCCGTCGTGGCGTAGGCCTTGTTGTAGACTGGAGCGGGTGCCGGAAGAGGAGTCCGTGATGGCATTGTCGGAGAGAGACTGCGTTCCCTGCCGTGGCGGCGTGCCCCCGCTGACGGCCGCCGAGATCGAGCCGCTCGCGCGGGAAACCGCCGATTGGAGGGTCGTCGACGGCCACCACATCGAGCGAGAGTTCCGGTTTCCGGACTTCCGGGAAGCCCTGGACTTCGTCAACCGTGTCGGCGCCATCGCCGAAGAACAGGGACATCACCCGGATTGCCACCTGGCATGGGGCCGGGTGACGGTCTCCATCTGGACCCACAAGATCGACGGGCTCACCGAGAGCGACTTCATCCTCGCCGCGAAGATCGACGCGCTCTCATGAAGGGCCGGGGCGCGGCCAGCAATCCAGGGAATCGCTTCGAACGCCTTTCCACGACTCTCGACGCGCCGCAATCCGGGAATCGTCGTCCGTCGACGGAGTTTCTCTTGGATCGGACGCGGTCGATCATCGCGACGAACCAGAGCCCGGATGTCTGGTTCGGCGCCAGCGTGAACCCGTATCGCGGCTGCGAGCACGGTTGCGCCTACTGTTTCGCCCGGCCCACGCACGAGTACCTGGGCTTCTCGGCCGGCCTCGACTTCGAGACGCGGATTCTGGTGAAGGAAGACGCGCCCGTCCTGCTCGCCGAGGCGCTCTCGCGCCGCTCCTGGGAACCGCAGCCGCTGGCCCTGAGCGGCGTGACCGATCCCTACCAGCCCGTCGAGGCCCGGCTCCGGCTGACGCGGCGGTGCCTGGAAGTCCTGGCGGAGTTTCGAAACCCGGTCGCCGTCATCACGAAGAACGACCTGGTGGCGCGCGACCTCGATCTGCTGGGGCAGATGGCCCGCTGGGGCGGCGCCGTCGTGCACCTGTCGGTCCCGACCCTCGACGCGGGGCTGGCCAACGTGATGGAGCCGCGGGCGTCGACGCCGGGCCGGAGGCTCGGCGCGCTGGAAGAACTCTCGGCCGCGGGCGTGCCCACGGGCGTCCTTGCGGCGCCGGTCATCCCGGGCCTGACCGATCACGAGCTTCCCGCCATCCTCCGGGCCGCGGCGGACGCCGGCGTGCGGTTCGCCGGCTATGTCCCCCTGCGGCTGCCCCATGCCGTGGCGGACCTGTTCGAGGA
>JAJEDW010000330.1 GCA_022821265.1 Acidobacteriota bacterium
AGGTTGCCGAACCACTTCAACGGCCCCTTCCACAGGGCGACCGTCCACGGAATTTGCGGGTCGGCCGGCAGCCCGTAGGCTTCGGGGCGGTCGGCGTCGCGCAGCACGTAGAGCACCTGCGTGCCCCCGACGCCGGCCGGGTTGTATATGCCCGCCGCCTGGAAGCCGTCTTCCCGCAACGTCGCGGCGCGGTCCTCGGCGATCTGGATCAACTCGTCCCGAGCGCCGAACGTCAGGCAGTTCGTCGGACAGGCCTTGATGCAGGCCGGCTCCAGACCGACCGAGACCCGGTCCGTGCACAGCGTGCACTTGTAGACCTTTTTCGTGTAGGGATCGAACTTGGGGACGTCGAACGGACATCCCGTCATGCAATATCCGCAGCCGATGCACTGCTCCGGGACGAAGTCGACGATGCCGTTGGCCTGCTGGACGATCGCGCCGGGCGCCGGGCACGATCGGAGGCATCCGGGGTCGATGCAGTGCATGCACTGGTACTTGGACATCAGCCACGCCGGCGCTCCGTCGATCTCGGTCTCGTTGAACTTGATCAGGTTCCAGAAGCTGTGGCTGAGGTCGGGCTGGGACTGGTAGGTCCCGTCGAAAGGCGCCAGCGTCACGGGGTGGTCGTTCCATTCCTGGCAGGCGGCTTCGCAGGCCTTGCACCCGATGCAGGTGGACGTGTCGATCAGCTTCGCGACGGACGTCGTGTCGACGGCGGCGCCCGCGGCGCTGCCCGGCGTGGCCGAAACGGCCTGGAGGTCCTGGCTCATGCGATCTTCTCGATGTTGACCAGGAAGCCCTTGTACTCGGGCGTACCGGAGTTGGGATCGAACACGCTCGGGCTCAGGTTGTTGACCAGCGGTCCGGTCACGCGCCCCAGGAAGCCCCAATGGATCGGCAGGCCCACCTGGTAGACGGTCCGGCCGTCGACCTGGAGCCCGCGCATCCGGCGCGTCACCATCGCCTGGCCGCGCACCTCGCCCCGGGCGGACCAGACCCGGACGGCGTCGCCGTTGGCGATCTCCTTCTCGGCAGCCAACTCCTCGGGCAACTCCACGAAGAAGTGCGGCTGCAGCTCGCTCGGGCCGTCGACGTTCTTGGTCCAGTAGTGGTAGTGCTCGGTCAGGCGGTAGGTCGTGCCGATGTAGGGGTAGTCCTCCGCCGAGCCCAGGTTGTCGATGGCGCTCATCATCGTGCGCGCCGCCGGATTGGATCCGACCTCGGGATGCAACAGGTTGTCGACCGGCGACTCCACCGGTTCGTAGTGTTCCGGCAGCGGCCCCTCGGCGAACGAATCGACCGTGTAGAGGCGGGCGACGCCCTCGGGCACCATGATGAACGCGCCGAACGCGTCGGGCGCCGCCGTCGCCCCGTAGTCGGGGACGTCGCCCACCCAGGTCGCGCCGTCCCAGCGGATGGGCGCGCGTTCCGGGTCCCAGGGATTCCCTTCGGCGTCGGCGGAGGCGCGGTTGTACAGGATCCGGCGGTTCAGCGGCCAGTTCCAGGCCCACTCGGCGTAGAGACCCAGCCCGGTGGGGTCTTCCTGGCCCCGGCGGGCGGCCATGTTGCCGTCCTCGGTGAACGATCCGGCATAGAGCCAGTTGCCGCAGACGGTCGACCCGTCGTCGGCCAGCTCGGCGAAGCTGGCCAACTGCCGGCCGTCAGCGCCGCGCCCGTTGATCTCCCGCGACACCTCGGCCAGGTCGGGCGAGCGGGGATTCCGCCAGTTCCAGGTCATGTTCAGAAGCGATTCGGACCCCGCGCCGCCTTCTTCCCGGTACAGCGCCTGCAAACGCAGGAACAGCGCGGCGATGATGTCCTGGTCCTTCCAGGCGTCTCCGGGCGGGTCCAGGGCCGCGTGCTTCCACTGGAGCCACCGGGACGAGTTGACCATGGTCCCGTCCTTCTCGGCGAAGCACGCCGCGGGCAGCAGGAACACCTCGGTGTCGATGTCGGCCGCGGCCCGCGCGCCCGGGTAGTACTCGCCGGCGGCGTCGGCCGCCTTCCAGAACGCCGCGGTCTCGGTCTCGAAGCACTCGGCGACGATCAGCCAACGCAGGTTGGCCAGGCCTTCCAGCATCTTGGGCGTGTTCGGCCCGCCCGCCACGGGGTTCATGCCGAACGAGACCAGGCCCTCGAGCTCGCCCGTGTAGGCGCGTTCGAAGATCGTCGCCCAACTGTAGTCGTCCGCGGCGTCGGGCCTGGGCAGGTTGTCGTAGCCGAACCCGTTGGCCGCGGTGGCGTTGTCCCCGTACCAGGCCTTGAGCAGGCTGACCATGAACCGGTTCGTGTTGGACCAGTAGTTCATGGAGTTCGGCCGCAGCGGCGCCGGCGAGTTCTCGTCGATGTAGGCCTGGAGCGATTGCTGGTGCGCCCGCGGGATCTTCAGGTAACCCGGAAGCGCGTTCCAGGCCCCCAGGTCCGTTGCCCCCTGGATGTTGGAGTGGCCCCGCTGGGCGTTGATGCCGCCGCCGGGCATGCCGATGTTGCCCAGGATCAACTGGAGCATGGCCGCCGTGTGGATGAGCTGCACGGAGTGGCTGTGCTGCGTCCATCCCAGCGCGTACAGGATGGTGCCGGCCCGGCCGGCCGCGCCGGTGGAGCAGATCACGTCGGCGGCGCGCTCGAACTCCTCGGCCGTGCAACCGCAGATGTCCGACACCATCTGCGGCGTGTAGCGGGAATAGTGTTCGCGCATCAACTGGAACACGGAGCGCGGGTGCTCCATGGTCTCGTCGACGCGGGCGTAGCCCTCGCCGTCCAGCTCGTATCCCCAGCCCGAGGTGTCGTAGGTCTCCGACTCGCCGTCCCATCCCGAGAAGAGCCCGTTCTCGAAACCGTACCCCTCGCCGACGATGAACGTCGCGTTCGTGTGCGCGGCGACGTACTCGCGGTGATAGAGGTCGTTGGCCAGCGCGTAGTGGAGCAGCCCACCCAGGAACGCGATGTCGCTGCCGGCGCGAATGGGCACGTACAGGTCCGAAACCGCCGCGGTACGGTTGAATCGCGGATCGATCGTGACGATACGGGCGCGCCGGTTGCGCTTGGCCTCCATCGTGAAACGGAAGCCCACGGGGTGGTTCTCGGCGGGGTTGCCGCCCATCACCAGGATGACGTCGGCGTTGGCGACGTCGGTCCACCCGTTGGTCATGGCCCCGCGGCCGAACGTGGCGGCCAGACTGGCCACCGTGGGCCCGTGTCAGAGCCGGGCCTGGTTCTCGAACGGAACGATCCCGAGGCCGAACCTCAGCTTGCCGAGAAGGTAGTTGATCTCGTTGGTGTCCGTGCAGCCGCCGATCATGGCCGTGTTGGTCAGGCGGTTGACCCGGCGCCCCGCGCCGTCGGTCTCCTCGAACCCGCCATCGCGCGTGTCCTTGATCAGACGCGCCATCCGGTCGATGGCTTCGTCCCATTCCATCTCCGTCCACGCGTTCGAGCCGGGCGCGCGGTACAGCGGACGCGTCAGGCGGCGGTCGTTCACGATGAACTGCCGGAGCGTGACTCCCTTCGGACACAGGGCGCCCCGGTTGACCGGGCTGTCGGGGTCGCCTTCCACGTGGACGACGGTCGGATCGACGTTGGCGGCGCCGTCTCCGAGCGTGTGAATGATGACGCCGCAGGAAACGGCGCAGTACGGACAGATGCTGCGCGTTTCCGTGGTCCGGTCGATCTTGAGCCCGCGGGCCTGGGCCCGCGCCGATTCGAGGTTGAACCCGAGGACGGACGCCGCCGCGCCGCCGGTGACGGCGGACTTGAGGAACGTGCGTCGGGTGAGGCTCATGGCTGCAGGGGACAATCTATACGCGGCCCCAGGGCGATTCAAGGCAAATCGGGACGCCGCGGGGAGGGCCCCCAATCCAGCGGCCGGGTCCGGCCCACGGCGTCGTCCAGACGATGAATCAGGCTCGGGTCGTTGTTCCTGGAGCTGTTGACGGCGCGCGACACGGGGTAGGCCTCCATCGCGTCGCCGGGGTACGGCGCGAGCAGTTCCCGGATCCGTTGCAGGCCGGCCTGGCTATCGAGCCACGCACGCCGTTCCGGAGCGTCGAGAATCACCGGCATCCGGTCATGTATCGGACGGATCCGGGCGTTCGCCGCGGTGGTCAGGATCACGAAGCGGGCCGCATTGTCGCGGTGCTCCCAGACGCCGGCGAACGCGAACGGCTCGCCCGTGCGGAGCCCGATCCGGTAGGGCTGCTTGCCTTCCCCACCGGCCCGCCACTCGTAGAACCCGTCGGCGACGACCAGGCAGCGGCGGCGCTGGAACGATTCCCGGAACGCCCGCCGCCGTTCGACGGTCTCCGAGCGCGCGTTGATCAGGAACCGGGCCGCCCGCCCGGCGCCGTCCCGGCGGAACCCCCAGACCGCCGGCGCGATCCGACCCGGCTCGACGTCCAGGATCACCGGCAGCACCTGCCCGGGGCTGGCGTTGTAGACGGGAAGGACGAGGTTGTCGTCCACCTCGGCGTTCATGAACCGGGCCAGCGCCTCGGCATCCACGGCTACCGTGTACCGGCCGCACATGCCCAGGGACTATATCAGCCGGGTGCGGCGGGCTTCGGCAAGCCGTTAGTAGCCCCGCTCGTCGAGTCGCCGCTCCAGGGCGGACATGAGGGCGCCGCGGTCGATGCTCATCTGCGACGCGAATCGACCTTCGGGATGGTCGAGCAGCCACACGTGGATCATCTCCGGGCTGCGGCGCAGCGCGATTCCGCGCGCACACGGGCCGTTCCGGGGCTCGCCGACGGGAATCAGGCCCTCGAGGAAACAGTAGTCCCTGGAGAAGACATGGTGATGCCAGACCGTCAGGGGGCCACCGGTCTGCGGGCCGCGCGCGAGCGGCTCGTCGGCGAGAAACATGTAGCCGACAAGCTTCGTACCCAACGGCGTGGAATAGTACATCAGGAACTCGGGCCGCTCGGTGTCGAGGACCGCGTCGTCCAGCACGTACTCTTCGTTCACGTAATGAGTCAGGGAGTCATACATCGGAGCGTAGCCGTCGGCCCGTCCGTTGGCCTCCTCGAACCAGCCGTTGCGCTCGGCGCTTTCGTAGCTGCGTCGGATGAGATCCTCCGCCGCCCGGCGCTGTCCGGCGGTCGGCTCGCTGTCCGGGGGATAGAGGCTGAGCTCCCAGATGATGTCGAGCAGCGCGCCCGGTGTCTCCGGCGGGATCTCCGATTCCGGGATCCAGTCGCCCTCGGGTGGCGTCATGCGGCGCGCGTACCGCTCCGGCTGCGGCTCGCCGGACTCCGTGGCCTGACGGGCCGGCGCCGCCGCGCCCGCGCCCATCGTCGCGACCAGAACCGCCAGCAGCCCGCACCGCACGCTCGGCAGAATTCCAGCCGGCCCGGTCCGCGGTTCTTCGGGGACCCCCTGCATGATGGCCAGTATAATCGACGTCCGGGTCGGCGCCCGATGCCGAGGGCGTGGCATTCGGCCCGAGTTTCGTTGACGGCCCGTCCCCGATTTACCTAACATTTCACACTTCGACTTTCGAACGCGAGGAGACTGATGCGATGACGATCCGAAGCGCCGTGCTCGGCGCCGTCCTTGTGGCGCTCGCCGGCGCCGCCGCGACCCACGCGCAACAAGCGACGATCCGTCCCAGTCCGGAAGCGCCCGTGCAGCCCCGGCCGCGGTCCGCCGATGAGCAGGACGCCTACTTCACGGTCCAGAACGCCTCGACCGCCGTCGACCGCCTGCGCGCGGTCAACGATTTCCTGGCGGACTACATCGACAGCGAGTACCGGCACCTGGTGCTGTTCCAGGAATGGCGCGCGCGCGGCGAGCTGCAGCACGACGCCGAGGACATCATCGACGTCGCGCTCCGGGCCATCGAAGCCCAGGACCACTTCCTGACGACCAAGCTGACCTTCGTCGACGACCCGTCGGGGATCGCCGACCTCCCCGAGGTCCGCTTCACGCTGGTCAACCGCGAGGCCCTGTTCTACCAGTCCGTCGTCGAATCCTACCTGGCCGAAGGCGACGGGGACAGCGTGGCCGAGTACGCCGAGCTGGCGCTCGCCTCGCAGGCCGAGGCCCTGGAACTCTTCGAGACCGTCGGTGAACCGGGCACGCCGACCTACGACCAGACGGTCGAACAGATCCGGGGCGGACAGCTCTTCGTCCTGAACACGCTGCTCGACGGCGCCGCGGAGGCCGGCGACTTCGCGAACGTCGCCGCCTACGGCGACCGGATACTGGAGGTGGCTCCCGACGACGTGTTCGTGCTGCGCACCCTCATGCAGGGCTATCTGGACGCGGGCGACACCGACGCGGCCATCCGTTACGGCGCCGGGCTCCTGGAAGCCAGCCCCGACGACCTGAACACGTTGATGACCCTGTCGCGCATCATGTCCGAGGAAGCGCCGGATGCGGCGCCGGCCGGACACTGGGAACAGGCCCAGGAATACGCGGCGCGGGCTTCCGCGCAGTTGGACGTGTTTCTTGCCGGCCCCGACGCCGCCCAGTTGACGGACGAGCAGCGGACGGCGTTCGTGGCCGAGGTGAACACGACGCTGGGGTTCGCCAGCATCCAGACCGAGGCGTTCGCCGACGCGGCCGCGGCGCTGGATCGGGCGCTGGGGGCGACGCCGCGCGACGCCAACCTGTACCAGTTGCGCGCCGTCGCGGCGCAAGGCGCCCGGGACCTGGACGGCATGATGTCGGCGCTGGCGCGCGCCGTCTTCCTGGAACATCCCGACGCCCAGCTCCGGGCGTCGCTGGGGGCGATCTACGAAGCCGTGAACGGCTCCGCCGACGGCCTCGACGCGTTCATCGAGCGCGAAGGCGAGCAGATCGCCGACTGAACGTTGATCCGGACGACATCGATCGAGCTGACGACGCGGGGTCACTGCGACGTGCACGACATCACCCCGGAGCTGGAACGGTCGGTGCGCGACAGCGGGATGGCGCAGGGACAGGTCCTGGCGTTCGTCCCCGGATCGACGGCGGGCGTCACCACGGTCGAGTTCGAGCCCGGGCTGGTTCGAGACCTGGGCGAGTTCTTCCAGCGGTGGATCCCCGAGGGCCCGGACTACCATCATCACGCCACCTGGGGCGACGACAACGGATCGAGCCACGTGCGGGCGGCCATGCTCAAACCGTCGCTGACGATCCCGTTCGACAACGGGCGGCTGCTTCTGGGCACGTGGCAGCAGGTGGTCCTCGTCGATTTCGACACGCGCGGACGACGCCGCACGGTCGTCGTCCAGGTCACGGGCGAAACATGAGTGGAATCCGCCCCAGGGCGGAAAGGAGTCATCGAGAATGCGAACCACCATTCGAACGGCCGTGTTGGCGCTGATCGCCGCGGCGGCAATCGGCGTCGAGACGGCCGACGCGCAGCGCGGCCGGGGCGGAGGCCGCGGCTTCAATCTTCCGCCGCTCCTGATGGAAACAGACGCGTTTCCGGACGGTGGGATCGTCCCGGAGATGTATGCCGGACGCGGAGGCGTTCAACCGGGCTTCACGTTCTCGAACGCCCCGGAGGACACCGTCAGCTACGCGATCATCTTTCACGACATCGACGTGGCCTTCGGCGGCGGCACCGACGACGTCCTGCACTGGATCGCCTGGAACATCCCCGTCGAGGCGGGCGGCATCCCCGAGGGCGGGTTGCCGGACGGCGCCGTCGAGGGCGCCAACATCATGGGACAGAACGCCTACTTCGGGCCGGGCGCGCCCGCGGGTCCCCGATATCACCACTACGTCTTCGAGTTGTACGCGCTGAACGAGATGCTGGACCTGCCCGCCAGCGCGGGCCGCGCGGACCTGCTCGAGGCCATGGCGGGCAAGGTGGTGGCCAAGTCGGCCTACGTCGGCCGTTACCGCGGCGGCGAATAGCCGGCCGCGCGGATCGACTCAGGGCGTATCGCCGGGCTCGATGCGCTCGCGGAGCTCGGCGGCCCGACGGTCGGTTTCCTCCAGCCGGCGGCGGATGCGGAACGTGCAGGCGATAACGGCGGCGGCGCACGCGGCGAATACCAGAAACATCCAGATCATGGGAACGACCTATGGGAACGTCTGCTCGATCCAGTCGAACAGCCGCTCCGGAGGATAGGGAAAGACGTGCCCCGCGCCGGGAATGATCTCGACACGGACCTCGGCGCCGGCGGCCTGTAACCGATCGCGCGTGCCGCGGGTCAGATCGACCCAACCGCCGTCGCGCTCGCCCACGGTCAGCAGGAACGGCTTCCCCGACAGCATTTCCAGACTTCCCGCCCCGCTGTAGCCGCCCGGCATGACGACGACCGACGCGAACCGGCCGGCCCGGGCGCGGACCACGTGAAACGCGCCCCGTCCGCCGTTGGATTGACCGGCCAGGGCGATGCGCGCCGGGTCGTGTCCGCCTCCGTTGTCTTCGAGCCACGCCAGGACCGTGTCCACCACGCCGCCGGCCGTCGATTCCAGCCGCGAACCCAGGACGGCGGGGGAGACGATGATGTATCCGCGCCGGTCCGCTTCCTCGAGCCAGTAGTTGCGGAGGAACGCGTTGACCATGTTGAGGTCCCCGTTGCCGGGCGGCAGCGCGAAGATCACGGGCAGCCGCGACTCCGGGGTCCAAGCATCGGGCCGGACGACGGCGAGCGTGAACCGCAGGCCGGCCGGCGTCGTCAACGTGACGTCCTCCCGCGTCGATGCGCCGGCGCGGGGCGGCGAGGCCAGTACGCCCGCCAGAGCGCACGCGATGACGAGGAGGGAGCGTTTCATGAGCCTGTCAGCGTGTAGGACGACGTGATCTCGATGGCCCCTTCCAGGCTCCGATAGACCGGGCATTTCCCGGCGAACACGCCGTGGACGCGTTCGACGACGTCGGCCCGGTCTCCCGCTCCGTCCAGGCTGAACGCGACATGGATACGCTTGATGACGAGCGTGCCGCCGTCGGAGGCGACCTCGCCGCGGACCTCCGCCCACAGTTTTCCGCCGGACGCGTCGATCTGGCGCGCCTCCAGCGCGCCTCCGAAGGTCCCGACCATTCAGCCGCCGGCGGCCGCCACCACGTAGTCCAGCGTCGTGGCGTGAATCTCCGACAGCCGCGACGTGTCCACCCCGTAGTGGGCGGCGATCCCGCCGTGAACGCCGAACTTGACCGGCGGATCGCCGGCCGGGACGACGGCCGTCCGCAGCGGCCCCTTTTCCCGGGTGATCCTTACCTCCGACACGTAAACGATCTCGCCCATGGTCTACTCCCAGAAGTCTCGAGGGTACAGCCGGTAGACGTCGACCGGCTCCCCCTCGACCGCACTCAGATATTCTTCCCAGGCGCGGAACTGCCGTTCGGGGCCAATGACGAAATAGATTCCGCCGGCGACGTCGTCGACGCTCCCGCGCATTCCCGGCAACACCGTGGAATAGACGCGATGCATCCGGCGGTGCAGCTCGGTTCCGAGGTCCGGCATCCGGCCGAGCCGGAGCAGCGCCTCGTGGAACGCCGTCACGGTTTCGGGCGTCAGGCCGTCGGCCAGGTCCGCGGCCATGGCCTCGCCCCGGGCCTCGTAGGTCATGTGCGACCGGGTGTTCCGGAAGGCCTGCGCGACGGCGTAGTCCGCCAGCGCGGCGTCGGGATCGGCCGTCTCCAGCGTATCGATGACGAACTGCAGGGTCTCGGGCAGCTCCGGCGTCCGCTCGGCGTAGTAATGCAGCCGCCCCTCGGCGGGCCGGGGCCGCATCCCGTTGCTATAGGCCAACCCGGCGCTCCACGTCTTCATGAACACGGTATGCCCCCCGCCGCCGGCATACAGGTTGGCCGACAGGTAGTCCAGCAACGCGTCCCGGTCGGTGTCGCCGTACCCCGCCATCGGCGCGGAGTTCTGGAACACGCCGCTCTGGGAGTTGGGGTTGAGCAGTCCCACGAACAGCGGGTTGCGGGCGCCGGGCTCCCGCTCGCGGAGCCGGTCGTCGACTCGGCGGCGCGAATCGTAGTCGATGGCCGTGTGAGGCGCCGCATCCAGATTCGCGACCAGGTCGGCCAGGCCCGGCGTCAAGGCCCGCCGGTTGGCGGCGGACGCGATCAGGAACAGCCGCGCGCCGCCGGTCCGGAGCAGGTCGCGCCGCACGCCGTCCAGGATCTCCAACGCCGCGGCGGGCCCCATCCGGAGCCCCTCGGCCATCTCCAGGCACAGGTGCGCCCAGTCACCCGCCAGGCTCGAGTCCGGCAGCTCGCCGAGAAAACGCCCGAGGTCGCGCGCGGCGTCCGCAAGATACGGATCCCCTCCTGCCTCCATCCCGGCGAGGCGGCGGGCGAGCGCGTCCCGGGTCTCGCGCACGTCGGCCAGAGCGGAGAGGCTCTCCGCGGCCGCGGCGCGTTCCGCGGGACTGCCGTCCTTGAGCATCCATCGCAGCCGGAACAGGTTGTGGGCCCGGGTCATGAACGACCGGGAGGCCAGGATCAGGGGGTTGGACTGACGCCAATAGGCCTCGTAGACGCCGCGCACCCAGCTTTCCTCGGAGCCCGCGGTGGTCCGCTCGAGCTGGCTGAGGGCCTGGTCCACGACGTCGCGTATCCGCGGCAGGTTCTCGACGCGCCAGTCCGGATGGATGAGCGCCAGCCGCATCCACTCGACCGCCCGCAGCGACTCGGCCGTGGAGTTGCCGGCGCCCCGGACGACGAGCTCGACTCTCTGGCTCGCCGGGTTGACGCTGAAGGCCGCGTCCAGGCCCAGGATCTCGTTCCGGAGCCGCTCGCTCATGTCCTCGAACGAAACGGGCGCGCCGTTCTCGATGACGCCGACGCGGGTCAGCAGGCGCGGAAGGATCGCCAGGAACATCAGCCGGTCCGGGTCGACGCCGTCCAGCCGCAGCGCGAGGCCCGCCGTGGCCGACGTCATCCCGTCGAACACGGACGCCACCAGCGGCACGCCGCCAACGTCCGCCACTTCGTATTCCAGCGCGTCGTCCAGCGTCAGCGGGGGCGCATCGACGAATCGGGGCGGGGGGGCGTCGGCGGCCGCCGCGTCGATCTCGAGCGTACGGACGTCGTAGTCGGCGCGGAACCGGGCCAGGGCCGCCTGCGCGTCGTCGGCGCCGTAGACCGACTGCAACCGCTCCACCTCGGCCGCCAGCCGCGCGACGCGCGCTTCGCGGGCCTCATCGATCAACTCGGGGACGGGGCGGGCGGCCAGCAGCCACGGCTGCGTTTCGACCAGGCGCCACCGGTCGATGGCGTCACTCCACACGTTGCCCCCCGAGGCCAGGAGCGCGTCGATGCGGTCGAGGACGGGCTCCAGCGTCAGGGATTTCCGGAAACCGCCGTCGCCGTTCAGCATCTCGAGATGCGCGATCCACTGATCGTAGACGCCGCGAACGCCGAACCGCGGCGGGGACTCGACCAGCTTGGAGAGGTTGCGCCGCATCGCAACGACGCGGCTCGCGACCCTGCGGTTGAAGTCCCGGAGCTCGGCCGACGCGCCGTCCCACGAAGCGAGGGTCCGGATCTCGTCCAGGACACGGGAGCGCAGATCGGTCATCGACTCCGCGTTCATTCTGTCGACGGGGACGCCACCGAAACCCACCAGGACGGGGAACCCGGACTCCTCGATCATCTCGCCGAAAACGCTCCGCGCGCCGAGCTCGATCTCGCGCGTGCTGGAATCGATGAATCGCTTGTAGAGGTTCGTGGTCGGATCGCCGGCGAACGCGCCCAGGAACAGGCGAAGCAGCACGCGGTCGTGGACGTCCAGCTCCCGGTCGGCCGGCCAGGCCAGCCAGACGTCGCCCGGCTGCTCGGCGTTCCGGTGGGGATATTCGGCGAATACGATCCCGCCCGCCGCCGCCGGCGACGCCGGGGGCAGGTCCGCCTCCCGCATCACCGGGCGGTTCGGGCTCACCGGCTCCACGCGGTCCAGGAGGGCGCCGATGGCCGCCAGCGCCGGCTCCACCAAGCCGCCGCCGGGCAACCCGACGACGGCCCCGATGTTGGCCAGGTGGTAGTTGTCCTCGTGGAAACGGCGGATGTCGGCCGGCGTCATACGGCCCAGCGCCTCGGGCATCCCACCGGCGCTGAACGACAACGGGTGCCGGGCGCCGTAGATCGCCTGCAGGGCCGCGCGGTGGATACGCCGGGACGGTTGGTCCATCGAGCTGACCATTTCGGCGTACACGGTGCCCTTCTCGTCCAACTCGAGCATGCCGTCCGGGTTCGCGTCCACGCCGAAGTGGCGCACCTCGCGCCGGATCTCCTCGTCGGTGTAATCGGGATGGAGCAACGCGTCGAGACGCGCCTCCAACTGATCGTAGAACACGTCGACGCCCGCCGCCGTGTAGAAGCTGTAACAGGTGCGCCGCTGCGCCGTGAACGCGGTCGACGTCGTCAGCGCCATCGGCTCGCCGCTCGCCACGGCGCGCCCCTTGTTGCCCTTGCCCAGCAACAGGTGCTCCTGCGTATGGGGCTCGCCCATGTCCGAGGTCGGATACGTCGCGACGCAGACCAGAGCCTGCGGCACCGACCGGATGTCGAGCAGGTCCAGCGTGAAACCGCTCCGCTCGTGGACGAACCGGGCGCCGACGGCGCGGTCCGCATCGCTCACGTACAGCGCGGCGGTCCGGAAGCCCGCGACGGACTGGCCATCCGACAGGGATTCGTAGTTGAGGGGGCGTTGGGGTTCGGCCTGTGCCATCAGCGAGACCGGCAACAGCAACAGTAGGCGTCGTTTCACTTCGGCGTCCGGGATCGTCTCCGCGCTTGGCCAAGGATATAACGAGACCGCCGAATTACCGAACCCACCGCCCGCGGGGCGCAGCGGATGAACCACGCCTCGGATCACGCCCCCATGTCGGCGTACGTCAAAATAGGACCCGCGGCGTCCGCGCCGCGGGTGGACAACGAGCGGAGCGAGGCGTTCAGCCCAAGTAATAGGTCCGACACGATCGAACGGCCCGACACCCGTCAGCGACCGTGCCGCGTTTGACTTGGCGCACTCGGGCTGTGCGAACGAATCGTTATTCTTGAACCGACGCCTCGCTGCACCCGTTGTCCTGCCACCGCGCGGGACGCCCGCATCCCCGCCGGACCGTTTTTCTTGCCGATCGCCCCACCAGCGGCGCTATCATGCCCGCGTTTCCGGTTCATGGAGGTGGATGCATCATGAAACGGCCACGACTCGTTTCCGGAATCCTCGCGCTGGCCGTTCTGCCGGGCCTTGCCTCCCGAGGCGCCGGGCAGCAGCCGGGCCTGGAGAACGGCGAGTGGCGTTACCTGGGGGGCGACGCGGGAAACACCCGGTCGGCGCCGCTGCTGGATCGGATCGACGCGTCGAACTTCTCCGATCTGGCGGTCGCCTGGACTTGGCGCGGCGACAATTTCGGCCCGGGCGTGGAGTATACCGTCCGGGCCACCCCCGTGTTCGTCGACGGCGTATTGTACACGGTGGCCGGTCAGCGGCGGCAGGTGGTGGCGATCGACGCCGGAACGGGCGAGACGCTCTGGACGTTCCGGGAACCGGAAACGATGCGGTACCTCCGCTCCCCGCGGACGGACTTCGGCAAGGGCGTCGCCTACGCGGAGGTCAACGGGCGGGGCGTGGTCTACGTCACCTCGCCGGCCTTCTTCCTCTGGGCGCTCGACGCCCGGACCGGCCGGCCGCTGGAAGACTGGGGCGCACCCGTGGGTCTGGACGCGTTCTCCGAGACCGGGGTCGTCGACCTGATCCCCGACCTCATGGCGGACTGGGAGCCCTGGCTCGAATGGAACGAGCCCTACGACGCGGACCTGGGCGTCCCGCAACGGCTGGGCATGGTGACCAGCTCGGCCCCGCCGATCGTCGTGAACGGCGTCGTCGTCGTGTTGAGCGGGCACGAACCCAGCTACGACCAGACCCGGATCGAGAACGTCCCGGGCGACATCATGGGGTACGACGCGGCCACCGGAGCGCATCTCTGGAAGTTCCACGTCATCCCCCGCCCCGGCGAGTTCGGCCACGAGACCTGGGAGAACGACGCGTGGCGATGGTCGGGCGACATGTCCCAGTGGGCGCCCGCCTCCGCCGACCCGGCCCTCGGACTGGTCTACGTCGTGACCAACGCCTCGACCGTCCAGTCCTACACGGGCCACCGCCCGGGCGACAACCTCATCGGGGGCAGCGTACTGGCGCTGGACGTGGAGACGGGCCGGCGGCGTTGGCACTACCAGATCCACCGCAGCGACCAGTGGAACTACGACATTCCCACGGCGCCCATCCTGCTGGATCTCACCGTCGAGGGACGGAGTATCCCGGCCCTGATCCAGAACACGAAGCAGGGCCTCATATTCGCGCTCGACCGCGAGACCGGCGAGCCGATCTGGCCGATCGAGGACCGCGCGGTCTTCGAAACCCAGGTCCCCGGCAACTACACGGCGGCGACGCAGCCCTACCCGAGCCGGCCGGCGCCGCTGGACCCGATCGTCTGGGACGGGATCACCGAGGCGTTCCTCTTCGACTACACGCCGGTTCTGAAGGAACGCGCCGAGGAGATCCTCAGCGAATTCCGCGTCGGCGGCCTCTACGTTCCGCCGTTGCCGTGGCCGCACGACAACGACTACGTCAACGTCGTCGGATGCCTCGGCGGCCTGAACATCTACCACCCGCCCATCGCCGATCCGACGACCGGGATCATGTACGCCCCCCACAACCGGTCGTGCAGCGCTCCGGGGTATCTCGCGCCCACGAACGGGATCGACGAGGAGCGGGGGCTGCCCGGGCTGAGCGCGGAAGCCTGGCGCGGACGCGAGCGCCATACGCCGACCACGGGGACCACGGTCGCCGCGTGGGCGCCGGGCGGACCCGCAACGGGCGGTCTGCCATCGATCGACGGTCTGCCGGTCTACAAGCCGCTCTTCCAGGGACTGGCCGCCTACGACATGAACACCGGCGAACGGCTCTGGGACATTCCCATCGGCCGGACTCCCGAGCGCATTCGGAACCATCCGCTCCTGGAAGGCGTCGACGTCCCCGAGTTCGGGGGCACCGGACACTCGATCCAGATGGTCGTCGGCGACCTGCTCGTGCAGACGACCGAGGACTTGCGAGGCGAGACCGAGACGAACGAGAACGGCATGCCCATGCTGCACGCCCGCGACAAGCGCACGGGCGAGATCCTGGCCAGCGTCGAGATTCCCGTGCCCGGGCAGTACGGGATGATGACCTACATGCACGACGGGCGGCCCTACATCGTGGTCCAGTCCGGCAGCGCGCGGCGCGGGCAGCCGGGCGCCCTGGTGGCGCTGACGCTGCGGGATTAGGAAGGGGGTGCGTCATGGCAAGCCGATCGGATGATCCTCCGAACGGGGGACCCCAGCCCGAGAAGACGGGTATTTCCCGCCGCGAGTTGCTGAAGCGGGCCGGCATGGCCGGCGCCGCCGGCGCGTTGCCGCTGTCGGGGGCCGCGCCCGCGGGCCCATCCGAACCCGCACAGGAACCGTTCGAGGCCCTGACGGCGGCGGAGTCCGACACGCTCGAAGCGATCGTCGCCCGTCTGATCCCTTCCGACCGGAACGGACCGGGGGCGATGGAGGCGCGCGCGGCCCACTACATCGACCGCGCGCTCGCCGGGCCGCTGGCGTCCTCGCGGAACGCCTATGCGTCCGGACTGGCCGCCGTCGACCGCTATGCCGAAGAGTCCCGCGGCGCGCCGTTCATCGAGCTCGGTCCCGAGGCCCAGGATGCCGTCCTCGCCGACATGGAGTCCGATCGGGCCACCGGTTTCTATCCCGACTCCTCGACGTTCTTCGAGCTGGTGAGAACGCACACGATCGAGGGAACCTTCTGCGACCCGTATTACGGCGGCAACGCCAACTTCGTGGGCTGGGACCTGATCGGCTACCCGGGAGTCCGAACCGTGGTGACCGCCGACGAGCAGCGAATGGAGCGAACGCCGCCCTCCAACCGTCGGTCGGCCTACGACTACTCGATGTTCACGAAGGGAGGCGCGTGATGGCCCAGACGTTGCCGCCCGCCGACGTCGCCATCGTCGGCGTCGGAGCGGTCGGCGGGGTGGCGGCGCTGCCGCTGGCCCGCGCCGGACTCGACGTGGTCGGCCTCGAAGCGGGCGCGTGGCTGGGGCCGCGCGACTTCGCGCCCGACGAGCTCCGGAACAACGTCCGCGGATGGCCGCAGTCGGCTCAGAAGGCGAACCGCGAGGTGCCGACGCACCGGCCGAACGCCTCGGCGCCGTACTCCCCGCAACGCGCGATCCACCCGATGATGAACGCTGTCGGAGGCACGTCGCTCCACTACTGGGGCCAGAGCTGGCGTCTCAACCCGTGGGACTTCAGGGTCGTCAGCGAAACCACGCGTCGATACGGGGCCTCCCGCATCCCGCCCGGATCGACGGTCGAGGACTGGCCTTTCGGTCTCGATGAGCTGGAACCGTACTACGACAACGTCGAACGGGAGGTCGGGATCTCGGGCCAGGCCGGCAACATCGACGGAACGATCGACCCCCGCGGCAACATCTTCGAAGGACCCCGAAGCCGATCCTACCCCATGCCGCCCCTCCGAGGCAGCGGGTTTACCGAACACA
>JAJEDW010000191.1 GCA_022821265.1 Acidobacteriota bacterium
CGCGACGGCGGGCGGCAGAGCCTGTGTCCTCAACCACGCGGTCAGAACCTCGCTCAGGCCTCCGCCCCCGTTCGGGGCGGGTTCGCTCAACTCGATGAAGACGCGGCTGCCTTCCCGGCGGTCGATCAGCAGTCCGGTCGACCGCAAAGTCTTCAACTGGCGGCTGACGGTCGACTGGGGGAGTCCCAGGACCTCGGAAATCTCGCCGACGGTCAACGCGCCTTCGGCGAGTATGCGGGCGACCTGGCGCCGGCCGGCGTCGCCGAGCGAGCGCAGCAAGGCATCGACGGAACTGTTATCCACGTGCGCGAATATACGGATATCCGATACATCTGTCAATCCGGATTACCAAGAAGCGCTGGTCACGCTGGGCTATACTGGATCGGCGCGGTTCCCCGAGTCGGAAGGCGGCCGCGGCGCGCGGAAGCGACGAAAGGACAAGCGGCGCTATGGATCGGATCGAAGCGGAACTGGTGGTGCTCGGAGCCGGGCCCGGCGGCTACGCCGCGGCCTTCTACGCGGCCGACCGTGGGAAAAAAGTCGTCCTGATCGAGCAGGATTCGCGGCTGGGCGGGGTGTGCCTCAACCGGGGTTGCATCCCGTCGAAGGCGTTGTTGCATGCCACGCACCTGATCTCGGAGGCTCGGGTTTCGGCGGACCGCGGGATCACGTTCGGGGAACCCACCGTGGATCCCGCGAGGCTTCAGTCGTGGAAGGAGGGCGTGATCCGGAAGCTCGCACAAGGCGTCCGCACGCTCGCCCGCGCCCGCGGTGTCGAGATCATGATCGGACGCGGTCGATTCGAAGGGCCGCGTCGGATGCGGGTCGACGGCGAGGATGGGCAGCGAACGGTCGAGTTCCGGAACGCCGTGATCGCCGTCGGCTCGGAACCCGTCGTCCCGCGGGCCTGGGACCTGGACCGCTCGCGCATCATGACCTCGACCGAGGCCCTGGACATCGGATCGATCCCGGATCGGCTCCTGGTCATCGGCGGCGGCTATATCGGGATGGAGATGGGGACGGTCTATTCCGCGCTCGGCAGCGAGGTCACGCTTGTGGAAGCGCTCGACTCGATCCTGACCGGCGCCGACGCCGACCTGGTGAGACCCGTCATGCGCCGCGCGAAGCGGCGCTTCGCCGACGTCCGCCTGGGCGCCGAGGTCCGGGGGCTGTCGATCCGGGACACGCACGTCGAGGCGATCACGGGAAGCGACGGCCAGGAAACGGCCGAATACTTCGACCGCGTGCTGGTGGCCGTCGGACGCCGCCCGTTGTCGGACGATCTCGGCCTGGAGAACACGGACGTCGAATGCGACCCGAACGGCTTCATCGCCGTCGACGACGCGCAACGCACCAGCGACGCCGGCATCTTCGCGATCGGCGACGTCGCCGGAGGCGTCATGCTGGCCCACAAGGCGGCCCGGGAAGCGCGCGTGGCCATCGAGGCGCTGCTGGGCGAGGGCGGGGTCTCCGACGCCGTCATTCCCGCCGTCGTCTTCACCGATCCCGAGATCGCCTGGTGCGGGCTCACCGAAACCGAGGCCGGTGAACGCGGCGTCGCCGTCGAGACCGCCGTGTTCCCGTGGGGCGCTTCGGGCCGCGCCATTGCCGTGGACCGCCCGGACGGCCTCACGAAGCTCGTCGTCGAACCGGGAACCGAGCGCGTCCTCGGCATGGGAATCACGGGCCAGAACGCCGGGGAGTTGATCAGCGAAGGCGTGGTCCTGATCGAAATGGGCGCCACCGTGCGTGATCTGGCCGATTCCATCCATCCGCATCCGACGCTGTCGGAGACGCTGTCCGAATGCGCCGAGATGTTCTACGGACATGCGACGCACGCGGCGCCGCGGCGAAAGACGGCCAGAACGTGATCGAGGAAACGCCTCGCACTACTGCTTGACAATTCCGCGCGCTCGGTAGATAAAAGGCGCCGTGGGGAGCGGCGCACACGGAATTCGATCCGTATCCTCCACCGGACACTGATCATCAGGCGCCGCTCACCCACGCCAACCCCCTGCCGGCGCGCGGCGCCCGGATCCGCTCTATTCGTTCTCCTCGCCCTCGATGGGCGCGACGCCCCGTGGAAGGCCTGCCTCGGGCGCGCCACCCAGGGACTCGCGCGCGCCGATCCGAATCAGTCCGGCCGAGGACGGTCCCTGAAAGAAGGAATACCCCTCGCGCGTGTCCCTCCACGCCGACGGCCCGCCGAGGTGCTTGCCGGCGGCCAGCGTGGCGTCGCGAATGCGCGAGACCATCGCTTCGTACTCCGCGTCGCCCTGGCGCAACCCGGTAAAGCTCCCCAGGTCGGAGCTGGCGGCGAAGACGACGTCGACGTGCTCGAGGTTGGCGATCCGCTCCACGATCTCGACACCCATCGGGTTCTCGATCATCGCCACGATCATCATGTTGTCGTTGGCCGCCTGACGGTATCCGCGTCCCCAGATCGCCCCGTACTGCCCCCCGCCCTGGCTGCGCCGGCCCAGGGGCGGATACTTGGCGAACGTGATCGCGTTCTCGACCTTCTCGACGCGGTCGACCATCGGGATGATGATTCCCAGCGCCCCGATGTCGGTCGCTTTCTGGATGTCGCCCTCGGTGGCGTCGGGAACGCGTATGAACGGAACGGCCGGACCGGGACAGGCGCGGATCATCCGGGCGGCCTCGGCGTAGGTCAGCGGGCTGTGCTGCATCTCGATCCAGATGAAGTCGAACCCGGCCCCGGCCATCGCGCAATAGATGTTGGTATCGGCCGTGTCGACGGTGCCGCCGACGACCGGCAATCCGCTGGCCAGCTTGGTCTTCACGGTGTTGAACGCCTCGGCCGCCGCGCCGCCGCGTTGCGGCGCCGCCGCGGCGACGGACGCCGCCCAGATTGCAATCAACGCCGACATGCCTGCTCGTTTCATGGCTCCGTGCCCCCGTGGAGTGATTGGTGCGGGCATGATATCACCGCCCCTCGCCGCGGGCCGATTCACTATAATCAGGCGCCGTCGCCGGGAGGGGGAGGGCCAGGAATGCAGCGGAAGGCCGACCAGATTCGAGCAGGCAACGCGCACCTCGCCCGGAACGATCCCGTCATGCGGCGCCTGATCCGGCAGTGCCCGCCGATCACCGAGCTGAAGCTCGAAACCGACCGGTTCGCCATGCTGGTCCGTTCCATCCTGTCGCAACAGGTGTCCATTCACGCCGCGAGGGCCATCCGGCGCCGGCTCGAGGCGCGGGTGGGCCCCGGCGGGTTGACCCCGGAAGGCGTCGGCGCCATCGACGTCGACGGGTTCCGCGCGATCGGCGTGTCGCGCCCGAAGGCGGCGTATCTCGCGGACCTTTCCGAGCGCGTCGCCTCCGGCGGGCTCCGGCTGAACCGGATCGGGCGCCTGCGGGACGCCGCCGTCGTCGAGGCGCTGACCGCGGTCCGCGGAATCGGCGTCTGGACCGCGCAGATGTTCCTGATCTTCTCGCTCGGCCGTCTCGACGTCTTCCCGTACGCCGACCACGGCGTGCGGTCGGCAATCCGCAACCTCTACGGGCTCGACGCGCTTCCGACGAAGGCCGAGTCCGAGGCTGTCGCCCGGCCCTGGCGCCCCTACGCCACCATCGCCACCTGGTACCTGTGGCGCAGCCACGAGCTGGAACGCTCCGGATCGGGCGGCGTCTGACGGCCTCGGGCGGACCGGGTGAAATATGGGGCAATCCGCCGCGCGCCGTTCTACAATCGCACGCGTCAAGGAGGCGGACATGAGCGACACGCGCGGGTTGTCTCGACATCGGTGCGGCGCGGCGCTGGCCGCCGCGGCGGCCGTGGGCCTGGCCGCATGCTCCGGCGACATGCCGTCCATGCCCGAACCCGAGGCGGACGCCGGCGCGCCGGAGGCCTCGAGCGATCTCGTCGACCGGCAGCTACCGAACCCGACGGGCGAGGTGATCCTGAACTGGGCGCCGTTGCCGGACGGACGGGAGTGGGGATCGACGGCCGGGATCGACGTCGGCCCCGACGGTCACATATGGGCCTACGACCGTTGCGGCGGAATCGCGCTCGCGGGCGGTTGCGAGGAGAATCCCGACCGCGATCCGATCTTCAAGTTCGACAGGGATACCGGCGAAATCCTGGCCAGCTTCGGCGCCGGCCTGTTCGTCCTGCCCCACGGGCTCCACGTCGACGCGGACGGCAACGTCTGGGTCACCGACTCCCAGGGTAACGCCGAGGGGACCAAGGGGCACCAGGTCATCAAGTTCAGCCCGGAGGGCGAGGTGCTCCTGCGGTTGGGCGCGGCCGGCCAACCGGGCGACGGACCGGGCCAGCTCAGCGAGCCGTGCGACGTGATCACGGCGCCGAACGGGGACATCTTCGTCGCCGACGGCCACAGCGGCCAGAATCCGAATCCGCCGCCGGGCGCCACCGGACGCATCCTGAAGTTCGACAGCGAGGGCAATTTCATCACGTCCTGGGGCGAGATCGGTTTTCGTCCGGGGCAGTTTCGGACGCCGCACGCGCTGGAGATGGACTCCCAGGGCCGCCTCTACGTGGCCGACCGCGGCAATCACCGGATTCAGATCTACAGCCAGGACGGCGAGCTTCTCGACACCTACCTGCAGCACGGCCGCGTCAGCGGGCTGTTCATCACCGACGACGACACGCTCTACGCGATCGACTCGGAATCCGACGTCGGACGCCACCCGGGATGGCGGACCGGAGTGCGGATCGGCCCGGCGGGCGAGGACCGGCTCACGGGGTTCGTGCCCCCGCACGCCGACGCCGACCGCGCGTTGCAGGGCGTCGCCGGCGAAGGCGTCGCGGTGGACGCGGACGGCAACATCTACGCCGCGGAAGGCCCCGGATCGCGGCAGGCCGCCGGCGGCGGCATCACGAAATACGTGGCGCGGTAACCCCCGAGACGACACGTGGGCGGCATGGAGAATGCCGCCCACGTTTGCCCGGAGCCCACGACTACCGATCGAGATCGAAACGGTCCAGGGTCATCACCTTGACCCATGCCGCGACGAAGTCTTCGAGGAACGCTTCCTGCCCGTCGTCGGCCGCATAGTACTCGGCCACCGCGCGCAGCTCGGAGTTGGACCCGAAGATCAGGTCGACCGGAGTCGCCGTCCACTTCGGTTCGCCCGTGGCGCGGTCGCGCCCTTCATAGACGCCCTCGGCCGCCGACGGGGTCCATTCGGTCGACATGTCGACGAGGTTGACGAAGAAATCGTTCGTCAGCGCGCCCGGACGGTCCGTGAACACCCCGTGCCCGGAGCCCCCGGCGTTGGCGTCGAGCGCGCGCATGCCGCCGACCAGCACCGTCATTTCCGGCGCCGTCAGGTTCAGCATCGCGGCCTTCTCCACCAGCATCTCCACCGGAGACCGGGCGTTGCCGACGGCGAAGTAGTTGCGGAACCCGTCCGCCGCCGGTTCCAGCACGGCGATCGAGTCGACGTCGGTCCGGTCGGCCGAGGCGTCCATGCGGCCCGGCGCGAACGGGACGTCCACGTCGAACCCCGCCGTGCCGGCCGCCCGCTCGACGGCGGCCGCGCCGCCGAGAACGATCACGTCGGCCAACGAGACACGCTTGCCGCCGGATTGGGCGCCGTTGAAATCGCTCCGGACCCCTTCCAGCGTTTCCAGCACGCGATCCAGCTCGGCCGGATCGTTGACCGCCCAGCCGTTCTGGGGCGCCAGGCGGATGCGCGCGCCGTTGGCGCCGCCGCGCATGTCGGTCCCGCGGTAGGTGGATGCCGAGGCCCATGCGGTCCGAATCAGCTCGGGGACCGTCAAGCCGGAATCCAGGATGGCGGCTTTCAGTCCCGCCGCATCCGCCGCGTCGATCAGAGTATGGTTCACGGCCGGAATCGGGTCTTGCCACACGAATTCCTCGTCCGGCGCGTGGTCGCCGAGGTAGCGCGACGTCGGCCCCAGGTCGCGGTGGGTCAGCTTGAACCAGGCCCGCGCGAACGCGTCTTCGAACTCGTCCGGATTCTCCAGCCACCGCGACGTGATCGCGCGATAGGCCGGATCCTCCTTGAGCGCCAGGTCGGTCGTCAACATCATGGGCGCGTGCCGGACGGACGGATCGTGGGCATCGGGCACCAGGTCCGACGCGGCGCCGTCGGCGGGCTCCCACTGGATCGCGCCGGCGGGGCTTCGAGTCTGCACCCAGTCGTAGGCGTACAGGTTCTCGAGGAAATTGTGGGTCCAGGCCGCGGGGTTGAACGTCCACGCGCCTTCCAGTCCGCTGGTGATCGTGTCCGCGCCATGGCCGTCTCCGAGGCTGTTCCGCCATCCGAAACCCTGGGCCTCGATGACGTCGCCCTCGGGCTCGACGCCGACGTACTGCGACGGATCCGCTGCGCCGTGGGCCTTGCCGAACGTATGCCCCCCGGCAATCAGCGCGACGGTCTCTTCATCGTTCATGGCCATGCGGCCGAAGGCTTCCCGTATGGCCTGGGCGGCCGCCAGTGGATCCGGGTTCCCGCCCGGCCCCTGGGGGTTCACGTAGATCAGGCCCATCTGCGTGGCGCCGAACGGATGATCCAGTTCGCCGTCCGCGTTGCGCCGGTCGGCGGCTAGCCACTCGCCCTCGGGTCCCCAGTTCACGTCTTCGGGATGCCAGGCGTCGGCCCGGCCTCCCGCGAAACCCAGGGTTTCGAATCCCATCGACTCCATGGCCACGGTGCCTGCGAGGATCATCAGGTCGGCCCAGGAAATGTTGCGGCCGTATTTCTCCTTGATCGGCCAGAGCAGACGGTGCGCCTTGTCCAGGTTCGCGTTGTCGGGCCAACTGTTCAGCGGCGCCAGGCGTTGCAGCCCGCCGTCGGCGCCGCCCCGGCCGTCGAGGGTCCGATACGTGCCCGCGCTGTGCCACGCCATTCGAATGAAAAACGGGCCGTAGTGACCGTAGTCCGCCGGCCACCAGTCCTGCGAGGTGGTCATCAGTTCTTCGAGATCCGCCTTGACCGCGTCCAGGTCGAGACTCTCGAACGCCGCCGCGTAGTCGAAGTCCGCGTCCAGAGGGCTCGATCCCGCAGAGTCCTGGCGCAGCGGGTCGAGGCTCAGACGGTTCGGCCACCAATAGTCGTTGTCCGGCGGACGATCCTGGGCCGCCGCCAGGTGGAGGGGCAGGCCCGGCGCCATCGCGACCGCCAGCACGGCAATGACAGATATCGTTCGTTCAATCATCGTGATCGACTCCTTGCAGCTTGGGAATTCGTTGAATTTGTAATGACTCCTGACACCAGTGTGCGCTCGTGCGTCTTGATTCGTCTAAGACATTGTTTCTATCTTCTGAATAGATTATTTCTATCAGCATGAAGACGTACGACTTCACTCTCAGGCAGCTTCAATACGTCGTGGCCGTCGCTGACATGATGAGCTTTCGGCGCGCCGCGGAGCTTTGCCACGTGTCGCAGCCATCCCTGAGCGCCCAAGTGGCCAAGATGGAGGCCGCGCTGGCCGTGTCGCTGTTCGAGCGCGACCGGCGCGGCGTGCTGGTGACCGCCGCGGGGCAGGAGCTGATCGCCCGGGCGCGACGCGTCCTCGTGGAAGCTGCCGACCTCGCCGACGCGGCCGACAGGTTCGTCGACCCGCTGACCCGCACGCTGCGGATCGGCGTCATCCCGACGGTGGGCCCGTATATGCTCCCCCACGTCGTTCCCGCGTTGCGCACGACGTATCCGCGGCTGACGCTGATCTGGACCGAGGACAAGACCGATGCGCTCGTCCGCGCCATCCACCATGGAGATCTGGACGCGGCGCTGCTGGCCCTGGAGGCCGATCTCGACGACCTCGACCACCGCACGATCGCCGTCGACCCGTTCGTGCTGGCCGTGCCGCCGGGACACGCTCTCGAACGCGGCAAGGAGCCCGTCACCCGCAACCGGCTGCGAGGGCAGCACGTCTTGTTGCTCGACGACGGTCACTGCTTTCGCGACCAGGTGCTCGACTACTGTTCCGGCAACCGGCTCCTGGAGCTCGGTTTTCGAGCGACGAGCCTGCCCACCCTGACGCAAATGGTCGCCAGCGGCGCCGGCGTCACCCTGTTGCCGGCCATCGCGGTTCCGACGGAAACGCACCGTTCGGAGCTGTCGATTCGAACGCTGGCGCGCCCCGTTCCCTACCGGACCATCGTGCTGGGATGGCGCCGCCGCTCGCCGCTGGCCGACACGCTGCGGACGGTGGCGGACACGCTGCGTGCAACTCTGGAACGCGATCGTGACGTTCCGCAACCCACGGCTACATCAGCGTCATCGGGTCGACGTCGATGATGACGCGCCCCGGCGGCGCCTTCGTGTCCTCGAGAAAGCGCCGCAGCCGCCCCAGCAACGCGTGCAGCGGCTCGCGCGCGGCCGACTTGACCAGGAGCTGGTGGCGGTAGGTCTTGTTCAGCTTCTCCAGTGGGGCCGGCGCCGGGCCGAGAATCCGGACCGGTCCCGGACGTTCGGCGTCCAGGAAATCGGCGATCTTCCGGGCCAGGCGGGCCGCGCGCTCCCGGCTGGTCTCCAGCACCATGATCCCGGCCAGCGACGTGAACGGGGGATAGAACATCACCCGCCGGAAGTGGGCCTCGCGCCGGTAGAAGTCCTCGAAGCGCTGGCGCGCCGCCAACTGGAACGCGTAATGGTCCGGAAAGTAGCTCTGGATCACCACTTCGCCCGGGACGTCGCCACGCCCGGAACGCCCCGCCACCTGGGTCAGGAGCTGGAAGGTGCGTTCGGCGGCGCGAAAGTCGGGGAGCCCCAGCGCCGCGTCCGCCGAGACCACGCCCACGAGCGTGACCTTCGGAAAGTCATGCCCTTTCGCAACCATCTGGGTCCCGACCAGGATGTCGAGGGCCCCCTTCCGGAATTCTCCGAAGACCCGGTCGAAATCTCTGAGATGACGCATGGTGTCGCGGTCGACGCGCGCGACGCGGGCGTCCGGCAAGAGGTCGTTCAACAACTGCTCGAGTTGCTCGGTTCCCTCGCCGACGTACTGGATGTACTCGCTGCCGCAGTCCGGACACGCGTCCCGGGGACGTTGCCAGTGCCCGCAGTAGTGGCACAGAAGGCGGCGGGTCTTTCGATGGTAGGTCATCGACACGCTGCAGTCGCGGCAGTGGAACGAGTGGCCGCACCGGCGGCAGAGCAGGAACATCGAATACCCGCGCCGATTGAGCAGCACGATGGACTGCTCGCCCCGGTCCACGCGGTCGCGGATGCCCGTCAGAAGCCGGTCGGAGAACACGGCCTGCCGTCCCTGCCGGACGTATTCCTCGCGCATGTTGACGATGGTCACGTCCGGAAGCGTCCGGGCCTCGACCCGGTCCGGCAGATGGACGTAGGCGTACCGTCCGGTCTCCGCGTTCCTGAACGTCTCCATCGACGGCGTGGCCGAACCCAGCACGACGGGCGCCCCCGACATCTTGGCGCGCATGACCGCCGAGTCCCGGGCGTTGTAGCGAGGCAAGTCGTCCTGCTTGTAACTGGACTCGTGTTCCTCGTCGACGATGATCACGCCCAGGTCCTCCAGCGGAGCGAACAGGGCCGACCGCGTGCCGATCACGATCGGCGCACGGCGGTTGTAGATCCGCAGCCACTCGTCGATTCGCTGCCGGGGCTTGAGCGCGCTGTGGATGAGCGCCATCTGCGGCCCGAAACGGGCCGCGAACCGCTCCCGCACCTGGGGTGTCAGGCCGATTTCGGGGACCAGGACCAGCGCCGTGCGGCCGTGTGCCCGGCACTCCTCGATCGCGCGCATGTAGATCTCGGTCTTGCCGCTGCCCGTCACCCCATGCAGGAGCACGGGATGGAAGCCGTCCCGGGCGCGGATCGTCTCCAGCGCCGCGGCTTGCGCCGGGGTCAGGTCCACGCGGGGCCGGATTTCCGCGGGGGCCGTCGTGCCGCCGTCGAACGCCGCCACGTGCCGGGCGGTGATATTCGGGGGCAGCGCGCTCTTCAGGACCTCTCCCAGCGGAGCGGCATAGTAGTCGGCGATCCACCGGCACAGCCGAAAGATGTCCGGGCGAATCAGCGGCGCGGGATCGAGAACGCCCGTCACGGGGCGGATGGTGTCCGGATCCATGTCCTCGGGCGGCTCGGCCCGGGCGCCCACCACGAAGCCCTGGATCTGGCGGGTCCCGAACGGAATCTCGACGCGCGTGGCCGTCGGAAGCGGCTCGGGGACACTGTAGAGAAAGGTCCTCCACAAAGGGAGGCAAACGGCCACGTCGGCGTACATCGAACGTCGGGCGCCGGATCAGGGTTCCATCAGGGCCGCGCGGATTTTCTTCATGTCTTCCCACACCTCGCGTTTCTTCGCGGCGTTGCGCAGCAGGTAGGCGGGATGGAAGGTCGCGATGTAGCGTATGCCGTCGATTTCGTGGAAGTCCCCCCGCAGCCGCGATATGGGCGACTTCATCCCCATCACCGTCTGCGCCGCGAACGTGCCGAGACAACACACGATGCGGGGACGGATCGATTTGAGTTGCCGCTTGAGGAACGGGCTGCAGGCGTCGACTTCATCCGGCTCCGGATTGCGGTTCCCCGGCGGCCGGCATTTGAGCACGTTGCATATGTAGACGTCGTCCCGCCTCAATCCGATCGACTCGATGATCCGGGTCAGGAGCTGACCCGCCCGGCCCACGAAGGGCAGGCCCTGCCGGTCCTCGTCCATTCCCGGGGCCTCGCCCACGAACACCAGCCGGGCCTCGGGGTTGCCGGAGCCGTAAACGATCTGCGTGCGGTGGCCCGCCAATCGGCACCGCCGGCAGTCTCCCAGGTCGTCGCGGATCGCCTCGAGCGTTTCGGGATCGGCGGCGCCTTCATCGGCGGGCGGCGTCCGGCCGGCGCCGGCGTCGACATGAGAGACGCCCAGGTCCCGGAAGAACTCCAGTTGTCCGGCCAGATCCGGTCGACTCATGGAAACGCGCCTCGCGGCGGTTCAGTCGTGCCGCAAAAGCTCCGCGACGCGGTCGAGGATGCGATGGGCCAAGTCTTCCTTGGACATCGTCGGCAGGTCCTCGGACCGGCCGGTAGCGTCGATGAGGCTTGCCCTGTTCGTATCACTATCGAAAGCCGAATCGGGTCCCGACGCGGCGTTGACGACGATCAGATCGAGGTTCTTCGCGCGAAGCTTCTCGAGCGCGAACTCGCGATGCCGTTCCGTGTCGGCGGCGAACCCCACCAGCACCGCGCCGTTCTTGCGGCGCCCCAACTCGCCCAGGATGTCCGGTGTCGGCTCGAACCGGACCTCGAGGCCGGCCGACTTCTTGATCTTCCCGGACGCGGGATTCCGGGGACGAAAATCCAGCGGGGCCGCCGCCTTGACCACGGCGTCGACGCCGACGACGCGGTCCATGACCGCTTCGCGCATCTCCTCGGTCGTCCGGACACGAATGGCGCCGTCGAACTCCAGCGCCGTCGGTCCGGAAACCAGAACCGCCTCGCCCCCGCGTTGCCGGACGGCCCGGGCGACGGCGTACCCCATCCGGCCGGAGGAACGGTTGCCGACGTAGCGGACCGGGTCGATGTCTTCGAACGTCGGCCCGGCCGTCACCAGGATCGTGCGGCCCTCGAGGTCGCGCGGCCGGTCCAGGACGGAAACCACGGTCTCGACGATCGCGGCGACGTCGGCCAGGCGGCCCGGCCCGACGGTGCCGCACGCCATCTCGCCGGCCTCCGGCTCGATGACGCGCGCGCCGCGCGAGACCAGCGTCCGGACGTTGGCCTGGACCGCGGGATGTTCCCACATTCGGGTGTTCATCGCCGGCGCGACGACAACGGGCGAACGGACGGCCAGATGGAACGTGGTGAGGAAGTCGTCGGCGATTCCCCGGGCCAGGCGCGCGATGCAGTCGGCCGTGGCCGGCGCGATGAGGAACAGGTCCGTGGACTCCGCCAGGAAAACGTGGTCGAAGGCGCCCCGGAAATCGGCGCCCTCGTTGTCGCCTTCGAAGATGTCGGTGTAGACCTTGTGGCCGGACAGCGCGCCGAACGTCAGGGGCGTCACGAAGCGCCGGGCTCCCGGCGTCATGAGGACGACCACGTCGAACCCCCGGTCCTGGAGCCGGCGCAGGATCTCGGCCGCCTTGTAGCAGGCGATCCCGCCGCTGACGCCGAGCGCGACCCGGCGCTTCCCCGTCGTCGATGACGTCGCGTCGCTCATCGCGATGCGCCCCTCATTCCTCCAGCGGGTCGTCCTCGCCGGCCACGGAAAACTCGACCAATCCCTCGGACAACTCCTGCCGCGCGATCGTGGTCGCCTTGCGCCCCAGGTCGTCGACCAGCGGCGGGCTGCCGTTCTGGATCTGCCGCGCCCTGACGGCCGAAAGAATGACGAAACGGTACTTGCTGTCGATGTTGTCCGGAATGTTCAGCAATCCACACCTCCAAACGACGCTATGATCTCTCCGATTCGCGCTTCCTGATTCGCCGGCCGCGCCGCGCCCGCGCGAATCACCGATTCCAGGACGCGGGCCGATTCCTCGATCGTGTCGTTGACCACGATGTAGTCGTAATCCCGGTAACGCTCGATCTCCGTCTTCGCGATCGCCAAGCGCATGCGGATGGTCTCGTCGTCTTCGAGCCGGCGCTGCTTCAATCGCCGCTCCAGCTCCTCGTAGGACGGCGGCAGCACGAAGACCTTGACGGCGTCGGGCGCCTGTTCCTGGACGCGCTTCATCCCCTGCACGTCGATGTCCAGGATGACGTTCCGACCGGCCTCGAGGTTCTCCTCCACGAACTCGCGCGACGTTCCGTAAAGGTGACCGTACACCTCCGCCCACTCGATGAAGTCGCCGCGCTGGACCATGTCGAGGAACGCGTCACGGCCGACGAAGAAATACTCCACGCCGTCGCGTTCACTGCCGCGCGGACGCCGTGTCGTGTACGACACCGAGAAGATCAGATCGTCGAACTTGGAGATGAGCTGGCCGAGCAGCGTGGTCTTCCCGGACCCCGAAGGCGCCGAAACGATGTACAGGTTGCCGCGCAATCCCCAACTATAGCAGAGTCGCGCGTCCGAAGCGGACCGGACGACGGCCGCGAGATCAGGAGTCGTCGTCGCGATGGGGCGGGAATGAGACGCCGATTCTGGCGCCGATCATGTCCAGCGCGATTTCCGCCGCCTCGTCGGGCGTCAACCGCGACGGGTTGAGGCTGCATTCCAACCAGACCCCGTCGATCACGGAATTGATGCCCAAGGCCAGTTTCTCCGCGGACTCCTGATTCAACGATTCGCCGCGGCCGGCGTAGATCCTGAACAGACAGTTGGTGATTTCCTCGAGAAAGCGCTCGTAGTTCTCGGCCTGCGCGGCCGAAGCCTCCGGATTCGTGGTCACCAGCTCGACGAAGCTGGCCCAGATCTTCATGTGTTCCGTGTCGGCCGCCTTGAAGAACAGGATGGACCGCACGAAAGCCCCCAGACGCTGGACCGGATCGGGACCCGCATCTTCGGCCGCGGCCAGGTACACCTCCAGCCAACCGCGCTTGAAGTGGCGGTACGACTCGACCAACATCGCGTCCTTGCCCTCGAAATGGTGCTTCACCAGGCCCGCGGTGAGGCCCGCGGTATCGGCGATCTTCCTCACCGACGACCGGTGATACCCGTGTTGCGCAAGAGAACGCAGCGTCGCGTCGATCAGCCGCTGACGCCCGCCCACATGATCGGCCTTCTTCACCGCGCCGATTATTCCAGATTTCGGGACCGAGCACTACCGAATGCAGCACGGGCTCGAAGCACGGGTTTCTCCCGTGTACGGATCTTCGGATCTGTCGACAACGCGCCAACGCGGATACGACAGCGAATCGACTCCATATGAATGTATAACGTTCTTGTAACAATCGTAGAGTCCTGTGGACATGTACGTATAGTTTGTCGAATACAATGGAGTCGTGCAGGGAACCGCGAACCGGGTGGAAGCCGCGTGTCGATGACGGACCCGCCGCGTATTCGCCGGGCGCTGGTCGTTTGCGTGCTGTTGCTCGTCGTACGGACGCTCATTGCCGCACCGCAAGGCCTAGACGACGAGGAGGAACGCGCCAGCCCCGTCCTGCAACTCTCGTTTCGTGAAATCGCGGAGGCTCTCGAAACCGGGCGGTTGACGCTGGACGAAGTCCGCCGGGCCGGGATGGAGGTGTTCACGCGTCCGATGCGAAGCGCGGACGGATTCGGCGACGGCCCGTTCGATCCCGCCGAGTTGCAGCGCCCGTTTCCCGGCAGCACGCCGGAATCCGTACACAGTCTGTTCCCCGGCCGCCGTCCGACGTTGCAGGGGAACGGTACGACCCTGCGTGTCAACGGTCTGGACGCCCAGAGTTGCAACGAATGTCACACGATCGTCAGTCATGACACGATCCCGCCGACGCTCGGCATCGGCGGCGTGGGCGGGATTGCCCAGAACGCGATCATCGCCCCGACCGTCATCGACGTATCCGACAGCAGAGAGAACCGGGTGGTCGGTTCCGCACCGGGGGGAGGATTCATGGCGCCCGACGGCGTGGCCGACTTCAACGGCCGGGTGTCCAATCCTCCCTTCCTTTTCGGCGGCGGCGGCGGCGAGCTGCTGGCCAAGGAAATGACCAGCGACCTGCAGGGCCTGTTGCGACAAGCCCGGATTGCGGCGCCGGGCGCCGTCACGCGCCTGCTGACGCACGGGGTCGACTTCGGCTTCCTCAGGACCGAGGCGCCGGGGCTGGTGGATTTGGAAGGCGTTGAAGGCATCGGGTTCGAGCACAACGAGGGGCGGCGGCCCGAAGACGTCCTGGTGGTCCGCCCGTTCGGTCGAAAGGGTGAGTTTTCCACCATGCGTGCGTTCGACATCGATGCGATGCGATTCCATTTCGGCATCCAGCCAACCGAGTTCGTCGGCGCCGACGTGGACGATGACGGCGACGGCGTGGTCAACGAGATCTCCGACGGCGCCATGACCGCTCTCCACCTTTTCGACGTCACCAATCCGCCGCCTGTCATGCAAGGCCTGGACCCGCCCTCGGAAGCCGGTTTCGAGACGTTCCAGGCGATCGGTTGCGCCGACTGTCACCGGCCCGTGCTCGAAACGCGCTCCCGGTACCTGCCGTTGGCCCATCCCGAGGCGCCCGATGACCCGCAGGCCAACGCCTACTACGCCGTCGACCTGGTCCGGGTCGGTTTCGCGCCTTCCCCGAACGGGGGCGTTTACGTGCCACTGTTCGCGGATCTGAAACGCCACGCCATGGGGCCGGAGCTGGCGGAGACGGCCCATTTCGCCGAGGTCGGCAACGACATGTTCACGACGGCGCGTCTTTGGGGCGTCGGTGACACCGCCCCGTACCTGCACGATGGCCGGGCGCTGGACATTCAAGACGCGATCCTCGCGCACGGCGGCGAGGCGCAGGCGGCGCGCGACGCCTTCACCGGTCTTGGACCGGAGTCGCAGGGCAACCTCGTCCGCTTCCTGAAGCGGCTGCGTGCGCCGGCGAACCCGAACGTCGAGTTGCTCGACGTCACGACCCCGTCCAGACCGCTCCATCCCCAGCCGACGGGCCTCACGATATCGCCGGACACGGTGAGTCGTTCGAACGACGAGTGCTACACCATGATCGTGGAAAACGGCGCCGGAATGACGCTGGACGTGACCTTCACGCTGGACGGCGTCCCGGCGGACCCCGTCATCGGATGGCCGCGCCTGGACGGAAACGGCGTGAACGCCGATCCGATCTGTGTGACGGACGAGGCTGCGGTCGGAACCTACGTCTTCACCGGCATTCGAAACACGCTGAACGCCGGATCACTCTTCGTGCCCGTCCACGCCGGATTGACGGTCGTCGAATAACGGCGCCTCACGCCGCTCCGAATGGCGGGCGGCGGGCCAGCAGGAGCGTGGTGTCGTCCTGCCCCGTCAGGTCGTAGGCCCACTCCGTCACCGACTCGACGATGATCTCGGCCAGTTCCTCCAACGGCTTCCTGGAATGTCTTACCAGCAGTGCGTCCAGGCGGTCCGGTCCGAATTGCTCGCCCGCGGCGTTCTCGCATTCGGTCACGCCGTCCGTCGTGGCCACGATCAGGTCTCCGGGGCCGATCTTGATGCGGCTTTCCTCATAACGGACGTCGGGAAAGGCCCCGATGATCATCCCGTTCGGCTCGAGTCGAGTGACGGCGCCGTTTCGAACAAGTATCGGCGGCACATGCCCCGCGTTCGTGTAGCGCAGTTCGTCGGTATCGTCGTCGTACACCGAGCAGTAGAACGTCGCGAACCGTTCCGCCGTCGTCGTCCGGTACAACTGATCGTTCAGATGCCCGACGATCTCCGCTGGCGACACGACGGTCGCGGGCGAACTCCGGGCCATCATGATCTGCGCCTGCAGGGACGATTGAATGCTCGCCATCAACAGCGCGGCCGAAATGCCCTTTCCCGAGATGTCGCCGATCACGAGGGCGATCTGTCGATCGTCCAGGGCAACGTAGTCGTAGTAGTCGCCGCTGACCGATCGAGCCGGCCGGCAGAATCCCGCGACCTCCAGGCTTCCCAACCGGGATTGTCGCTGCGGGAACAGGCCGAGTTGGACGTCACGGGCGATCTGCAACTCCGAATCCTGCCGTTCCTTTTCCTTGACCTCGGCGATCAACCGCTGAACGTTCTCTGTCATGTCGTTGAACGACACGGCCAGGCTGTTCAACTGATCGTCGGCGCGAATCGGAATGCGGTGGGACAGCTTCCCGGCCTCGACCTGCTTGGTCGCCGCGTACGTGTCCCGGACGGTTCGGGTTATCGAGCGGGTCAACCGTCCGATGAAGAACAACGACGCCCCCTCGACGCACAGGAATACCGCGGCGACGACGATGAGACTCGTCCCGAGTATTCCGGCCCGCGCGAACGTGCTGAACAGCTCCGTGACGATCAGAGACGGCCGTGAGGCGATGACAGCCGCCATCCTGAATTCCGCTCCGTCTTCAAGACGACGCGCGGGAACCTGGGACGGCCATCGAACCGGAAGGTCCCAGAATGCGGCCGCCGCCGGAAGCGGAGCCTCGTCGGCCGAGCCCAGCGGCGCGACCGAGGGCCGGCTGATCACCACCGAGGGAAACGGGACGCCAGTCCCGGGAGCGCCCAGGAACGGGCCCGGCCGGCGAACGGCCGGGAGTTCGACGATCTGGACGGTGGCGAGTCCGGGCAGCAGTTCGGACAGGATCGTGGAATTCAAGACCTCGTAGACCAGGACGTTCACCGGTCCGGCGGATGCATCGACCGGAGAACGGGCAGCCAGAAGAATGCCGGTCTCGGCAACCAGCATTCCTTCGAAGCCGGGCTCGATCCACTCCGGTATTCTCTCCAGCGTTCCCGACGTGGACGCTATCGGATGGCCATCGACGTGGACGACGGCGTCCAGCGTCGGCCGTCCGTCGCGGATCTCGGCCAACGCCGCGGCGGCCGCGGCCTGGGGCTCGTTTCCCAGGGCCGTGCCGAGGGCGATGTTGGATGCGACGCCTTCCAGGTTCTCGTATCTCCGATCCAGGCTCGAAATCAGGAGGTACCCCGTGATCTGCCCCATCAGGATCGTCGCGACGATCGAGACCATCGCCACGACCAGGACGATGGGAACCACCCCGACCAGAAAGTAGGTCACCAGGAGCCGATTCCGAACCCTCCAGAGAACCCTGCGCATCAGGTCGAGCGATACGGAAACGAGCCAGAATCCACCGACGATCACGAGCAGGAACCGGATGGCACCCCCGCCCGGCACGTCGATTCCGGCGAAACCGCCGAGCGCGCGGATGCCTTCCAGAACGAGAAGGACAGCGAGAACGCGCGTGGAACGCCGAAGAGAGAAGAACCTTCTTCGTACCGACTGTCGAACGGATGTTCGCTCCATGGTCACTCCATCGTCATGGCTCTGTTCGACGATAGCGGCGGCGGAGGGGGCGCGGCCTCGTCCCGCTATTCCACGTTCTGGACCTGCTCCCGCAGCTTGTCGATCTCGACCCGGATGTCGATGCCCGCCTCGCCGATCGACGCGCCCGTCCGGTTCAGGCCGGACGTCTTCGAGAGGATCGTGCTGACCTCGCGGTTCATCTCCTGGAGCAGGAAATCGAGCCGCTTTCCGGCCTCGGCTTCCCGCATCAGCACGGCGTCGAATTGATCGAGGTGGCTTTCCAGCCGCGTCACTTCCTCGGCGATGTCGGACTTCTCGGCCAGCATCAGCGCCTCCACCTCCAGGCGCTCGGGATGGACGTCGAGGCTCGGGGCCAGTTCGGCAACGCGCGCGGCCAGCCGCTCGCGGTAATGGTCCAGGAGCGCCGGGGCCGATTCCCGGATCACGCCCAGACGCCGGCGAACGGTTTCCAGGCGGGCCCGCATGTCGGCGACCATCGCCTCGCCTTCCCGTGCCCGCATGCCGCGGACCCCGTCCAGCGCCGCGAGCGCCGCCTGTTCCACGCCCGCCGCCAAGGCTTCCTGCTGCTCGCGGCTCGGGTCCGCGTCCGCCACCTGGATCGCTCCGGGCAGCCTGGACAGGGCTTCCACGGTCAGCTCGCCCGAAATCGGAAACCGCGACTTCAGGTCGCGCACCAGTTCCACGTAGGCCGCGATCAGGTCCGGGCGGGCGTCGATACGGACGTCCGGGCGCATCCGTTCGATCTTGACGAACAGGTCGGCCCGGCCCCGGGCCAGCTTCGACGTCGCGTCCCGGCGCACGGCGGGCTCCAGGTTCTGAAACTCCGGCGCCAGGCGCACGTGCAGGTCCAGATACCGGTGGTTGACCGTCCGCGCCTCGACGGTGATCGATGCGCCGCCGGCTTCGACGCGGCTCGAACCGAAGCCCGTCATGCTCAGAATCATGGCGTCACGTCCTCGAACTGCAGCTTGTGAAGCTTCCAGTACAAACCCTGGCGCAGGAGCAGCGTGTCGTGTGTGCCCTCCTCTTCGACGCGCCCATCGCCGAGCACCAGTATGCGGTCCGCGCGACGGACGGTCGAGAGGCGGTGGGCGATCACGATCGTCGTCCGCCCCTCGATCAGGTTCGCGATGGCCCGCTGCACCAGGATCTCGGATTCGGCGTCCAGAGCGGAGGTGGCCTCGTCCAGGATCAGGATCGGCGCGTCCTTCAACAACGCGCGCGCGATCGATATGCGCTGGCGTTCGCCTCCCGAGAGGCGTACGCCGCGTTCCCCGATGGCCGTGTCGTACCCGTCGGGCAAACCGCGGACAAAGTCGTCCACCAGAGCCGCGCGGGCCGCCCGGAGAATGGCGTCGTCGTCCGCCGCGGGGTCGCCGTAGGCGATGTTGGTCCGGATCGTGTCGTTGAACAGGATGACCTCCTGGGTCACCATCGCGATCTTCCGGCGGAGCGATTCCAGCGTGAAATCCCGCACGTCGGTCCCGTCGATGGCGATGCGGCCGCCGGTGACGTCGAAGAATCGCGGCGCAAGATTGACCAGCGTCGTCTTGCCCGCCCCGCTGGATCCCACCAACGCGACCACTTCCCCGCGCAGGATCCGGAACGACACGCCCCGGATCGTCTCCTCGCCCGAGCCGTAGCCGAACCGCACGTCCTGGAACTCGATCGACGTGCGGAACGCCTCGAGCGTCTTCGAGCCCGGGTCCGGTTCCGGCGGCGAATCCATGATGCGGAACAGCGCGCTCGAGGCGCCGATCGCCTGCTGGAACGAGTTGTATATCCCCGTCATTCGGCGAATCGGATCGTAGAGCCGTATGAGCGCGACGATGAACATGACGAACGTCCCGGGGCTCATCCGTCCGGCCAGGATCTCGCTCCGGGCATACAGCAGGAAACCCGCTACGACGAAGATTCCGAGGATCTCCATCAGCGGCGACGACAACGCGTGCGTCAACCGTTGCCGGAGACCCAGCCGGAAGACGCGCCCGGCGGTCGAGCGGAACTTCTCGCGCTCGGCGGACTCCATGGTGAAGATCTTGACGATCCGGTTTCCCGAGAAGGTTTCGAACAGGACGTTGGCCATGCCCGCCACCTCGGCCTGGTTCCGGGCGCCGAGCCGGCGCAGCCGCCGGCCGAACCAGAGCGAGGGGTAGTAGACCAGGGGACCGAGAATCAGGGAGTAGGCCGTCAGCCGCCAGTCGATCACCAGCACCACGCCCAGCATGGCGACGAGGATCGCGCTCTGCTTCAGAAGGTCGGCCAACGTCTCGGAGACGGCGGTCTGGACCTTCTCGACGTCGGAGGAGACACGCGAGATCAACTCGCCGGTCGGGTAGCCGGCGAAGAAGCCCAGGGGCTGCGACACGATCGCGCGGTAGAGGTCGCACCGCAGGTCGCGAACCACGGAGTGTCCCAGATACGCGATGGCCGCCACCGACCCGTACAACGCGGCCGCCTTGACGATCGTCACCAGGACGAGGGCGGCGAGCAGCCATGGGCCGTACCCGGGCGGGACATTCAACTCGATATTCGGAAACGGCGTCTGGAGGGGCGTATCGGCGGCGCCGAGCAGCGTATCGAAGACCAGTCCCAGAAGAACGGGGTAGGACGCTTCCAGCAGCGTCACGGCCAGGGTCAGCGCGAGCGTCACGACCACGGTCCAGGCATACGGCCGCACGTAGGCCCGGAACCGCCGGACGATGGAGGGCGCGACGCCCGTCATGGGGCCCGGCTCACAGGTCCTTGGCGAGAGTCTCGCGAA
Organism: Acidobacteriota bacterium; assembly: GCA_022821265.1. Lineage (GTDB taxonomy): Bacteria > Acidobacteriota > Terriglobia > 20CM-2-55-15 > 20CM-2-55-15 > JAJEDW01. Next base: position 20,603 of record JAJEDW010000191.1, read on the forward strand.
CGCGTTGCTCGATCCGGTCGCGGCCGCGCATGCCCAGGATGCCGTCGGCCATCTCTCTCAGCTCCGCAACCGCCACCGAGCGGATCATGCGCTTGATACGCGCGTAGGCGCCGACGTTGACCGACAACCGCGTAAAGCCCAGCCCCAGGAGGACGGCGGCCGAGTACGGGTCGGCGGCCAGCTCGCCGCAGACGACCATCGGCTTTCCCGTGGGCTCCACCAACGCCTGCACGTGCTTCAGAACGCGGAGCACGGCGGGATGGTACGGGTCGTACATCTGCAGGCTCGCCAGGTCGGTGCGATCGACCGCCAGCAGATACTGGATCAGGTCGTTCGTCCCCAGGCACATGAAGTCGGCCTCGGACGCCATCAGGTCGCAGGTCTCCGCAGCCGCCGGGGTCTCGATCATCACGCCCATCGGAACGGATTCGTCGAACGGAACGCCGCGCTGAGACAGGCGGCGTCGGACGTCGGCGTTGATCCGGCGAGCTTCGGACAACTCCTCCGGCGTCGAGACGAACGGGAGCAGGATCCGGGCGTGCCCGTGGACGGACGCTCGATAGATCGCCCGCAGCTGCATTCGAAACAGGCTGCGGTTCTCGAGAAGAAAACGCAGCCCCCGGGAGCCTGTTGCGGGCCATCCGTCGCGGCTTTCCCGCATTCCGGCGTCCACGGCGCGGATGTTCACCCAGCGGTCTTTCGCGTGCGAGAGGACGTAGGCGTAGTCCTCCGCCAGGCGTTCCTCCGACGGCGTCGGACCCTCGCGAAAGAAATCGAACTCGGTCCGGTACAGGCCCACCGCCTCGCACTCGTGGGCGACGGCGGCATCGACCTCTTCCTTGAAGTTGATGTTGGAACCCAGAAGGATCGAGATGCGGTCCCGGGTGACGCACGGGGCGCCGACGGGTCCCTCCGCGCGGCGGCGTGTCTCGGCGTTCTCCTGGACGCGAACCCGGTAGGATTCCAGGGTCTCTTCCGACGGCGCGCGAATCACCACCCCCTCGTCGCCGTCGACGAT
>JAJEDW010000035.1 GCA_022821265.1 Acidobacteriota bacterium
CCTCGCCCGCGTAGGTCTGCCAGCGCACCTCGCCGTCGACGGCGTCGAGCGCCATCACGTAGCCGTCGGGCGCCGTGTACAGGATGACGTCCTCGTAGATGGCGATCGTCTTGGTCCGCGCGCGGGCCGCCGCGTCGCCCGCGTCGTGCCGGTACTCCCATATGGAATCGCCCGTGGCCGCGTCCAGGGCCCGTACGACCGCGCCCGGCTCCACGATGTACATCACGCCGTCGTGGACGATCGGGATCGCCTCGGCGTTCCCGTCGTTCAGGCCGCGGGACCAGGCCAGCACGAGTCCGCCGACGTTGTCGCGGTCAATCGCTTCCAGCGGGCTGTAGCGCTGGGCGTCGTAGGTGCGGCTGAACATCAGCCAGTCGTCCGGACTGGGACTCCGGAGCATTTTGTCGGTGACGGGTCGGTAGTTCGTCACCTGCGCCCATGCCGCCGGAACGACGACGAGGACGGCGGCGACCGCTCGGACGATTGTCATGGAAACCTCCACCGCAGATGCCGGATTATACCAAGCGCGATCACCGGGCCGCTGATATGATCCTCGAACGCCGACACCATCATGGGAGGATCGCTATGCGCTTCGAAGCACTCCTCGCCACGGCCGTCTGCGGCCCGATCCTGGTTTGCGCAGGCCCGGCCGTAGTTCCCGAGGCGGCCGGTCAGGACGAGGTCGTCGCCCCCGATCCCGTCGCCGCGCTCGTCGGACGCCTGGACCTGGAACGCTACAAGGACACGATGCGGGGCTTGGCCCGGTTCGGCGACCGCCGCCAGGGGACGGACCGCAACCGGGACGCCGTCGACTGGATCGAGGAACAGCTTCTGAGCTACGGGTGCGAGACGGCTCGCCTTCACTACGTGTACGACCCGCCGCCGCGCCCGACCGTGGGCCGCGGCCGGGGCCGCGGCGCGCCGCGCGACCCGGTGATCGCCAGCGGCGAGATCCGGAACGGGCCCGGCGGGTCGCGCTACTACGGGATCACGCGGCCCACCGGCGTCAACAACGACCCGGACGCCCAACCCGATGAACGACTGCGGGAGCTGAATCGGCAGCCGGCGGTGAACGGGCCGCGCGAGCAGGTCTACTGTACCAAGACCGGAGCGACGCGACCCGGCGAGATGTACATCCTGGGCGCGCACATGGACGGGCACGGCTGGGGCGAAGCGTTGAACGACAACGCGTCCGGCACGGCGCTGGTCATGGAGCTGGCCCGCATCCTGAACATGCCCGACGTCGAGACCGACGTGTCGATCCGGTTCGCGCTGTGGAACAACGAGGAAACCGGGTTGAACGGGTCGCGGGCCTACGTCGATCAGCGCGCGGACCTGCAGGGCGTCGAGGATCCGCCCGGATCGGGCCGGTATCCCGAACCCATGTGGCTGGCGATGATCCAGCACGACATGATGTTGTGGGATCACGGCATGCCGCGGGCCGACGGCACGTGGAACCCGGAGCAGCGGCCGGAGGCCGACATCAACATCGAGTTCCAGTCCGAGTCCCGGTTCGCGGACCGGGCGATGCGGCTGGCCTTCTTCTTCCGAGAAGCGAACGAGGAGTTCGCGACGGACTACCCGGCCGCCGTCGGACCGCACATGACGAACACGGACTCGACGCCGTTCATGGACCTCGTCCCGTCGATCAGCCTCCGCGAGAACGAACGCGGCATGCACACCGGGGCCGGCTGGAACCCGACCTGGCACCAGCCGATCGACGTGTTCGAATCGTTCAGCGACGACGACTTCCGGCTGGGGCTCAACGCCGCGCAGACGACGCTGGCCGCGGTCTCGATGCTGGCAGGAGCGTCGGTGACGGACTGACGCCGGAAGCCGACAGCTGGACGCTCGCGACGACATGCGTCGGACCATCGGCACGAGGAAAGCCAATGAGAGAGAGAGACGGCTCTATCGCGCACGACTTCGATCCTGACACCGCACCGGATCTGTCCCGTGACGGCTGGCCGGAAGAGTTCGCGAAGGCGCCTGTCCGCCAGGGTCGTCCGCCCGCCACTCGACCGAGAGTGTCGACGACGATTCGGTTGTCACGCGATGTGATCGACCATTTCCGCGCCGGCGGGCCGGGGTGGCGGGAGCGGATCGACGCGGCGCTCCGCGACTGGATCAAGCGATAGATCGCGACCGAAACCGACCGCCCGACCCGGACCCGCATGAACTCGTCGCAAGCCGCGCCCTCCGCCCGGCACCTCCCCGCTATGGTGCTCCTTTTCGCCGCCTCCGGCTGCGCGGCGCTGATCTATGAGATCGCCTGGTTCCAGACGCTCGAGCTGGTGCTCGGCGCCTCGGCCGTTTCGTTGGCCGTGCTGCTCGGCGCCTTCATGGGCGGGATGTGCGCCGGCGCGCTGCTGCTGCCGCGGTGGGTTTCCCCCGCCCGGCACCCGCTGCGCGTCTACGCGGTGCTCGAAGTCTTGATCGCCGCGGCGGGCGCGCTGCTGATCGTGCTGATGCCGCTCGTGGGCCGCCTCTACACCGCCGTCGACGGCGGCGGCACGTCCAGCATCGCGCTCCGCGCCGTCGCCGCAGGCATCCTGCTCCTGCCGCCCACGATGCTGATGGGCGCCACGCTGCCTGCGATTTCGCGATACGTCCGGGCCACGCCCGAAGGCGTCGCGTGGCTCGGGTTCGTCTACGGCGGCAACATACTGGGCGCGGTCGCGGGCTGTGTCGCCGCCGGTTTCTACCTGCTGCGCGTCCATGACGTAACGACGGCGGCCCTGACGGCCGTCGCCGTCAACGCCGTCGTTGCCGCCGGCGCCTACCTGCTCTCGAAGCGCGCCCGGTACGCCCCGCCCGAAACCAGCGACGAACCGGAAGCGCCCCCGCGGACCCCGCCGGCCCGGCCGTGGGCGCCGCGCAGCGTCCACGCCGCCATCGCGCTGTCGGGCTTTACCGCGCTCGGCGCGGAGGTCGCTTGGACGCGCCTGCTCTCGCTCCTGTTCGGCGGCACCACCTATGCCTTCTCGGTCATCCTCGCCGTCTTCCTCATGGGTCTCGGCATCGGCAGCGCCGCCGGCGCCCTGATCGCTCGGACAACCACTCACGCCCGCGCCGCCCTGGCGTGGACGCAGCTCGCGTTGGCCTTCGCCATCGCATACGGCGCGTGGATGGCCGCCGGCCAGCTCCCCTACTGGCCCGTCGATCCGTCGCTCGCTCCCAGCGTCTGGTTCCACTTCCAGATCGACTTCGCCCGCGCGCTCGTCGCAATGCTGCCCGCCGCATTGCTCTGGGGCGCGAGCTTCCCCCTGGCCGTGGCCGCCGCCGCGCCCCCGTCCGGCGACACAGGCGCTGTCGTCGGCCGCCTCTACGCCGCCAACACGCTCGGCGCCATATTCGGCGCGCTTCTCGTCGGTCTGGCCGGAATCCCCCTCCTGGGAACCGGCGGCGCCCAGCGCCTGTTGGCCGCCGTCTCGATGGTCTCGGCAGCCGTTGCGTTCGCGCCGGCTTTACGGACATCCCACGGAGAACGGTTCGCCACGGCGGGCCGAAGCGCGGCCATAGCGTTTGCCCTCCTGCTCGGTGCGGGCGTCTGGACCGCATCCCGCGTGCCGACGGTACCGGCGGGACTTGTGGCGTGGGGCCGGCAACTCCCATGGCAGGGCCCACCCAACGCCCTGTACGTGGGCGAAGGCATCAACGCGTCCGTCGCCGTGACCGAGGACTTCAACGGCCAACGCAACTTCCACGTCACCGGCAAGGTCGAGGCCTCCACCGAACCGCAGGACATGCGCCTCCAGCGCCTGCTGGGTCACCTGGCGGCGTTGATGCACGGCGACGGACCCCGCAGCGCGCTCGTCGTCGGCTTCGGCTCGGGCGTCACCACCGGCGCCGTCGGCACCCACCCCACAGTCGAGCGCATCGTCGTCTGCGAGCTGGAGCCGTTGATTCCACGCGTCGTGTCGACGTACTTCCGCAACGTCAACCACGACGCGGCGGCCGATCGCAGGGTCGAGTTCGTGTACGACGACGCCCGCCACTACGTGCTCACGACCCGGGAGACGTTCGACATCATCACGTCGGACCCGATCCACCCCTGGGTGAAGGGCGCGGCCACGCTGTACACGCGGGAGTACTTCCAGCACGTGAAGGCGCGCCTCAATCCGGGCGGCGTCGTCACGCAGTGGGTGCCGTTGTACGAAAGTACTCCCGACGCCGTGCGGAGCGTGATCGCGACGTTTCTCGAGGTCTTTTCCGACGGCACGGTCTGGCGGAACGACACCCTCGACGGGCGGGGCTACGACCTGGTGCTGGCCGGGCGCGCCGAGGATGCGGAGGCCACGCCGATCGACGTCGACGCCTGGCAGAACCGTATCGACAGCGCGGCCTTCGACGCGGTCAAAACGTCACTGGCGGGAGTCGGTTACCGATCGGTTCTGGACGTACTGGAAACGTACTCCGGGCGCGGCGCGGATCTGCGGGAGTGGGCCGCCGGCGCCCGGATCAACACCGACCGGAACCTGCGCCTCCAGTACCTGGCGGGCGCCGGGTTCAACAACAACCTGGGAACGCCGATCCGCGACTCGATCCTCGCTCATCTCCGGTTCCCCGCCGACCTGTTCCAGGGCCGGGAATCGAGCGTCGAGGCGCTACGCACCCGGATCATGGCGGACGGACTTCGCGATCCGTGATCGAAGGCAAAACACACGACGAAACGCACGTCTACGAGTCGTTGACATCAATATGTTTAATAAGTATGTTTTGATGCATGCGAACGACGATTCACATGGACGATCACCTGCTCGCGGAGTTGAAGCGCGTTGCCGCCGAGTCCGGTCGGACGTTGACGGCCCTCATCCACGATGCCGTCCGAGAGTCCCTGTCTCGGCGTCGCGCAACCGACCGCCCGTCCACTGAGCTTCCCGTCTTCCACGGAACCGGCGTCATGCCGGGCGTTGACTTGGTCGACACGGCCTCCTTGCTGGACATCATGGAGCGTGACGATGGACCTGCCTGACGTTAACGTGCTGGTGGCGGCTTACCGGGACGACGCACCGGCGCACGGGGCCTGCCGGCAGTGGCTCAAATCCTTGCTCCTCGGCGACGAAGCCTTCGCGCTTGCCGAACTCGTGCTGAGCGGGTTTCTTCGCGTTGTGACTCATCCCCGCGTCTTTCGGGCGCCGAGCCGGCCGGACGAGGCGATGCAGTTCGTCGAAGTGCTGAGGCGTCAGCCCCACGCGGTGACGGTTCGACCCGGGGCAAGGCATTGGGATATCTTCACCCGGCTGTACCGTGAAGCGGATGTAACCGGCAACCTCATCCCGGACGCGTATCTCGCCGCCTTGGCGATCGAAAACGGCTGCAAGTGGATCACGCTCGATCGCGACTTCGCACGCTTTGAGGGCTTGCGCTGGAGTCCTCCCTAACGAAAAGCGACGGCAGCCGGACTGAGCGAACGCCGGCGACTGCATTGGCGTCTTGTCAATCCGGCAGCCCCGAACACTCGATGCCATAGCGAAATACCCACTCGCGCTTTCGGATGAGTGTCACTTGGCCGGCAAGGAATCGGTGAACTTGACGGCCCGCTCGACCCAGGCGGCCAAGTCGTCGTCGGATTCGATCCCGGCGGGTTCGACGAGCACCCAGCCCCGCATCGCACGACCGTTCATGTCCGCCGGTTTCACGTGCGGTTCCGCGAGCATTCGGCCGTACTCGCTCTTGTCCAGCCGGACGATGAGCGAGCCCTTCCACGTTCCCACGCACATGTTGCCGTTGATCATGAAACAGACGCCCCCGAACATCTTGCGCTCGGACATGCCTTTGCGCCGCGCCAGTACGGGGCGTATGCGCTCGCTGAGCGCGGTGTCGTTCGTCATGGCTGTTTGCTCATGCGCGTGGCCGTTCCGGACATGACAATAGAGACTCGTCGTCGCAATGGGACCGGGACTTCCGTGTTGAGCCCCCGGAACTGTACGATCACGCTGATCGTAGTGTCGATGGCCAAGCTTCGGTTCGTGAAGCAGCGTCTGCACCAGGTTTCGTTCCGCGAAGCTGTTATCACCGCGTACCGTGGGCGCTGCGCCCTGTCGGGACTGCGCGAACACCGCCTGCTCGAGGCGGCCCACATCGTCTCCGACAAGGATGAACTGCTGGGCCAACCCGTCGTGCCCAACGGGCTGCCGCTATCGAAGATTCACCACGCCGCGTTCGACGCCGACGTTCGACGCCGACCTGATCGGCATCGATCCGGACTATCGAGTGCACGTGTCCGAGCGCATCCTCACGCAGCACGACGGCCCGATGCTCGAAGCGCTGAAACAGCTTCAAGGCAGCGCCTTGCATCTGCCGAATCGAGTCGGAGACCGCCCCGACCGCGATCGCCTCGCGGTGCGCTTCGAGCGGTTCAAGGCCGTGGCCTGATGCGCGCGGCCGTCTTGCCTTCGAACCGGCCGCGCGATTATGGTATGTTGCTCCTATTCCAAGAATCCTGGGTCGGTACGGGGAGTCTAGTTCCATGCAAATTCGCAATCGCTTGTCTCTTTTCTCATTGCTTGTTTCAGCCTGTTTCGCCGTCAGCGCCGCAGCGCAGGAGCAAGGCGCCTCGGCGGTCAGCGGGGGACTCTGGTCGGATCCGTCCACCTGGTCGGGCGGCGCGGTCCCGGGGGAGGGTGACATCGTCACCATCGGCGAGGGCATGGACGTCGTCCTCGACGTCAGCCCGCCGGCGCTGCACGGGATGAATCTCGACGGAAAGCTCAGCTTTTCCAACGAGAACGATGTCGAGCTCACGACCGAGTGGATCCTGCTGCGCGGCGAGCTGCATGCCGGCAGTGAAACGGATCCTCACACGCGCAATGCGACGATAACCCTGACCGACAATGTTCCGGATGAGAACATCAACGAAATGGGTGACCGCGGGATCCTGATTCAAGGCGGAGTGCTGAGCCTGTACGGTGATCGGGAAAACGCCTGGACCAAGCTGGCGGCAACCGCCGAGGCGGGCGCCACCACGATCGAAGTTCTCGACGCGAGCCAGTGGCGAGCCGGTGACGCGATTGTTCTGGCGTCCACGGATTTCAACCCGAGGCAGGCGGAGAAGCGGCTCATTTCCGGTGTTCAGGGCAATGTGATCACGCTGGATCAGCCGCTCGAATACATGCATTTCGGCGAGATCACGTTCGACGTCGATCAACGCGGCGAAGTCGGTTTGCTGACGCGCAATATCAAGATTCAGGCTTCCGCCGACTCCGAAGACTCCTATTTCGGCGGGCATATCATGGCGATGGACGGGAGCACGATGAATGTCGCCGGCATCGAGTTGACTCGAATGGGTCAGCATCTGGAGCTCGCCCGGTACCCGATCCACTGGCATCTCAACGGCGACGTGACGGGGCAATACATCAAGAACTCCGCGATTCACGACACGTTCAACCGCTGCGTGACCATTCATGGCACGGATAATCTGCTCGTCGAGAACAATGTCACCTACAACACCGTGGGGCACTGCTTCTTCATGGAAGACGGCATCGAGACGGGCAACCAGGTCGTTCGCAACCTGGGAATCCAGACCAAGTGCCATCCGACCTTGCCCTGCAACCCGACCAACCTTTTTCTGCCTCATCAGTCCACGGAGGGCCAACGGTCCGAGCATGTCCTGATCCCCTCCGACAACACCGCCTCCACTTTCTGGATCACGCACCCCGACAACATCTACCGTGACAACGTGGCGGCGGGTTCCGACCAGGTCGGCTACTGGATGGCCTTTCCCACGCATCCGATCGGGGCGTTCGAAGGCACGGAGATCAGCGCCAATACCTGGCCCGGACGGTCCAGGCTGCGGGAGTTCAGAGGCAATACCGCCCACTCCAATTTCGATGGCCTGATGCTCGACCGCGGCCCCCGCCCCGACGGCACGTTCGGTATCGCCGGCCCCAACCTTGTCAGCCGCGCCGATCCCGCCGATGAGAACAGCGAGGTGGTGGTGGCGCACTTCGATGATTTCACCGGCTACAAGAACCGCAATGGCGCCGTCTGGGGCCGCGGTGAGATGCACCTGTACACCAATTTGAAACTGGCCGATAACGCGATCGGCTTTACCCATGCGGCCGGCATTGTCGGCGCCGCGCCCTACACGTCGCGGGTCGTCGACTCGTTGTTCGTGGGGGAGAGCGACAACGTAGGAAACCCCACCCGTCCCGAGGAAGTGGCTTATGGCCGCAGCCTGCCGTCCGCGGCCCCGGATTTCCCGATTCGCGGCTACGAGTTCTACGATTTCCACCACGAAGTGGAGAATGTCACTTTCGTGAACTACGAGCCCAACGAGCTTCGCGATGCGGGCGCACTCTCCTACCTGTTGTTCACCAGCTTCGGCATGAGCACCAACAACCGGGTCGCGGGCGCGACATTCGTCAACGCCAAGCCGGTCAGCTTCCCTCCGATCCAACGCCGTTGGGCGTCCGATTACGGACGCAGCGCCGCCTACAGGAGCGCGGCGTTCCATGACGTGGACGGCTCGGTCAGCGGCACTCCCGGCGCCTACGTAGTCATCGACAACGGAATCGCATCCGACGAAGACGTCTGTGAGATCAAGCAGTCCTGGAACGCCGCCGTGTGCACGGGGGACATGGGCCGCTTGAGCATCGCCGGCAATTTCAGCGGGTTCCAGACGGGCCCCATTACCAATCCGATCATCCTCCAACGCAATGGCAGGCGGTTCGAATACAACGGGGGAACCACGATCGGCAGCGGCGCCGAGGTCAGGGTCGAGACATCCAGGGAGACGCTGTCCCTCTCCTTGCAGGAAATGGACCCGGGCTCCTTCGTGATTTTCGAGCTTCCCGAGTTCACAACCGCCGCCATGGGCGCGGAACAAAGCAGCCTGGCGGCGCTGCGCGACGCCAGCGAGACGTCACACTACCGCGATGACGAGGCCCTGTGGGTCAAGCTGGTGGTCGCGGACGCCAGCGGTGCGGCCAGCACCGGCAGCCCCGGCGGTCCGGGCGCCGGCGGTCCGGCTGGTGGAACCAGGATCAGCGTCAGCAGGTAGACTCAGCCCCGCTGAATGGACGTGAGGCCCCGGCGCGAGCCGGGGCCTTTCGCGTTGGCGGCCTTGCCTTGCCTTTTTTCCGGCGGAGTCGCCGCCCACCCGTCGCGCGTTCGGCGGCGCGTCACTTGGCCGGCAAGGATTCAGTGAACACAACGGCCCGTTCGACCCAAACGGCCAGGTCGTTCTCGGTTGCGACGCCGGCCGGCTCGATGCGCACCCATCCCCTCATCGTACGGCCGTTCATGTCCGCCGGTTTCGCGTGCGGTTCCGCCAGCATTCGGCGGTAGTCGTTCCTGTCCAGCCGCACGATGAGCGATCCCTTCCATGTTCCGACACACATGTTGCCGTTGATCATGAAACCGACGCCGCCGAACATCTTGCGCTCGGTAACGCCGTTTCCAGAGCGGGACGGCGCGGCGCGGAAGGCCGCGCGCGGTGGGCAAGTCCCGGTTGCCGAACGTATCGCCGCTGCCAACGTGAACACGCGTCCGGAGGCGCTCGAACCAGCGCGACCGGGCCCGGCTCAGCCTCGGAACAGAGCTGCGACAAGAGTCAGGATCATGCCGAACATCATCCCGACCAGCCAACGGAACTGCCTGGACGCGTTCCGGTCCATGATGTCGATCCGTCCGGCAAGTTCCTCGCGGAACCGGTCGATCTTCTGGTCCATGGCGTCCATCCGCGCGCTCAGGCCCTGGCCCAGACCGTCGATCCGGGCGGACAACTCGCCGCGGAACCGGTCGATCTTCCGGTCCAGCCCGTCGATCCGTGCGCCAAAGCCCTGGCTCACGCCGTCGATCCGTTCGGCCAGTTCCTCGCGGAACCGGTCGACCTTCTGATCCAACGCGCGGACATGGCCGTCGACATGGACCAGGAGGTCGCGGACCTCGCCGAAACCGCGGGTGTGATCTTCCACTTTCCCTTCCAGATACGCCAGGCGTTCTTCTACGGATGGCGGCATTCGGCGCCTCCCGTGCGCGGATTATAGCTCACGCGTCGATTCGTCATGGCGTATCCCGACGCACGCGGCTTGCCAAAACTGGGGCGCGCCGGGCCGGCGGCGTTTCTCTCCAGGCCCAAGCGGTGCGGGAAGCCCGTTGGGACGGGCGAGCAGAGGACCGTGACCCGCGCCCGCCCTCGCGATCGTGGACGACTCGGGCAGGCCCTGAAGCCCGGTTTTTCGCGATAATAGCGTCCTGGTTGGTCCCGACAAAGCGGACTTCGGCTCCGTCCATCGCCGGGTGCGCCGACGCGCCGCGCTCCTCGACGAAGGCTAATCGTCTGCGCCTCCTCCGCCGCCTCCGAAGTCCGACATCAGCAGGTGCGTGAGCGTGTGCACGTACCGCAAGACGCCGTTCTCCAGCCGGAACAGGTGCGTGTCGGGCGCGCCGCTGCCGCCGCCCGGGCTGCCGGCGCCGAAGGTGCAGAACACGACGACCGAACCGATGGTCTCGTCGACCACGAATCGGCGGTTGGCGATGTTGACGCCGCTGGGGACGCCGACCGCGCAGGTATCGTCGTCCGAGCCCGTGCCGGTGTGCATGCCGCCTTCGGTGCGGACGCAGGGGTAGCCCCACGGCACGTCGTCGGTGTTCCCTTCCAGGAACGCGTCGAGGTAGGCGTTGGCGGCGGCCACCAGCGTGCCGCGGGAATCGCGCTCCGAGACGGGGATCGTCCCCCAGTCCTCCGTGGACGAATACTGCAGGTAGGCGTCGGCGTCGAACAGCCAGTAGCCGGTCGTGGTCCAGAGGATCTCGACCTCGGCGATCTTGTCGCCGTTCACCCGGAGCCGCGTACCGAGCACGTAGGGCGCGTCCTCGTCCGTCACGATCACTTCCGTGAACGTCTGGCACGTGTCCGTGTCGAGCAGGCTGCGGTGGTGGTCGATCACCATCGGCGTGTTGATCAGGCCCGTCTCGATGTCGGCGACCGCCATGTTCTCCTGGTAGCCCACGCCCGGCGGAAGCGGCAGTCCCGAGCGGTCGCCCGAGGTCTGGGCCTCGATGTAGAGATCCGCCGCGTTCTGCAGCCCGTCGCGCGTGCAAGCGACCTGCGCCATCGCGGCTACCGGCGCGAGCAGCGCGACCGTCAGCACGATGCTGGTGAGTGTCATGCGTTTCATCGGACTTCTCCTCTGATGGACCACCCCGGAAACCCGGAGGGTTCGACGGCCGATTCCCGACTGGACGGAGCCGGACCGTCGATGCCGATCATACAACTGTTCGAGCTCCGCGCGCGCCGTGTCGTGCAGAGGTCCGGGGAATCGTCGCGCCAGGGCCGTCGATGGGCGCGATACGTTGACATCGGCTTCGCCTCGCCAGAATACTGACTCCATGGCGTCATTCAGGTGTGAGGAGGGGATTCCGATGCTGACGACTTCGCCCCATGAGGCTCCCGCGCTGAAGAACTCGTGTCGGCCCCGGACGGTTCCCCGCTTCGGTGTGTTGCCGTTGCTGGGCGTTCTGCTCGCAGCCGCGTGTACAGGCGAAACGCTTGTCACGCAAACGCCCGGCGTGTTCTCGGGAACCGTGCTCGACGCCGCAACGGGACTGCCCATCGCGGGCGCGGAGATCGCGCTCTACGACGATGTCTCAACGACTCCCGGGGGATTGCTTCCGGCGCCGTTGCGATTTCTCGAGCCCGGCGCCGACCTGCGGGCGACGAGCGATGCGGCCGGCCGCTTCGCCATTCCCGCCGAGCCGGGCGTTTACGGGGTCGGCGCGTCGGCCGACGGCTACGTGAACTACGAGCTGGGGGCGGCGGCCCCCGGACTGCCGGGTATCCCTTGGACGATGGGTGACAGGGTCGACGAACCTGTCGAGATTCGACTGACACCCGAAGGGCAGGTCACCGGCAGCGTCGTCGACGTCGACGGACGCGCGGTCGAGGCCATCGGCGTCTACCTGCTGAATTCGGTGTTCGATGTGGACCGAACTCGCCGTCTCGTCGTGGAGACGGAGACACGAACCGACGACACCGGACAGTACCGGATCACCCGCATCCCTGCAGGGCGGTATCTCGTGGCGACGGGCGGAGACACCGGCGACTCGGATCTTCCCTTTGGCTTCCCATGGAACTTCGAGTTGCCGCGGCACTTCGACGACACGGAATATGGCTGGTCGTTCTGGCCGGGCGGCGGGGAACCCGTGCCGGCGAGTTCGATCGCAATCGCCGCGGGATCCACGACGGAACTGGACGCGCTCGTCGTCGAGCCCCCGCGGCGGCGGCGCGTCCGCGGCCGGATCGTGGACACGGTCTTCGACGCGCCGCCGCCGAACGCCGTGGTGACGGTTCATTCGGCGTCGACCTTCGGATTGACAACCGCGGATTACGTGACGGCGGAGTACGACGCGGAAAGCGGCGCCTTCGAGGTGGAGCTTGTCGAGGGGACGTACCGTGTCGGAGTCAGCCTGGGCGAGGACCCCATCGGGCCGGAACGACGAGAACGGCGACTCCGGCCTCGCGATGCGTGGATGCCGCTGGAGGTGGGGACGGCGGATATCGACGACATGTTGATCCGGGCGCCGGCGAGCGGGTCGCTCCGGGGGCAGATCCTCCTGTCGAATCGCGAGCCCTTCGGCAGTATCGCCGGAAGCCCGGGCGGACCCGGAGTCGTCCTGCAGCCGCTCGAGCCATTGCAACAGTCTGCGGCGATCCGGCCCATCACGATCGACGGCTCGTTCGAAGTGCCGAACCTGTTGTCCGGCCGCTACCGCGTCGCCCCGCGCATGCTGCCCGACGACTACTACGTGAGCTCGGTTTCGCTCAACGGCGCAGCGAGCGATTCCATGCTGATAGACATCCTTGCGGACACGGACAACTCTCTGATCGTTCG
>JAJEDW010000060.1 GCA_022821265.1 Acidobacteriota bacterium
TTGTCGAGACCTTTCCGCCCGGTAGGCGTCCAGAGCCTCCCGGGCGAAGCGCCCGAAGGGAACGATCCGCTCCTTGCGGCCTTTCCCCAGGACGCGGACCAGTGCATCCGACCATTCGACGTCGGACTCGTCCAGGCCCACCAGTTCGCTGACGCGCAGCCCGCTGGCGTACAGCAACTCCAGGATGGCCCGGTCCCGGAGCGTCTTGAAGGTCCGTTCGCCGGGAATCTCCAGCAGGTCCTGCACTTCGGGCTGTTGGAGCGTCACGGGCAGTTTCCGGGGCAGCCGCGGCGAGGACACCAGTTCGGCGGGGTTCCGGTCGACGATGCGGCGGCGGACCATGAACCTGAAGAAGGTCCTCACTGCGGACAGGATTCGCGCGACCGTGCTCTTGGCAAGGTTGTCCAGGTAGAGGGAGTTCAGGAAGTCCCGGATGACGACGTGGTCGACGGCTGAAAGCGGGACCTTCCGCGTCTCGAGGAACGCGTCGAACCGGGCCAGGTCCCGCCGGTAGTTGGCGACGGTGTGGACTGATGCGGCGCGCCGATCCAGGGCGTTGAGAAACGCGTCGGTCTCACCCCGGATCATGCCTTTGGCTCCGTTCGCGCCAGCGTGTCCACGGCGGACCGGAACGCGTCCATCAGCCGAAACGTGACGGGCCCGACGGTCCCCGTTCCGACCGGGCTGCCGTCGATTCGGGTCACGGGCAGTATTCCTCGCGTCGTGCTCGTGATGAAGGCCTCCGCGGCGTTCCGCACCTCGTCCGGAGTGAACCGGGCCTCGCGAATCGGGACGCCGGCGTCCGCGGCGACTTCCATGACGAGCGAGCGCGTGATGCCCGCCACGATGCCCACGTCCGTGGATGGCGTGACGACGCGTCCGTCCAGGACGAAGTAGATGTTGGAGCGCGTGCCGTCGGACACGAATCCGTCCGGGGTGAGAAAGATCGCCTCCACGGCGCCGGCCCGCCGCGCCTGCCGGGCGCCGAGCACCTGGTGAATGAGGTTGCCGGTCTTGATCGACGCGATGTGGGCATCGCGTTTCAACTCGGAGAAGACGATCGCGACGCCCTCCCGATAGAGACGTTCGGGCAGGGCCTGGAGCGGCAGGACGATGATCACCGTGGTGGGATGAGCGCACGTGTCCGGGTCGGGCGCCAACTCGCCGACGCCGCGCGTCACGATGATGCGTACGAGCGACTCGTCGGCGTTGGCCGCGTCGTCCAGCGTTCTGAGGACCTCCTGCCGGAGAGCGTCCTCGGTCCACGGGAGCGCGAGGCCGACGTCTCCGGCGGCCCGCCGGAGCCTGGCGAAGTTGCGCTCGAACAGGATGGGCCCGCCGCGGTAGGTCCGGAACGACTCGTAGATCGAATCGCCGTAGAGGAAGCCGTGGTCCAGAACCGGGATGCGCGCTTGGTCGGGGCAGGAGATCCGGCCGTCGAGGTTTACACGGGCCGGCATGCGTTCAGCCTCTCCAGGGCCCGCCGAGCCAACCGTGCCTGCCGGTCGCGGCGTCCGAGTTGCCGCGCGCCCCCGTCTACCGGCGGGAGCAAGCCGAAGTGGACGTTCATGGGGGCGAAGTGTTTTCGGGGGGTGGACACGTAGCGGCACAGCGCTCCGACGGCCGACTCCGGCGGAGGGGTCCAGGCAGTTTCGCCGCGGACCGAGCGCGCCGCGTTGACCCCGGCGACCAGGCCCGTGGCGATGTTTTCGATGTAGCCCTCGGTGCCGGCCAACTGGCCTGCGAAGAAGACCCTCGGATCACGCCGGGCCGCCAGGCTCGGAGCGAGGACTTCCGGGGCGTTGATGTAGGTGTTTCGGTGAATCTGTCCCAGGCGCAGGAACTCGGCGCGCTCCAGGCCCGGGATCAGGCGCAGGATTCTCCTCTGTTCCGGGAACGTCATGTGGTTCTGGAATCCGACCATGTTGTAGCTGGTCCGCATCCGGTCTTCCTGCCGCAACTGGACGACGGCGTGAGCGCGCCGTCCGGTGCGCGGGTCTTCCAGGCCCACCGGCTTCATCGGACCGAATCGCAGCGTGTCCTTTCCCCGCCGGGCCATCTCCTCGATCGGAAGGCAGGCCTCGAAGAATCGAGTTTCCTCGAACGCGTGCAACGGGACCGTTTCCGCCCGCGCGAGGGCCTCGTAGAAGCGCTCGTATTCTTCCCGGTCCATCGGACAGTTCAGGTAGTCTCCTTCGGCCTTGCCGTAGCGTGAGGCCGCGAACACTCTCGAACGGTCGATGGTCGCGGCGTCGACGATGGGAGAGATCGCGTCGTAGAAATACAGGTGCTCCGAGCCGCAGAAGTCCCGAATGGAATCCGACAGCGCCGGCGAGGTGAGCGGTCCGCTGGCGACGATCACCGTTTCCGACGGGGGTATGGCGCGGACCTCTTCACGGTGCAGCGTGATGCGCGGCTCGTCTTCGATCGCGCGGGTTACGGCGTCGGCGAACCGGTTCCGGTCCACCGCCAGCGCGCCGCCGGCCGGCACGGATTCGCGGTCGGCGATGGCCAGCAGCAGCGAACGCGACAGCCGAAGCTCTTCCTTCAGAAGCCACGACGCATGATACGGCTGATTGGATTTCAGGGAATTGCTGCAGACGATCTCGGCCAGCCGGTCGGTCTTGTGGGCGGGCGTGACGGCCGCCGGGCGCATCTCGTAGAGGCGCGCCTCCACACCGCGCCGCGCGACCTGCCACGCGGCTTCCGACCCGGCCAGACCGCCCCCGATCACCGCAACGTGCTGCATCCCGGCCCGATTATAGCAACGGCCCGGGACGGCCATGGGCCGTGCGCGGCGGCGGAAAGCGCGGTTCAGGCGGCCTCGACCGGTTCCCGGAAATCGCAACCCTCCTCGTTGCAATACCGGAACGTGCCGTCCTTCCGCGTCGTCTTCTCCAGCACGTACGGGGCGTGGCAGCGCGGGCACTCTTCCGGGATCGGGCGTTGCCAGAGGACGAACTCGCAGGCCGGGTAGTTCGTGCACCCGTAGAACGGCCGGCCGCGCCGACTCCGGCGCTCGCTCAACTCCCCGCCGCAGTCGGCGTTCGGGCACGGCACGCCGATGGTCTTCGGCTTGATGTACCGGCAGTCGGGATAGTTGGAGCAAGCGGTGAACGGCCCGTGCCGGCCGTCCTTGATGACCAGTTTGTGACCGCACTTCGGGCACGGTTCGTCGGTGGCCACGTCGGGGGCGCGCGGAGGGCTGTCGCCGGCGCCGATCTTGCGCGTGGTCTTGCAATCCGGGTACCCCGTGCAAGCGTAGAACTGCCCGAATCGACCCCGCTTCAGCGTCATCGGGCGCCCGCAGTTCGGGCAGGGTTCGATCTCCGCTTCCGCGGCGTCCTCGTCCCCGGCCGAGTCCCGGCCCGTTTCCTTCGTGTTCGCGCACTCGGGATATCCGGTACAGGCCAGGAAGCTGCCGAATTGACCCCACTTGATCGCCATCGGTTTTCCGCACTTCTCGCAGGCCTCGTCGGTCGGAATTTCCTGGCGCTTGACGTTCTCCATGTGGGCCTTGGCTTCCTCGAGGTCCTTCGCGAACTTGCCGTAGAACTCTTCGAGCGCCTCGATCCAGGTCATCTTGCCTTCTTCGATCTCGTCGAGCTCTTCTTCCATCCGCGCGGTGTACCGAACGTCGAAGATGTCGGCGAAGTGCTTCACGAGCTGGTCGGTGACGACCGTTCCCAACTCGGTCGGCCTGAACTTTCCGTCCTTCTTCTGCGTGTATTCCCGTTCCTGGATCGTCGACAGGATCGCGGCGTACGTGGACGGCCGTCCGATGCCCTTTTCCTCGAGCGTCTTGACCAGCCGCGCCTCCGTGTAGCGTGGAGGGGGCTCGGTGAAGTGTTGCGTCGGCGTGATCCGGAGCAGGCGGAGCAACTCGCCTTCGGCCAGCGGCGGCAATGCCACGTTCTGGTCATCCGCCGACGCCGCCGCGTCTTCGTCGGAGGCTTCCTCGTACACCTTGAGGAAGCCGTCGAACTTCTGCACGCGTCCGTTGGCGCGGAACAGGTATCCGTTGGAGCCGATCTCCACCGTCGTCTGGTCGTAGACGGCCGGTTTCATCTGGGACGCGACGAAACGGGTCCAGATCAACCAGTAGAGCTTGTGCTCCTCCGGGGTCAGGTACGCCTGGATGCTGTCGGGCGTGTGCTCGACGAACGTCGGACGGATCGCCTCGTGGGCGTCCTGCGCGTCCTTCTTGCTCCTGTAGAGCACCGGCTTTCCGGGCAGGTAGTTCCGCCCGTAGGACTCACCGATGTAGTCGCGGGCCATGGCGATCGCGTCGTCCGATACGCGCGTCGAGTCCGACCGCATGTAGGTGATGAGTCCCACGCTGCCGGAGCTTCCGACCTCCTTGCCCTCGTAGAGCCGCTGCGCGAGCGTCATGGTCCGCTTGACGGTGAAGCGGAACCGGCGGGCGGCGTCCTGCTGGAGCTTGCTGGTCGTGAACGGAGCCACCGGACGCCGTTTCCGCTCGGCCCGGACCACCGACTGGACACGGAAATCGCCGCCGCCGAGGGCGGCAACCACGCGTTTGGCTTCGGACTCGTCGGGGATCGCGATGTTCGCGCCCTGGTACTTGACCAGGCGCGCCTCGAACGCGGGAGGCGCATGCCCTTCCAGTTTCGCGGCAATGCGCCAGTACTCTTCGGTCCGGAACGCTTCGATCTCGCGCTCCCGCTCCACGATCAGGCGCAAGGCCACGGTCTGCACGCGTCCGGCCGAGATGCCCCGGCGCACCTTGTCCCAGAGCAGCGGACTGACCTGGTAACCGACGATCCTGTCCAGCAGCCGCCGCGCCTGCTGGGCGTCCACGACGTTCGAGTTGATGTCGCCCGGAGTCTCGATGGCGGTCCGGATCGCTTTCGGGGTAATTTCGTTGAACAACACCCGGTAGATCTCGCGGTTGCGGCCGGCCAGGAGCTCCTTCAGGCGCTGGCAAATGGCTTCTCCTTCGCGGTCCGGGTCGGTGGCGAGCAGAATCCGGCCGGCCGTTCGCGCGGCCGCCTTCAGGTCCCGGACGACTTTCTCCTTTCCCGGGATCAACTCGTAGGAAGGCTTGAACGAACGGTCCACGTCGATTCCCAGCCGATTCTTCGGCAGGTCCACGACATGCCCGACCGAAGCCTTGACCACGTAACTCGGGCCCAGGTACTTGCGGATCGTGTTGGCCTTGGCGGGCGACTCGACGATGACCAGTGATTTCCTCGAACTCGCCGACGAAGGGCCTTCCACCGTTCCGGACGCTTTCCTGGCACGTTTCTTCGCTGTTTTCCTCGTGGTCGCCGCAGCCATGATGTCTCGTTCGATCCTCCGGGTTTCGTACGTTATTAAGTCGTGTCTTCCCAAAAATCAACCTTGACTTCCGGGATCGACCGGGCCCGCCTCCCATCCGTGACCTCCCCGCGCGGCGGGGTCGAAGTCATCCCTTCAGCATGTAGCGGTCACCCGGAACGGCCCGGATCAGCCCGGCAAGCTCCAGTTCGAGCAGGGCCGCGTATGCGTCGGACGCCGGCGCTCCCAGCCGGACGATCAGGATGTCGATCGGCATGGCCTCGGATGCCGACAAGAGTCCGCGCAGCCGCTTTCCGGTCGGTGACAACGCCTCCTCGGATCCGGCGTCGCGCACGGGAGAAAGCTCCCGCCGGACCGGTTCGGGCAGCTCGTCGACGATGTCGTCGGACCGGGCGGCCAGGCAGGCGCCCTGACGGATCAGAAGGTGCGGGCCGTAGCTGCCGGCGGAGAAAACCGGGCCGGGGACGGCGAACACCTCACGATTGGCTTCCATCGCCATCCGGGCCGTGATCAGCGACCCCGATCGCTGGGCGGCCTCGACCACCACCGTTCCCAGGGTCATGCCGGCCAGTATCCGGTTGCGGCGCGGAAAGTGGTCGGGCAACGGCGGCGCGCCCAACGGAAACTCCGACAAGATCGCGCCATTCGCGATGATCGCGTCCGCCAATTTCGCGTTTTCCGGCGGATAGACGCGGTCGATCCCGGTGCCGAGGACCGCGACCGTCCGCCCTCGCGACAGCGCGCCGCCGTGCGCGGCCGTGTCCACGCCGCGGGCCAGGCCCGAGGCGATCACCGCGCCTCGAGCCGCCAGGTCGGCGGCGAACCGCTCGGCGCAGTTGATCCCGTACCCGCTGGCCCGGCGCGCCCCGACCACGGCCACGTGCGGGCGTGCCGGGTCCCACGCCCGTCCCCGGATGTAGAGCACCAACGGCGGATCGTAAGTCTCCAGGAGCAAAGGAGGATAACGCGGATCGCGGATGTCGACGACGGCCGCCCCGAGCCCCTTGGCCCGATCCCACTCCTCGTCGACGCGCCGGTCCACGGCCGGCGACAGGAGGTCGGCGGCGACGGCGGCATCCACGCCCAACCCCACGAGTTCCCGTTGTCCGAGTGTCGGCAGCGACCGGGGGTCGTCGACGCGATCCAGGATACGATGGCACGATCGGAGGCTGAGTCCGGGCGCGAGGACCATTCGGAGGTACGCTCGCGTTCTCTCGGCGGATTCTTCCTTTTCGGGCGGACCCATGTTCGAGAGTCATGCAAGTGGATGTCCGAACCGGGCGGCAGGGCGATCGTGAGACCCGAAGCATTCGTCGCGCGCCATTCCTCGCGCCTGGCCTCCGGGGCCGAGGTGCTGGACGTGGCGTGCGGCCGGGGGCGTCACTCGATGCTTCTGGCCCGTTCCGGGTGCCGCGTTCTGGCGCTGGACCGCTCCCCGGATTGCGTCGCGTCCATCGCGGCCGCGGCCGCGGCGGAAGGACTGGCCGTCGAGGCCGTCGAGGCCGACGTGGAACGGATGTCGCTGTTGCCGGCCCGTTTCCACGCGATCGTCAATACCCTGTTCCTGCACCGGCCGTTGTTCGGAGACTTCCAGCGGGCCCTTCGTCCCGGGGGGATCCTGTTTTTCGGGACCTTCACGACGGATCATGCCGACGTGCTCGGTAAGGATCATCCGGGCCGGCGGTACCTGCTCGAACCGGGAGAGCTTCGCGCCGCTTTCCCCGGCCTGGTCGTCGAGCACTACGACGAAGCGATCGCGGATGGCCGGGCGATGGCCACTTTGGTGGCCCGCAGGCCGGCCGGTATGACAGAATAGGGAACCCTGGAACGCGGTTCATGGAGGCAACCATGCTTCGGAGAACGCTGGAAATCGTCTCGGTCGCCTGCCTGGTCGCGGCCGTGCCCGCCACGGTGTCCGCCCAACATCCGGACGACGCCTTCGTCGGTCAGGTCGCCCCCGAATTGAAGGTGGACGAGTGGTTCAATTCCGAGCCGTTGACGCTCGAGGGCTTGCGCGGACAGGTCGTCCTGCTGGAGTTCTGGGCCTGGGACTGCCCCGAGTGCGCTCAGGCGATTCCCTACTTGCGGGACTGGCATTCGGAATACGCGGACGAGGGCCTGGTGATCATCGGTGTCCATACGCCCCGCGCCGAATACGAGAAGGACGTCGGCAGGCTCCGGGAGACGATCGCGGCCAAGGACATCCGGTACGCGGTGGCGACGGATCACGATTATCTGACCTGGCTGGACTACCTGAACAACGCGTGGCCGTCGCACTTCGTCGTGGATCCCGAGGGCGTGATCCAGTTGAGCCACACCGGAACGGGCCGCTACGAGGAAACCGAGCAGATCATCGAGCGCCTCCTGGCGAGCCGGTGATGCGCCGCCGGAGTCGGACGCTCGGCCTGCTGCTGGGTGGATGCGCCGTGCTCGCGGCGACCGTCCCGGGCATGCCCGCGGCCCATGGGCAGTCCGACGAAGAGGCCGTCAAGACGATACGCGGCGTCGTGCTCGATCTGCGTGGAGAGCCTGTCCCGGAGGCCCGCGTGTTCGTTCGCGACCTCCAGTCCAACATCACCCGCACGCTTTCGACCGACGCATCGGGCCTGTACGCGGTCCATGGTCTTCCGCCGGACGCCGACTACGAGTTGCGCGTCGAGTACCAGGGGACGGAATCGGAAACGCGTTTGGTGAGCGCGTTCTTCGAGCGGCGGGACAACGTGCTCAACTTCGAGCTGCCGGTTGCGGCCGTGGCCACGGGTTCGGGCCTGGGCGAGGGCGGGATCGCGTTGGTCACGTTCGACCGAGTGCAACTGCGCGCCGAGTTCACGCTTCCCGAGGGGATTCCGGCGCCGATTCCCACCGCGCTCCTGCTCCATGGGTATGGCGAGGACCGATCCGTCTGGGCCGACCTGGAGAGCCGGCTCCTGTCCGAGGGATGGGCCGTGATGACGCTGGATCTGCGCGGCCACGGATCGAGCACGATACGGAACAACGAGCCGATCGGGCCGGTGGAAGCCTGGCGGTCGGACCCCCAGCAGTTTCCGCTCGACCTGGATCCGGCGATGGATTGGCTCAAGACTCAGCCTCGCCTCGATTCGACCCGGTTGGCCGTGATTGGCTCCGGTCTCGGAGCCAACCTGGCGTTGGTGGCGAGCGGCCGCTATCCCGAGGTGGCGACGACGGTCGCGATCAATCCCGACGTTACGGAAGCGCAGTCGTTGGCCGGCGCCGGCCAGGAATTCAATCCCAGCATGGTCCAGATCATCGTGTCGAATGGGCTGGTCGGCTTGGCGGTGCGCGAATCCGTCAGCGGCGGGTCGCGGCTGACGTTGGCCGCGGACGCCGAGGGCGGCACTCCCGTCTGGCTGGCCACCGACGACACGCTGGACGAGATCGTCCGCTGGTTGCGCGACACGTACTGAGCCGCGTTCGCGGCGTGGTTAGGTGCCGCTCACGTCCTGAGCGCCCGCGCTATGGAATCGTAGCACGAATGGAGAATTACACAGTACTAGGATAATCGCCGACAATTTCCCCATGACTTTCCGTTCCAGACAGCCACGTGCATATGTGTAAGGCCACATCACTTGGCTTGAGGGCGTATTTCCCTACAAGCGCGCATTCCCATACGATCATCACGCGCCATTTACTTTCGTGCAGGATCGCGATATCGCGCTCGTCCCTTTTTCGGTTGGCGCGAAATTTCTCTTCCCAATATTTCCGACGTGATTGAGGAACTGTCGATCGGTAACAACCATGTGAATGCCAATAGCAACCGTGGACGAAAACTATTGATCGGAAGCGCCGAAAAACCAGATCCGGGCTTCCGGCCAAACTCTTGTCGTGAAGCCGATATCGGATGCCGATTCTATGTAGAGCGGATCTTAGTAACAACTCCGGGCCGGTATCCTTTTGTCCGACTCCCGACATTATTCGCGATCGCATCTTTCTAGTTACTGTATCCACATGCCCAATCCGTTCTTGTAGACCCATTGGAAAGTCGTACTGCGGAAAACAATCTGGACACAGACATCTGAAGGCACGGAGGCGTGGCGAATGGGATGTGACTCCGGCAGTATGGAAAGACACGACATGCGATTCGCCGTCATCGAAGAGTCGGAGTTTTACGCGTTGCTTGCCGGAGTGTGTCCAAGAAATTTTCGGGCATACGAAGGCCGCCATTTTCGGCGCGGTCAATAAAGCCATTCAACGCCCGGTCGGACAGCCGTGACCAGGAAGTATCTCGAAACTGGGAGATCGAAGGGGCTTCGGTCAGGACAGGTTTGGCGCTGGCCGCGATACCCACGCGGCCCTCTCCCACGTTCCATCCCCCCTGCGGCCATCGGTTGCCTTTAGAGATGGATGTTTGGGTCAATTCCAGAACGGTCCCGGGCGTCTTGAGGCGCCGAGCGACCCATTGCGCGACAGGAACGGAGACGGCATTTCCGACCATTCGCCAAGCTGGATTTCTACCTTTGTTAATGCCGACCACGTCCGTCCACCCCCGTGGAAACCCTTGCAATTCCTCGCATGCTGGGAGACTCGGTGTCAACACCTCCCCGTCGGGAAACAACACTGCCGGCGGTGAAGGAATCCCCAATGCGGATCCGACCTTGAGCGGGGGGATGCCGTCAACGGTCAGTCCGACCCCCGACCTCCCTTCGGTCCAATAGAATCCCAACGGACGTGTTAGGCTCAGTGTCGGTATGTTTGCGATAGGGTCGTTGTCAGCGAATAAGATCCGTCGAGGGTCGACATTTCGGCATGCCAGCAAATATACGCGCCGTCGACGCTGCGGCAGACCGAAACCCATCGTGTCGACCACGCGATAGGCCCAATGATATCCGAGTCTTTCGAACTGGGTGACCAACCACTCCATGGCTCTACCGGAATCGAGTTGTAGCATGAAGTAAACGTTTTCAATGACTACCGTTGCAGGTTGGTGCCGCATGATCAACTCGAACAACTTTCCGACAACGCCTGATTTTGGTCCGGAGATGCCGGATTTGTCACCCGCCATGCTCAGGTTCTGACAGGGAAAGCCGGCTGTCACGATTGTATTGTCGGGAGGAAGGCTAGAGAGATCACAGACGTCGGATCGAACTTCGGCGTCTGGAAAACGGGTCTTCAATACGGCCCTGGCGGCCGGATCGACTTCGACCAATAGGCGAGTCTTGAATCCGGCTCGAGAAAATGCGAGTTCGAAGCCTCCGATTCCCGCGAACAGTCCGGCGACAGACATGGCACCGCGTAATACAGATTTCGGTTGTCCTGATGGCAAAAGCGGCGCGTTGTGCCGCATCCAATTCCCACGCGGCCCGAACGCGGCAACGCAGGACGTGATTCGAGTAGAACACATTATGCGACCATCGCTGATGGTTTCAACAACATTCGATGGCTCGGAGCGACTGCTCAGAGTCGGATGTGGCACAAGTTGCCCAAGTATCCGCCCGAAGCGGCGCACGGAACTTTTTCGCATGGCTGGCGGAAAACGGAAATCGGGACGCGCCCCGGGGTTGCGTGTTGCTGAACGCCTGCTCGGCCCACGAGCGAGCATCGGAAAGTTGCGCGGTCAAGTTCGTGTCGATTTTTGTCTACTCGTCGCTGCAACGCGTCGATGGTGCCGGTAAGATATATCCGGGCTGACAGAGTGATCAGATGCGTGCAAATCGATTGGCGGCCAAGTCGGTGATTGCAGCGTCGCAGGTTCGCGACAGCGAGAGCCGCGACTTGCATAGACGCTGCGGTGTCTTCACGAATATTGCTGTGGTCCGCAGAATTCTTGACGCAGTCGGATGGAAACACGACGCCGATTTGTCAGGAGCGCGACTTCTGGAGCCCGCTGCCGGTGACGGTGAATTCGTCGTCGAAGCCGCGCGTCGTCTCGTGATGTCGTGCGATAGGCATGGCCTTCCGATTTCGACGACGAATCTTCTGCCACGGATCGTCGCTTTCGAAATCCACTCAGGCACAGCAGAGGCCGCGCGATCGAGGGTGAGTAGCGTTCTGCGCGAATTCGGTGTGCAGCGTCAAACTGCTACGACTTGTGCCCGGGCTTGGGTTATGACCGCGGACTTTCTGCTGAGTGCCCGCTTTCCTGGCGGCTTTACGCACGTCGTGGGGAACCCGCCATACGTCAGGTGGTCGAAGATACCGACGAACCTAAAAGCCACGTACAATGATCGATTGCCGCGTGACATGACCCGAGGCGACCTTTTCCTGCCATTTCTCGACCATGCCTTGGAACAACTCCGTCCCCAGGGTCGGTGTGGTTTCCTATGTTCGGATCGCTGGCGTTTCATGGCGTTCGCCGAAGCCTTCCGACGAAAGTGGCTGCCGTTACTGCGTGTGATTTCCGAGGAAAGGCTTTCGGCGACCGACGCGTTTCAATCAGATGTGGGTTCGTACCCGACGATTCTGATCGCGTCCAAGAGGACAAAGACAGCGCCACAAATCTCCGCGTACTCGCCGAACGACGGCAAAACGCTCAAGGAACTGGGTTGCATTGTCAGGGTCGGGCCGGCACTCGGACACACGTCTGCCTTCGTGCTGCAACGA
>JAJEDW010000262.1 GCA_022821265.1 Acidobacteriota bacterium
GGCCGGTCCGGTTTTTTTCTGACTACGGCATTCTTTTATCGACAGATCGGGGAACCCGTCGAATGACGACCAAGACGATACGAGTGGCTCACAGTCCGGATTCGGACGATGCGTTCATGTTCTACGCCCTGGCGACGCGCAAGGTGGATACGGGGGATCTGCGCTACGAGCACACGCTCTCGGATATCGAGACGCTCAACCGGAAGGCGATGGACGGCGGCGGGGAGTACGAGGTCTCGGCGATCTCGTGCCACGCCTACGCGTACCTGGCCCAGACCTACGCGCTGCTCGCCTGCGGCGGGAGCGTCGGGCGCAACTACGGGCCCGTGCTGGTCGCGCGGCGGCCCCTGGGAACGGCCGATCTGGCGAAGAGCCGGGTGGCGATACCCGGCGCCATGACGACGGCGGCCCTGGTGCTGCGCCTGTATTGTCCGGACGTGCGCGCGGACGTGGTTCCGTTCGACCGGATCCTGGACCGCGTGGCCGAGGGCGACTTCGACGCCGGTCTCGTGATACACGAGGGTCAGTTGACGTACCGCGAAACAGGGCTTCAGAAGGTCGTGGACCTCGGGGAGTGGTGGCAGCAGGCCACCGGCCTGCCCCTGCCGCTGGGATGCAACGTCGTGCGCCGCGACCTCGGCTTGCCCCTGATGCAGCGGATATCCGCGGATATCCGCGGCAGCATCCAGTACGCGCTCGACCACCGGGACGCGGCCATGGAATACGCCATGTCCTTCGCGCGGGGGCTGGATTCCCAGCGCGCCGACCGTTTCGTCGGCATGTACGTCAACGACCTGACCCTGGACTACGGGCCCGAGGGGCGCCGCGCGATCCGCACACTGCTGACCGAAGCGCACCGGATGGGGCTGGCCCCCGCGGTTCCGGATATCGGTTTCGTCTAACGCAGGCGGACCTGAGCTGTCCCGAAACGCGCCTACACTGAGCGGCACGCGTCGAGCGATCGGCGCGAACACCGGGGAGGCGAGGGCAATGAAGGAGGACGTACTGCGAGCGGCGGCGGGCGGCAACGGACACGTCGAGGCGGACGCTCTCGACCCGACATCCTCGGGCCGCGGCCTGGAATTCCGGCGTTATTTCACCACCGATGGGATCTCGCCGTACGATGCGGTGGAATGGGAGCTCCGGACCGCGTCGATCGGCAACGAGTCCGGGGGCGTCGTCTTCGAGCAGAACGAGGTCGAGGTGCCGCGGACCTGGTCCCAAACGGCGACCAACATCGTCGCCTCCAAGTATTTCCACGGTCCCCAGGGTTCTCCGCACCGCGAATCCAGCGTGCGGCAGTTGATCGGCCGCGTCGCGTCCACGATGAAGCAGTGGGGCGTCGACGGCGGTTATTTCGCCGGCCCGGCCGACGGCGAGGTGTTTCACGACGAGCTCGCGCACCTCCTCGTCAACCAGATGGTCGCGTTCAACTCGCCGGTCTGGTTCAACTGCGGCGTCGAGGAAAAGCCCCAGTGTTCGGCGTGCTTCATCAACTCCGTGGACGACACGATGTCGGACATCCTGACCCTGGCGAAGACCGAGGCGATGTTGTTCAAGTGGGGGTCGGGCACCGGAAGCAACCTGTCGCCGATCCGGTCTTCGATGGAGCCGCTCTCGGGAGGCGGCATCGCATCGGGGCCGGTCTCGTTCATGAAGGGCTTCGACGCGTTCGCCGGCGTCATCAAGTCGGGCGGCAAGACGCGGCGCGCCGCCAAGATGGTGATTCTCAACGTCGATCATCCCGACATCGTCGAGTTCATCAACAGCAAGGCCAACGAGGAAAAGAAGGCCTGGGTCCTGCTCGACAACGGCTACGACGGCGGCATCGACGGGGAAGCCTACTCGTCGATCTTCTTCCAGAACGCCAACCACAGCGTCCGGGTCACCGACGCGTTCATGGAGTCGGTCGTCAACGACGGTTCCTGGACCACGCGCGCCGTCACCACCGGTGAGCCGGTCCAGGAGCATTCGGCGCGCGAGATGATGGCGATGATCGCCGACTCGGCCTATATCTGCGGCGACCCGGGGTTGCAGTACGACACGACGATCAATCGCTGGCACACGTGCAAGAACACCGCCCCGATCAACGCGTCCAACCCCTGCTCGGAATACATGTTTCTCGACGACTCGGCCTGCAACCTGGCGTCGCTCAACATGATGAAGTTCCGTCGGGAGGACGGATCGTTCGATGTCGAATCGTTCCGGCGCGCCGTCGAGGTGACCATCACCGCGCAGGAGATCATCGTCGACAACGCCGGGTACCCGACCGACAGGATCGCGCGGAACTCGCACGATTACCGGCCGCTGGGACTGGGTTACGCCAACCTCGGAGCGTTGTTGATGTCGTTGGGCATCCCCTACGACAGCGACGAGGGCCGCGACTATGCCGCCGCCATCACCGCCGTCATGACGGGCCAGGCCTACCTCACGTCGTCACGGATCGCCGGGGTGGTCGGCGCCTTTCCCGGCTATGCCGAGAACGAGCGCCCGTGCCTGGACGTCATGCGGATGCACCGCGACGCCGTTCGGGGCATTCGCCGCGACAACGTGCCGGCGGAACTCTACGACGCGGCGTGGGCGGCGTGGTCCGACGCGGTCGAGAGCGGGGAGCGGGTGGGTTACCGGAACGCGCAGGCGTCGGTTCTGGCGCCGACGGGGACCATCGGTTTCATGATGGACTGCGACACCACCGGCGTGGAACCCGACCTGGCTCTGGTGAAGTACAAGCGCCTCGTCGGCGGCGGAACCATCCGGATCGTCAACAACACGGTGCCGATGGCCCTGGCCCGCCTGGGCTACGACGACGACCGGGTCCGGGAGATCGTCGCGCACATCGACCAGAACGGGTCCATCGAAGGCGCGCCGGGGCTGGCCGACGCGCATCTCCCCGTTTTCGATTGCGCGTTCAAGGCCAGCGGAGGCGAGCGGTCGATCCACTACATGGGGCACCTGAAGATGATGGGCGCCGTCCAGCCGTTCATCTCCGGGGCCATTTCCAAGACGGTCAACCTGCCGAACGACGTCACGGCCGACGAGATCGCCGAGACCTATCTCGAGGGCTGGCGCCTGGGCCTGAAGGCGGTCGCTGTGTACCGCGACGGATCCAAGCGCACGCAGCCGCTGTCCACCGCCGGGACGGACTCCGAGGCGGCAGAGACAGGCGGCTCGCCGGCCGAGTCGCCGCGGCCGGTCCGACGCCGCCTGCCCGCCGAGCGGAACGCCATCACGCACAAGTTCGGCGTCGCCGGCCACGAGGGCTACCTCACGGTGGGGATGTACGAGGACGCAACGCCCGGCGAGATCTTCATCGTGATGGCCAAGGAAGGCTCGACGTTGTCGGGCGTCATGGACAGCTTCGCGACGTCCTGTTCGATGGCGCTCCAGTACGGCGTGCCGCTCCAGGTGCTGGTGGACAAGTTCACCCATGCCCGTTTCGAGCCGTCCGGCTTCACCAGCAATCGCCAGGTCCCGTACGCCAAGTCGATCATGGACTACATCTTCAAGTACCTGGCGTCGCGGTTCCTCACGCCCGAGGAGGCGCGCTCGGCCGGGGTCCAGATCGATGAGGATCCCCCCGCGCCCCTGACGCTGCCGGGCGCGGAGCCGGCAGTGTCCGCACCCGAGGAAAAGCCGCAGGCCCCGGCCGCGTCCGCGGCCCCGCGCGACGGCGCATGGGTCGATATCGAGGACCGGGACGCGCCGGTCTGCTTCGACTGCGGATCGCTGATGGTGCGGAACGGCGCATGCTACCGGTGCATGAACTGCGGCGCGACCAGCGGCTGCTCCTGATTCCGTCCCTCGAAACCTGTCCGCGCGGCCCGGGGCCGCCCCGGCCCGGGGTCGCGCCCGCGTGGTAGTCTGACCCCATGATCGTCATGAAGTTCGGCGGGACGTCGGTCGGAACCGTCGATCGGATCCGCGCAGCCGCGGGCGTCGTTCAGGCCGCCGGAGAACTGTCGCCCGTCGTCGTGCTGTCGGCCATGGGAGGCGTGACGGACCGCCTGATCGACGCCGGCGAGCAGGCGATCGCCGGCAACGCGCCGGAGGTGGCCGCCTCGATGGCCGAGATCCGCCGGACGCACGAGGACGCCATCGCGGCGCTGATCGTCGCCGAGGACGATCGAAGAGCCCTGCGGCGGGATCTGGAGCCGGTCTGGGAGGAGATGCAGAAGGTGTTCACCGGCGTCCTCCTGCTCCGGGAACTGAGCCCGCGGTCCCGTGACCTCGTCGCGTCCTTCGGCGAGCGCCTCAGCGTTCCGATCTTCGCGGCCTGTCTCAACCAGAACGGCGTCGCCGCCGACGCCGTCGATGCCCGCGCGATCATCGTGACCCGGGACGAGGCCGATTTCGCGCAGGTCGACTTCGCCGAGACGCGAACGCGCGCGCGGGATGTCGCCTCCTCGGTCCGGACGGGCCGGGTGCCCGTCATCACCGGTTTCCTGTGCGCCACGCCCGAAGGGGTGACCACGACGCTCGGCCGCGGCGGGTCGGACTACTCGGCGTCCGTGCTGGGGCATTGCCTCGAGGCCGACGAGATTCAGATCTGGACCGACGTGCATGGGGTGATGACGGCCGATCCGCGCATCGTGCCCGAGGCGCGCGTTCTGGACCGGATCTCCTACAAGGAGGCCGCCGAGATGTCGTATTTCGGCGCCAAGGTGCTCCACCCCAAGACGATCCTGCCGGCGGCCGACCTGGACATCCCCATCCGGATCAAGAACACCTTCGACCCCGGCCGCGACGGGACGCTCGTCACCCACGACTCTCCCCAGAACCATCAGGGAGTCAAGACCGTCACCTCGATCCCGGGCGTGTCGCTGGTGTCGATCGAGGGCCGCGGCATGATCGGCGTCCCCGGCACGGCCGAACGCGCGTTCGGCGCAATCGCCGGTTTGCGGATCAACGTCCTGATGTTCTCGCAGGGCTCCTCCGAGCAGCACATCTCGCTGGTCGTCGGGCGCGCCGACGGACCCGGAACGGTGCGCGCCCTTCGCCGGGAGTTCCAGCCGGAGATCGAGAAGCGGCAGATCGACGGCATTTCCGAGATCTCCGACATCGCCATCATCGCCCTGGTGGGCGCGGGCATGAAGTCGATTCCCGGCATCGCGGCGCGGACGTTCACGGTCATCGGTGAGGCGGGAATCAACATCCTGATGATCGCCCAGGGTTCCTCGGAGTTGAATCTCTCCCTGGTCGTGGAGCAAAAGGACGCCGCGGAAGCGGTGCGGCGGATCCACGCGGCGTTCGACCTCGGAACACGCTAGCACCGCCGTCCACCTGCCTCGAATAAATTCGTTTCTGAAAATATGGAATGTACTAATACGTATATAATCGTATAATACCGTCATGGAGCTGTTGCGACCGGCCGACGCCGCGCGGGAGCTGGGGATCAGCTATCCGACACTCAAGCAATGGATCTACAACGGCCGGCTGACGTCGATCCGCACGCCCGGCGGCCATCACCGGATCCCGCGCGACGAAATCCGCCGCCTGGCGGATCCGGGCAGCGTCGCCGACCCGGAACGCGGGCCCGCCCGGGGGCCCTCGATCAGCGGACGGAACAAGCTGCGAGGCACGGTCGTCGGCGTGCGCTCCGAAGGCCTCCTGTCCGAGGTGCGCCTTGACGTGAACGGCCAGCTCGTGACGGCGATCATCACGCGCGGCGCCGCCGAGGACCTCGGCCTGCGCCCGGGGGTGCAGGCCCAGGCCCTCATCAAGGCCACCGAGGTCATGGTGATTCGGGAATGAACTGGACCGCGCTGGCCACGAGTTTCCGCCTGGCGGCGGTCACGTCGCTCGTCCTGCTCGTCGTCGGCGTGCCCGTCGCCTACTGGCTCGCCTTTTCGAATCGGCGCTGGAAGTTCCTCGTGGAAGCCGTCGTGGCGCTGCCCCTGGTCCTGCCGCCGACGGTCCTCGGTTTCTACGTCCTCGTGGCGACCGGTCCCCGGAGCCCCGTCGGCGCGTGGTACGAATCGCTCGTGGGGCGCGGCCTGCCGTTTTCCTTCGAGGGGCTGGTCGTGGCGTCGACGCTGTACAGCTTTCCGTTCGCCGTCCAGCCGGTGGCGGCGGCGTTCGGCGGCGTGGACCGCCGGCTGCTGGAGGCGTCGTGGCTGCTCGGCGTTTCCCGGCTCGGCACGTTCTTCCGCGTCATCGTGCCGCAGTCGATGGCGGGGCTGCTGACGGGCGTCGTTCTGGGTTTCGCCCACACGCTCGGCGAGTTCGGCGTGGTCCTGATGGTGGGCGGCAACATCGAGGGCGTGACCCGTACCGTTTCGGTCGACATCTACGAGGATGTCCAGGTCCTGGACTACGGGTCCGCGAATCTCACCGCGGGAGTGCTGCTGGTCTTTTCCTTCCTGGTGCTGTCGATCGTGTATGCGTTGAACCGGCAGTTCCGGGGCCCGTGGATGCTCGCCGGGCCGGGGCGGTGACGGCATGCTCCGCGCCCGGATCGAGAAGGACTTCGGGAGCCGGTTCTCCGTCGAAGCGTCCCTGGACCTCGAGGTGGAATCGCCGCGCGTCACGGTCCTGTTCGGACCGTCGGGCGCTGGAAAAACCACCGTGCTCCGGTGCATCGCGGGCCTGGAGCGTCCGACGAACGGCCGCATCGCCTTCGGCTCGGAGACCTGGTGCGACGTCGCCGCCGGGCAGTGGCTGCCGCCGCAGCGCCGGCGGGTGGGTTTCCTGTTCCAGGACTACGCTCTGTTCCCGCACCTGTCGGTAGCGGGGAACATCGGCTACGGCATTCACGACGCGCCCGGCCGCCAGCGTCGGGCTCGCGTGGCGGAGCTGGCCCGGCGCCTGGGCCTGGAGACCGTGCTGGACCGTTATCCGGGGGCGATCTCCGGCGGGCAGCGTCAACGCGCGGCGCTGGCGCGCGTTCTGGCCCGGCGCCCGCGTCTGCTGTTGCTGGACGAACCCTTCGCGGCGCTCGACGGCGGAACACGCGACGCCGTGCGGACCTACCTGGCGGAGCTGCTGGCCGAGTTCCGCGTTCCGGCGATCCTGGTCACGCACGACTGGTCCGACGCGCTCGCCCTGGGCCATTCCATGGTGGTCCTCAAGGACGGGCGTATTCTCCAGAGCGGCCCCCCGCGGGAAGTGCTGACGCGACCGTCGGGAACCGAGGCGGCGTCGATCGCCGGCGTCGAGACCGTCCAGCCGGGCGTCGGACGCGGGACGACGGGCGGGGCCCTGACGTTGCGAGTGGGATCGGCCGAGATCGTCGCGCTCGATCCGGAAACCGCCGACGTCGACTACTGGGTCTGTATTCGCGGCGAGGACGTCATGCTGGAGACCTCCGCCGCGTCGGGCGGAAGCGCGCGGAACCGTCTGGCCGGGACAGTGTTCGACGTCGTGTGGAAGGGTCCCCTGACCGAGGTGAAGGTCGACGTCGGGTTTCCGCTGACCGCGCTGGTGACCCGCCAGTCGGCGCTCGACCTGGGGCTCGGGCCGGGAAGCCGGATCCGCGCCGTCTTCAAGGCGTCGACCGTGCACCTGATACCGCGGCGATAGCACGGCGGATGCCCTCGGCGTGGATGTCACGCTCCATGCGCGCCACCGCGTCGCGCCAGGCGAGCCACGCGTAGTCGACGTGCTCGTCGGACAGGACGATGGGCCACGGATGGTCGGTTTCGAACGCGATCAGGCGTTCCAGGAACGCGGCGCCCTTCTTGTCGAAACGGAACTCGACCCCCGTGTCGTAGACTCGGAGCGGGTCCCCGATGCCCGTTTCCTCGGCGACCTCGCGGCAGGCGGCCGCGGTCCAGGACACGTCGGCGCCGTCGACCTTGCCGGTCACGGGTTGCCAGACATGCCCGCGGCGCGGCGGCCGCCGCAGCGTCAGCACCTGCAACGACGGGTGACGGGTGAAGACGATGACCTGGACCTTCGGCCGGGCGGCGGTCGGGGTGGTGTCTCTTGAAGTCATGATCCGGATCAACGATCGATTGAGCATTCCTCCCGAGGACATCGTCGTCGAGGCCTCCACCAGCAGCGGCCCCGGCGGACAGCACGTCAATCGCGTACGGACGCGGGTGACGGTTTCCTTCGACGTGGACGCCTCCAGCGCGCTGGACGACGAGCAGCGGGAACGCCTCCGGGACCGGTTGGCTTCGCGGCTCACGCGGTCCGGCGTTCTCCAGGTCCGGTCGGAACGCCACCGGAGCCAGCGGATGAACCGGGAAGACGCGATCGAGAAATTCGCCGCCCTTCTCGCCGAGGCGCTGGCGCCTCGGGTCGCGCGTCGGAAGACGCGGACCCCTCCGGCGGCCAAGGCGCGACGCCTGGACGAGAAAAGGCGGCGTTCCGACTTGAAGCAGGCCCGCAGGAAACCGAAGGACGAGACCTGACGGGCGGACCCGCGATTGCTTCTGCCGATCGTGAGACGACGCGCCGCGTCGCGGCTGCCATACGCCCGAGAGGATTCGAACCTCTGACCTTCGGATTCGTAGTCCGACGCTCTATCCAGCTGAGCTACGGGCGCGATTCCTCCTGTTTACTACGTCCGTGCCCGCCGGCGCAACACGCCCCGCCGTTCGGCGGCGACTTCGGCGCGCCCGCCGGCGTCCCCGGCGGGATAGAATCGGCGACGATGACCGAACGATCGACGCCCCCGGGAACGGAACCGGCGATCCGGCGGTGGTCGCACCGCGACGCCCGTCCGATCGGCGCCTTGTGGTTCGATGCGTACATGCGCGAGCCGGACCGGGGCGGCGGCCTGATTCCGAACGCCCGGTCGTCGCTGGTGGACTGGATCCGGGATCGCGAGCGCGACCGGTCCAATTTCGGTTACGTCGCCGAGTCCGGCGACGTCCTGGTCGGTTTCCTTCTGGGCCGGATCGGCGTCTGGGACTTCGAGCCGCCCATACTCCGGCCGCGCAAGCTGTCGCGGATCGACGCCGTCTTCGTCGTGGAGAGCGTCCGGCGGCTCGGTGTCGCGACGGCGCTCGTCGAGACGGCCGTCCAACACGCGCGGGCGGCGGGCGCGGCCGGTGTCGAGGCCGTGTTCGAAACCGACAACCCGGCGGCCGAGGCGCTTTGGCGCAAGCGCGGTTTCGTCGCGGGCGTGGCCCGCGCCTACCGTTCGCTGCGTCCCTGATGGGACCTTGGCTGTCTACCGTTCGCGCTATCGTTGCTTTCCCCGGGGGCCGTCGGCGCCGGGTGGGACACGGTCATGAAAGTCATCGCATGTCTCCGGCCGGTGCCGGATCCCGCATCCCGTCTCTTCGTGAACGACGACCGGACCTGGATCAAGGACGCCGAGCTGGGCTTCGTCACGAACGAGGCCGATACGCACGCGATGGAGGCGGCCCTGGAGTTGTGCGAAGGGGGCGCCGCTTCCGGGTCGGATCCCGGGGAGGCCGTCGTCCTTTCGATCGGCCGCGACCGGGCCGCCCGGGTGCTGCGCGAGGGACTGGCCATGGGCGCCGCCCGGGCGATTCACGTGGCGGACGACGACGTCGAGAGCGGTGACGAATACGTTCGGGCACGCATGATCGCGCGGGCGGTGGAGAAGGACGGCGGCGCGGACGTGCTGCTGACCGGGGTCCAGTCGGACGATCTGGGCGGCGGCGTGACCGGGATCATGGCCGCGGAGTTGCTGGGTTGGGCGCACGCCAGCGTGGTGGTCGGCATCGCCGCGACGGAGGCCGGCCTGCGCGTGCGCCGGGAGTTGGAAGGCGGCATGATCGAAACGCGCGAGCTGGCCACGCCCTGCGTCCTCACGATTCAACTCGGAATCAACCAACCGCGGTACGCGACGCTGCGGGGCATCATGGCCGCCAAGAAGAAGGAAATGAAGGTCTGGAACCCCGACGATCTGGGCATGGCCTCCGGCGATGTCGGATCGGAGGGCGCCTTGTGCCGGGTGATGGAGGTGCGCGCGCCCGAGCGCGACCACCGTGTGCAGATGCTGTCCGGATCTCCGGCCGAGGCGGCCGCGCGCCTCGTGGAGAAGCTCCGGCTGGAAGCCAAGGTCATCTGACCCATGATCCTGATCGTCGCCGAGCATGCCGATGACCGGCTGAAGCCCATCAACCGGGAGCTCGCCGTCCTGGGCCGCGAGTTGGCCGTCGACTTCGGGCGGACCCTCACGGTGGCGATCCTGGGCCGCGACCCGTCGTCGCTGATCGAGCAGTGCCGCGCGCTCGGACCCGACCGGATCGTCACGATCACCGATGACCGGTTGGAGCCGTACAACCCGGACGCCTGGACGGCGGCGGTCGAGGCCGTGGCTTCCGAGGAGACGCCGGCCTTCGTGCTGGCCGGTCACACCAGCACGGGATACGATTTCCTGCCTCGCGTGGCCGCCCGAATGGGGCGCCCCCTCGTGCCGTCCTGCATCGAGTGGCAGCGTCACGGAGACCGCGCGGTCTTCACGCGGCCCGTGTTCAACGCGAAGATGCACATGCGCGTGACGACGACGGGCGAGGGCCCGTGCTTCGTGACCGCGGCGCCCGGCGCCTTCCCGCCGCGCGAGCCCGACGAATCCGGGAGCGGACCTCCCCAGGACGGCGGCGAACCCCGGCTGGACACTTTCGACGTCGATCTTTCCGGTTTGCCGGTTCGTTCCACGCGGATCGGGAGGGAAGCGGCCGCGACGGGAACCCTGGACCTGGGATCCGCCGACATCATCGTCGCCGGCGGACGCGGGATCCAGGAGAAGGAGCGTTTCGGCTTGATCGATGAATTGGCCGAGGCTCTGGGCGGCGCCGTCGGGGCGTCCCGTCCGGTCGTGGACTCGGGATGGCGTCCGCGCGAGTACCAGATCGGGAGTTCCGGACAGACGGTTTCGCCCCGGCTGTACTTCGCCATCGGGATCTCCGGCGCCGTCCAGCACCTTGTGGGAATGCAGTCATCGCGTTGCATCGTGGCCATCAACAAGGATGCGGACGCGCCCATATTCAAGGTCGCGCACTACGGCATCGTCGACGATCTGTTCAGCGTCGTTCCCGAGATCACCAAGACGGTTCGGGCCCTCAAGGCGGGGTCGCCGCCGGCGGGTGGGGCGTGATCCGTCCCGGCGAATCCGTTTGACTCGGCCGGATGCCTGCACTATAGTGCGTGCCTTGGGGAACCAGGGCGTCGTCCGGGGCGCCCGACAGTGACGGAAGAAGACGTTAGGAGGGTTTG
>JAJEDW010000103.1 GCA_022821265.1 Acidobacteriota bacterium
AGAACCCGTCGCGCCGGTTGATCTGGGCGAAGTGCAACGGAAGGCCTCCCACCCCCCGGGCGAGGCGGGCCCAACTGGAGGAAACCGCCGACTGCGCGATATCGATCTCACCGTTCTCGAACAGGGCGAGCGTGTCCTCGCCGGGGCGCTTGACCCGGTATTCCGCCTCCAGGCCTTCGCCCCGGAGAAATCCCCCCGCCACGGCCGCGATCACCGGCGTGTAGAAGGTGCCGTGACGCATCATCAGTATGCGTACCCGGGACGAAGACATCGCTGGCAAGAACCTCCCGCGGCCCCCTACATTACCGGAATCCGTCACCGTTGGACAAACGGCGTCGGCGAGGCGCCTGCCGAACTCGGGTACACTAACGGTGAATCACCGCGCCCACCGCGTCATGCATACGCTCGTCGAGATCCTGCCCCGGATGCGATCGCTCGGCCGACGCGAAGCCGTGCGGTTCTCCGACGGAATCCGGACGCGGATCTGGTCCTACGCCGAGCTTCACGATCGGATCACCGCCTTTGCGGCGTTCCTGAAGGCCCGGGGCGCGGGGCCGGGCGACCGCCTGGTCCTCTGGTCGGAGAACGGTCCGGAATGGGTGGCCGTGTTCTGGGCCTCGATCGCGCGCGGCGTCGTGGTGGTGCCCGTCGACGCGCGATCCTCCCATGCGCGGGTCCGCCGCATTCGGGAGGAAGCCGGCGCCCGGCTGCTGGTCCACGACCCGGATCGCCCGGTCGATGACCCGGGCGCCGAGTGCCGGTCCATCGACGGCGTCCGGGACTTGCCGTCGGCGACCGACGCCGCGTTCGAGGACGTCGGCGAGGACGACGTCGTCGAGATCCTGTACACGTCGGGAACGACGGCCGCGCCCAAGGGGGTGTTCCACCGGCATCGCAACATCTGCGCCAACCTGACGCCGATCGCGCGGGAGATCGACCGGTACGCCCGATGGGCCCGGCCGTTCCAGCCGATTCGGTTCCTGAACGCCGTTCCGTTGAGCCACGTGTTCGGACAGTCCATGGGTCTGTTCATCCCGCCGCTGCTGGGCGGCGCGGCGGTCTTCATGAGGGAACGGCGCCCCGGGGCGGTCGTGCGCACGCTGCGCGCCGAGCGCGTGTCGGTGCTGGTTTGCGTGCCCCGTATCCTGGCCGGCCTGCGCTCGGAGATCCAGCGCCGGCGCCCGGACCTCGCCGCGCCGGTCGGGCGGGTTCCGGGCGTCGCGCGGCGGTGGTGGCGGCATCGCCGCGTGCACTCCGACCTGGGGTGGAAGTTCTGGGCCTTCGTCGT
Organism: Acidobacteriota bacterium; assembly: GCA_022821265.1. Classification (GTDB taxonomy): domain Bacteria; phylum Acidobacteriota; class Terriglobia; order 20CM-2-55-15; family 20CM-2-55-15; genus JAJEDW01. The sequence goes on from JAJEDW010000103.1 coordinate 1,289, forward strand.
CGGCGGGGCTCGTCTGGACCCCGATCTGGAAGCCTATTGGTCTCGAATCGGCCTTCTCGTCGTGCAGGGATACGGCCTTACCGAGACCAGTTCCGTGGTTTCGGTGAACCACCCGTTCCACGCGCGCCGCGGCACGCTCGGGACGCGCGTCGGAGGGCAGGAAATCCGCCTCGCCTCGGACGGCGAGATCCTCGTCCGCGGCCCCGGCGTGGTCGAGGAATACGTCGGCGGCGGCGCCGCCATGCCGGTCACCGACGCCGACGGCTGGTTTCACACCGGGGACATCGGCGCCATCGACGCCGAGAACCGCCTGGTCTATCGCGGCCGGAAAAAGGACGTGATCGTCACCTCGGACGGCCTCAACATCCACCCCGAAGACGTCGAAGGCGTCCTGAACATGGATCCCGACGTCCTGGACAGCGCTGTCGTCGCCGCCGCGGGACCGCACGGGGAGCGTCCGCACGCGGTCATGATCCTTAACCGCGGCGCGGATCCCGAGGCGGTCATCGAGGAAGCCAACCGGAGACTGGAGCGGCCCCAGCGGCTCCAGGGCTGGTCGATCTGGCCGGGCGAGTCCCTGCCCCGCACCGCATCGACCGGCAAGCTCCAGCGCCACAGGGTCCGGGCCGCCCTCGGGCGGGATGCGGCGGCCCCGGCGCCCGACGACGCGCCGCCGGACACGCTGATCGACGTGGTATCGGGCGCCACCGGGCGGGAGCGAGGCCGGCTGAGCGCCGACAGGAACCTCGAACTGGACCTGGGGCTGTCCTCTCTCGAACGGGTGGAATTGCTGGCCGCGATCGAGGAACACTACGGCGTCGAAATCGACGAGGCCGACTTCGCCGGTCTCGAGACGATCGGCGACATCGACGCCCGGATCCGGGAGCACGGCTCCCGGCCGTCGACCGTCGAGCGGGAAACCGAGCGCGTCCGGGCGCCGCGCTGGGCCCGCAACGGCATCGTCCGCGCCGCGGGGCGGTGGATCGTCGCGCTGGTGGTCGGTCCGATCCTGGCGCGTTTCATGCGGGTCGAACTGCGAGGCGCCGAACGCCTCCGGGAACTCGATCCTCCGGTTCTGTTCGCCGCCACGCACGCCAGCCACGTCGACGTGCCCGTCATCCTGAAAGCGCTGCCCCGCCCCTGGCGGCGTCGGATCGCGCCGGCCGTCCTGCAGGAATACTTCTTTCCGCCCGGGAACGGCGGCGCGCGCCGCACGCTGGCCTACCTGCTGACCTGCGGCGTCTTCAACGCGTTCCCGCTGCCGCAGCGCATGGGGCAGATCCGCGACTCGCTGCGTTACGCCGGCGAGCTGGTCGGGGCGGGTTACTGCCCGCTGGTGTTTCCCGAAGGACGCCGGACCGAGGATGGCCGCATCCAGGCATTCCGCCCCGGCGTGGGCTTCATGGCGGCGCGCCTGGATCTCCCGGTCGTCCCGTTGCGGCTTCATGGGACGTTCCGGCTGTTTCCCAAGGGCGCCCGCTGGCCGAGGAAGGGCACGGTCATCGTCCAGGTCGGAACGCCGACGCGGCCCCGGATGGGAGAAACCTACGACGCCTTCGCCGGCCGGCTCGAGCGCGTGATGCGCGAAATGAGCCCGCCGGGCCCATGGTCGGCGGGCGGCGGGAACGGCCCTCAGAAAAGCCGTCCCTGACCCGGCGACGGGCGGTGAAACTCCGCAACGGACAGGCGAGGGCGGGTCGCATCGAGACCCCAGCGGCGGCAACCCATCCCGAAGAGTCCGGCCATCTCGTCGGCGAAGGCCCCTTCGCCGCGCATTCGGGCGCCGTAATCGGGGTCGTTCCGGCGGCCGCCGCGCATGGCGCGGATCC
>JAJEDW010000041.1 GCA_022821265.1 Acidobacteriota bacterium
CGGTCGCGGCCCATTCGCTGGCGCCGTTCGACGCCCGGGACGGGGACGACGCCCATAGCGCCGGCGACGCCGAGAACGCCGGCGATGCCGAGAACGCCGGCGATGCCGAAAACCCGTACCGGATCCAGTCCGACCTTCAGAGCACCATGCAGGAACGAGTCGGCATCGTCCGGACGGAAACCGACATGCTGCAGGCGCTGGACGATATCGAAGCGCTGAAGCGGCGCGCCCACCGCGTGCGGGTCGACGGCAACCGCGAATACAACAGCGGTTGGCACACGGCGCTCGATCTGGACAACCTCCTCGTCGTCTCCGAGGCGGTCGCGCGGGCGGCCGTGGCGCGGAAGGAGAGCCGCGGCGGACACTTCCGCGAGGACTACCCGGACAAGGACGCCGCGCTCGGGCAGCTCAACATCGTCGTGCGCAAGGGTCCGGACGGCGCGATGCAGGTCGAGCGGCGCCCGATTGCGGAAATGCCGGACCGACTGAAGCAGGTGATCGAGGAGCAGCGATGAAGCCGGTAACGTTCAGCGTGTGGCGCGGCGACGCCGACGGCGGGGCCTTCGCGACGTACGAGACGGAAATTTCCGAAGGCATGGTCGTCCTGGACGCCGTGCACCGGATCCAGGCCGAGAGCGCTCCGGACCTCGCCGTCCGGTGGAACTGCAAGGCCGGAAAGTGCGGGTCCTGCTCGGCCGAGGTCAACGGCGCGCCCCGGTTGATGTACATGACGCGCATGGACGACATGCCGGACGGCGAGCCAGTGCGGGTCGAGCCGATGAAGAGCTTCCCACTGATCCGGGACCTGGTGACCGACGTGTCGTGGAACTTCGAGGTCAAGAAGAAGATCCGGCCGTTCAAGCCGCGTCCGCCGGACGCCGCCGACGGGACCTGGCGCATGTCCCAGGACGACGTCGACCGGGTCCAGGAGTTCCGCAAGTGCATCGAGTGTTACCTGTGTCAGGACGTGTGTCACGTGCTGCGCGAACACCAGTTGCACGACGCGTTCATCGGACCCCGGTTCTTCGTGCACGCGGCGGCCCTGGAGATGCACCCGCTCGATACCGAGGATCGGCTCGACGAGCTGGCCGCCACCCAGGGAATCGGGTATTGCAACATCACCAAGTGCTGCACCGGCGTGTGCCCGGAGCACATCACGATCACCGACAACGCGATCATTCCGTTGAAGGAACGCGTGGTCGACGATCTGTACGACCCGATCCGGAAGCTGTTCCGCATCTTCCGGCCGAGGCGGAAATAGCGCGCCGCGCGGCCGGGCTCGAATCGGTTGTGCACGGTCGCCGGCGGGGCTGATAGTATTGGAGGCCATGACGGAACGAGGCAAGAGAGGGACGTGGGGCGTACCCCTTCTGCTGCTGGCGTGGCTCGTGCCCGCGGGGGCCCAGAGTGATCTGACCGGCGTCTACGGGGCCCGGTATTCCGAGGACTACGCCGAGCGCATTCCCGGTCCCGCCCTGGCGGACTTTCTGGGCCTGCCGATGAACGATGCGGCCCGCCAATGGGCGCTGAGTTGGGATCCGGCCCGGTACACGCTGCCCGAGCACCAGTGCCAGGTGCACACCGCGGCGTACATCTACCGGGGACCGCTGCAGTTGCGGATCTGGGAAGAGCGCGACCCGGCCAGCCAGGAGCTGATCGCGATCAAGCAGTACATCAGCACGTACGAGCAGGAGCGGACGATCTGGATGGACGGCCGCGAGCACCCGTCGCCCAACGCGCCGCACACCTGGATGGGCTTCTCGACCGGTGAATGGAACGGTCCGACGCTGACGGTCACGACCACGCACATCAAGCAGGGCTGGCACCGGCGCAACGGTTTCCCCTCGGGCGATCGCTTGACGCTGCGCGAGCATTTCTTCCGTCATGGGGACTACCTGACCCACGTGAACGTCGTCGACGATCCGGACTACCTGAGCGAGCCGTTGATCAAGACCAACAACTTCGTGTTGACGACCAACGCGTCGGCCAACTGGTTGTGGCCGTGCGAGTACGTGGTGGAAGTCGACGGCCGGGCGCAAGGAGTCGTGCCTCACTACCTTCCCGGCGAGAACCCGTTCGTGGAGGAGTTCGCCCGCCGCCACGGGCTTCCTCTGGAGGCGACTCTGGGCGGACCCGAGACCATGTACCCCGAGTTCATGGAGTCCCTGCGCGATGCACGGCCGGACTAGTCTCGCCGCCGTTCTCCTGATCGGCCTGTGCAGCGCGGCGGCCGCCGCGCAGGAACTGGAAATCCTTCACGTTCAGAACAACGTCTACGCCATCTTCGGCGCCGGCGGGAACATCATCGTGCAGGTCGGGTCCGAAGGGCCCGTCATCGTGGACAGCGGGTCGGCGGGCCGCAGCCAGGACATCATGGAAGCGGTCGCGACGCTGTCGGACCGCCCGATTCGAGGCATCATCAACACCCACGTCCACGCGGACCACGTGGGCGGGAACGAGATCATCTCGACGACGGCCGGATTCGCCAGCGGCGGGACGACGGGCGCGGGCCGGCGCGACGCCACGATCTATGCTCACGAGAACCTGCTGCTGCGCATGAGCGGCGCCCTTGGCGACGGTGAGCCGATGCCGGTCGGTCTGTGGCCCGGGAACACGTACTTCAACGATGTCAAGGAACTGTTCGTCAACGGGGAGGCGATCCAGATCCTGCACGCGCCGCGGGCGCACACCGATGGCGACTCGATCGTGTTCTTCCGGCGTTCGGACGTGATTGCCGCCGGCGGCGTCTACTCCAACACCGGGTTCCCGGTCATCGACGTGCCGCGCGGCGGCACAATCGACGGGCTCATCGCCGGGCTGAACACGATCCTGGACATCATCATCCCGGCCCCGACCCAGGAACGGGGCACGATGGTGGTCCCCGCGCACGGCCGCATCGCCGACGAGCACGACGTCCTCGAATACCGGGACATGGTCGTCATCGTGCGGGACCGCGTACGCGCGATGATCGATGACGGCATGACCCTGGACGAGATCCAGGACGCCAACCCCACGTTCGAGTACGATCCGCGGTACGCGGCCGGGTCGGCCTTCTGGACGAAGGAAGACTTCGTCGAGGCCGTTTACACGAGCCTGGCCCAGGCGCCGTAGCCGGTTACCGAGCCCGCGTGCGGCGCGATCGACAGGAGGGACGTTCCATGAGACCGAGGACGATGCTTTGGCTGGTGGCCGCCGTGATCGCCGCGACCGGGGCGGCCGACGCCCACCACTCCTTCGCCGGCACCTACCACGAGGAAGACTCGATGACGATCGAGGGCGAGCTGGTTCAGTTCATGTACCGGAACCCGCACTCGTTCGTTCACGTGATCGTCCCCGGCGGCAACGGCGAGACCGAGCGCTGGTCCATCGAATGGGGCGGGGTCGCCCAGCTCAACCGCGAGGGCGTCGACCGCTTCACGCTGAAGCCCGGCGAGACCGTCCGCATAACCGGAGCGCCGTCGCGCAGCGTGGAGACGGACCGCCGTCTGCTGATGCGGGGCATCGAGCGGCTGGCGGACTGCTGGACCTGGGGAGGCCAGGTCGACTAGGCCCGGTTCGGAGATCCGTTCGATGGCTTGCGAGTGGAAGAGATAATCTTCTTGGACTGACGCCTCGGCTACCGCCTCGTTGTCCACCCGCGGCGAGGAACGCCGCGGGTCCGATGGGACACACGAAAATGACGCCAGCGCCTTGTCACGTTTCCGCACCGAGATCGGTGTCGCGCCTGCATCATCTCTGGGCGCTGACGGCGGCCTGCGTATTCCTGACCCTCTCTACGGCGGCCGTCGAGGCCGGCCCCCAACGCGGCCGCGGCGGCGGCCCGCCGCCCACCGGACAGGCCGGGGCCACGATCGATCTGACCGGGACGTGGGTTTCGGTCGTGACCGAGGACTGGCTGTGGCGCATGGTCACGCCGCCGGTCGGCGACTACGCCAGCCTTCCAATCAACGCCGCCGGCCGCGCCGTGGGTGACGCGTGGGACAGGGAACGGGACATCGCCAACGGCGAGGAATGCCGGGCCTGGGGAGCGGCCGGCCTCATGCGGATTCCGATGCGCGTTCGGATCGGTTGGGAGGACGAGAACACGCTGCGGATGGACACGGATTCGGGCATGCAGACGCGCCTGTTCCACTTCAACGGGACCGGCGAGCCCGGAGCGAGTTCGCTGCAGGGGTTTTCCGAGGCACGGTGGGAAGGCGGCGCCGCCGGCGGTGGCGGGGGCGGTTTCGGGTCCTTCGGCCGAGGCGCCGCCGGGGGTCTCGGCGTCGTGACGACGAACCTCGTTCCCGGCTATCTCCGCAAGAACGGCGTTCCCTACAGCGGCGATACGGTGTTGCGGGAGTTCTACGACCGTCACTCGGATTTCGGCGACGAGTGGTTCACGGTCACGACGATCGTGGAGGATCCGACGTACCTGACCCAACCCTTCATCACGAGCACGCATTTCAAGCGGGAAGCCGACGATGCCGCTTTCGATCCGACGCCGTGCATCACCGACCCGCCGCTGATCGACGCGCCGGTCGAGAACTGAACCACGGAGCCGAACCATCTCAGCGGGGCCGGGCCGTCCGCTTCGGCCTCTCTTCGTTCAGAACACGAAATGACCGATAAAGCGAACTACCAGCGAATCGCGACCGAGGAAGCCTGGGCGACGCGGGAACTGCTCGATGGATATGCCCGGATACTGGAGGACGGCAGTTACGACGATCCCGGCTTCGTCAGCCTCTGGGGCCATTACGCGGGAAACCTCACCGACCGGCCGCTTTTCATCCGCAGCCGGCTTCCCGACCTGGGCGAGCTCCGGATCCGGGACATGGACGATACGGGAATCGCCCGGCAGATCCTGCTGCTGACCTCGCCGGGCGTCCAGGTCTTCGACCGCGACACGGCCGTCGGGTTGGCGCGCGACAGCAACGACCAGCTCGCCGAGGCCGTCGACCGGCATCCGGACCGGTACACGGGTCTGGCCGCGTTCGCGCCCCAGGATCCGGCCGGGGCGGCGCTGGAGATCGAACGCGCCGTCGGGGCGCTCGGAATGAAGGGCGCGATCGTCAACTCGCACACGCACGGCGAATACCTGGACGATCCGAAGTTCTACCCGATCTTCGAGGCGTGCGCGCACCTCGACGTCCCGCTCTACCTTCATCCCCAGACCCCGCCGCGCGCGATGATCGCGCCTTTTCTGGACCGGGGGCTGGACGGCGCGATTTTCGGGTTCGCGGTCGAGACCGGACTCCACCTGTTGCGGATCATCGTCTCCGGCGTGTTCGACCGATTCCCCGGGCTCCGCATCGTGGTGGGCCACCTGGGCGAAGGGTTGCCGTTCTGGTTGTACCGTCTGGATTACATGCACGCGGCGGGAATGCGGGCCAACCGGTACCGCACCATCGAACCGCTGCAGTCGAAGATCAGCGAGTACATGCGCCGGAACGTCTACGTCACGTCCAGCGGCGTGCCGTGGGCGCCGTCGATCATGCTGTGCCAGCAGGTGCTGGGCGTGTACCGCGTTCTCTACGCGATGGACTACCCGTACGAGTTCGTCCCCGAGGAAGTCGCCATGTCGGACGCGCTGCCGATCAGCGACGCCGACAAGCGGAAGTTCTTCCAGACCAACGCCGAGACCGTGTTCGGACTGTAGGCGCGTCGAACGGGAGTGTTCGGGTTATAGCGCTTGGAACGGGTTGGAGCATGCCATGAAGTACTACGAGATCAACGAGCCGAAGGGAATCGCATCGATCCGGCCGGCCGAGGGGCCCATTCCCAAGCCCGGACCCGGCCAGGTCCTGCTCCGCGTCCACGCCGTCTCGTTGAACTACAGGGACCTGGCGATCGCGACCGGGCACTACGGGCGCGAGGCCAAGCGGCCGTTGATTCCGCTCTCGGACGGCGCCGGGGAGATCGTCGAGATCGGCGCCGGTGTGAAGAGGGTCCGGACCGGGGACCGCGTCGCCGGCTGCTTCATGCAGGGCTGGATGGGAGGACCGATGGCGCCCGAGCATGCCGCGACGGCGCTGGGGGGCGCCCGCGACGGCATGCTGGCCGAGTACGTCGTGCTGGACTCAGGCGGGGTCGTCACGATCCCGGCGCACCTGTCCTGGGAGGAAGCGGCGACGCTGCCCTGCGCGGCCGTGACGGCGTGGCACGCGTTGACCAGCTTCAGCCTCAAGCCTGGAACGACCGTCCTCGTGCTGGGGACCGGGGGCGTGTCGATCTTCGCGCTGCAGTTCGCCCGGCTCGCCGGGGCGCGCGTGATCGTCACCTCGAAGAGCGACGCCAAGATCGAACGGGCCCGGAAGCTGGGCGCCTCCGCCGGCGTCAACTACACGACGCACGGAAGCTGGGGCGACAAGGTCGTCGAGATCAGCGGCGGCGGCGTGGACCACGTGATCGAGGTCGGTGGGACGGGCACGCTGGCCCGCAGCATGAACGCCGTTCGCGTGGGCGGGCGTGTCAGCCTGATCGGCGTGTTGTCGGGCGTGGGCGCCGAGATCAACCCGATGCCGATTCTGGCGAAGCAGATCCAGGTCCAGGGCGTGTTCGTCGGGTCCCGCGAGATGTTCGAGGACATGAACCGGGCGATCACGATGCATCGGCTGAAACCGGTGATCGATCGGACGTTCGAGTTCGACCAGGTGCCCGACGCCATGCAATTGCTGGCGTCGGGGGCGCACTTCGGGAAGATCGTCGTGCGGGTGGCGTGAATCCGCGCGCCGACGGGGTGCGCGTCAGTTCGAAGGATTGGTGCCGCGCGTTCGGGCCAGCCACTCGACCAGCGGCTCGACGTCGCTGATCGCCAGCCGCGCGCCGCGGCCCATCATGTCGAGCAGGATCGCGCGCCATTCCTCGTCGTTGGCGCGCATGTCCTCCACGCGGTCCAGGCCGTGGCAGGCCTCGCATGTTCCGGCCAGCTTGGCTTCGGCCTGCTCGTCGTTCAGGAAGTCCGCTTCGGACAGTTCCCGAGGCATGTATTCGCGCGGGAACGGGGTGGTGTCCGGACCGAACTGCTCGACCAGCCAGTCCAGCAGGATCTCCTTGTCGGGGTCGGAGATCACGGCCCCCTGGACCAGCCCGCTGGGCGTCGTCTTCATGCGTTCGACGAGCTCGTTCCAGCCGGCCCGGTCCAGCGCGTGGTAGCCGATATCGTCGATTCCGTGGCACGATGTGCAGCTCTTGAGAATTACGCTGCGCACCGGGCCCAGGGGAAGCGTCACGTCGGGACGGGCCGGACGTCCGTTTCTGAACTGCGCGGCCGCGGGAAGCGCGGCCGCGCAGCAAAGGATGCCGACGGCGAGGAGCCGGGCCCCTCGCCCGTGACGGTCGGGAACCCTCATCCCCGTCTCACGCGAACGACGGCAGCGGCCCCCGGCTCTCGCCGATGCTGTGCCGCTCGATCCCGTACAGGTGCAGGATGCTCAACAGCAGGTCGGCGCACCGCTGCGTGTTGTCGCGATAGACGATGTGCCGGTTCCCCTCGAACGTCCCGTCCACGCCGCCGACGAGGATCGTGGGAACCTTCTCGTGCGCGTGACGGTGGGAGTTGCCCATGTTGCTGCTCTTGTAGATCAGCACGTGATCCAGCAGCGTGCCGTCGCCGTCCGGCGTGTTTTGCAGCTTGTCGCAGAAGTACGCCAGGTTCTCGACGTGGTACCGGTTGACCAGCGCGTAGTTGGCCTTGTTCGACGGGATGTCGCCGTGGTGCGAGATCCCGTGCCAGCCGCCGACGAAACCCGATTCCGGGAAGGTGGTCCCGGACAGGTCGCGGCCGAGCATGAGCGTGGCCGCGCGGGTGATGTCGGCCTGGAACGCCAGGGCCATCAGGTCGTACATGATCTTGAAGTGGACGTCCTTGCTCTCGGGAATACCGAAGGGAACCTCGGCGGTGACCTCGGCGGCCGGGTTGTTCGTCGCGTTGCGGATGCGGCGCTCGATCTCGCGGACGTTGTCCAGGTAGTTGTCCAGCAGGGCCTGGTCGCCCGGACCGAGATCCTGCTTGAAGCGCGGAATTTCGCGCGTCACCGAGTCCAGGATCGACGCCGACTGCAGCCGCCCGGCGCGCCGCGCCTCGGGACTGGAACCGTCGCCGAACATGCGTTCGAAGGCCATGCGCGGGTTGACCTCGGTCGGCAGCGGCGTCGTCGCGTCGGGCCAGGAGATCGAGTTGGTGTAGGCGCAACTGTAACCCCAGTTGCAGTTGCCGCTGTTGTGGCTGGCGTCCTCGATGCCGAGCTGCACGGAGGACAGCAGCGTGTCGCGGCCGTACTTCTCGGCGATCATCTGGTCGATCGTCACCCCCAGGTACGGGCTGACGGCGTCTCGCTTCGGGCGCACGCCCGACAGCAGCACGGCGCCGCGGGCGTGGTTTCCGCCCGGCTCCTCGGGCGTCGAGTACGCCGCCGTGGAATCCAGTCCGCTGATCAGCACGGTCCGATTCCGGAACGGTTCGAGCGGCTTCGTGATGAAGGAGAACTCGAAGTCGCGTCCCTCGGTGGTGGGACTCCAGTATCCCGGGGACGCGCCGTGGGGATGCCATATGCCCACGAAACGCCGGACCGGAGCCGCCGCCGCCGTCTGGGCGTAGGCCGTTCCCGCCGGCAGCATCGCCTCGAGAAAGGGCAGGGCCACGGTCACGCCGGCGCCGCGCAGGAACGTGCGGCGCGGGATGTGTTTCTTGGTCAGGAACATGGTGGTTCTCCTCCCGTGCGGGGGTCTGGATGTC
>JAJEDW010000181.1 GCA_022821265.1 Acidobacteriota bacterium
GCGGACGGATTACTACACGATGGCCTACGAGGCCACGATCGACGATCCCGGCGCGTACACCCGGCCGTGGACGATCGCGTGGGACATCCGGTGGGAGCTCGGCGAAGTGTTGGAAGAAGTCGTCTGCCAGGAGAACAACCGCTTCGCCAACGAGCCGATCGATCCCTGAGGGCGATCCGCGGAGTGGCGGGTGCGGCGCGGGCGTTCGGGCTGCGTCAGGGTCGCCTGAAGAGATCGTTTTCCCGCGCTGACGCCGTACGGCAAGACGGCCATTCACGGTATTCCGTGTTCCCGTGATGCGGCGCGCGATACACTAAGCCCCGTCCATGAGTCGCGACGAAGCCTTCCACGGGGAGCGGCCCGGTCCCATCGCCTACATGGCGGGCAACCGCGTGGCCGCCAACCTGTTCATGTTCGTCATTCTGGCGGCCGGCGTGGCGGCGCTCGGCGCCCTGGAGCGGGAAGCCTGGCCGACCGTTCCCTTCAACACCATCGAAGTGTCGGTGGTGTATCCGGGCGCGTCGCCCGAGGAGGTGGAAGAGTCGATCATCGTCAAGATCGAGGAACAGGTCGAGGCCCTGGAGGACGTCGACGCGGTCAAGTCCCTGGCGGCGCCGGGCCTGGCGTCGGTCCGGGTCGAGCTGACCAGCGGCGCGGACATCGCCGAAACCATGGACGCGGTCGAGTCGGCGGTCGATCTCATCCAGTCGTTTCCCGGCGCGGCGGAGCGCCCCCAGTTCCGGGAGATGGACAACCGGACCAGCATGATCCGCCTGATCGTGTACGGCGACATCCCCGAGCGCTCGCTGAAGGAACTGGCGCGCCAGGTCGAAGACGAGCTGGGGTCGTTGCCCAACGTGTCCAACGTGGAGACCACCGGGGCGCGAAACTACGAGATCTCGATCGAAGTGCCGCTGGACCGGCTGCGCGACCTCGGGTTGACGCTCGACGAAGTCGCCGACGCGGTCCGCCGCAGCTCTCTCGACCTCTCGGCCGGCAGCATCGATGCGCGGGAGGCCGAGGTGCGGGTCCGGACCATCGGCCAGAGCTACGATCAGCTCGACTTCGAGGAGATCGTCGTCCTTGCCCGGCCCGACGGCACCGTGATGCGCCTCGGGGATATCGCCGACGTGCAGGACGGCTTCCAGGAGTCGGACCTGATCCTCCGGCACCAGGGCCGCCCGGCCCTCTTCGTGGAGGTGTACCGCTCCGAGGGCGAGCAGGTGATGGACGTGGCCGCCGACGTGCACGCGCACGTGGCCGACGTGATCGTCCCGTCCCTGCCCGACGGCGTGGGCGTCACGATCTGGAACGACGACTCCCAGACCTATTCCGAGCGCGTCGACATCCTGGTCCGGAACGGCTTGATGGGACTCGTCCTGGTTTTCATCTCGCTGGCCCTGTTTCTCGAGGTCCGGGTCGCGCTGTGGGTCGTGGCCGGCATGGTCACCTCCGGCATCGGGGCGCTGGCCGTGATGGCGCTGTTCGACCTCGCCATCAACACGATCTCGCTGTTCTCGTTCGTGTTGGCGATCGGCATCATGGTCGACGACGCCATCGTCGTGGCCGAGCACATCCACTACGAACGCAAGCGGGGCACGCCGGGCGTCGTCGCGGCGATCCGGGGCGCGCGGCGGATCAAGAACGCGCTGACGTTCGCGGTGCTCACCTCCGTGGCGGCGTTCACGCCGCTGCTGTTCATTCCCGGAGGCATCGGGGAAGTGTGGACGGCGTTGCCCGTGATCCTCATCGGCATGCTCCTGATCTCGCTGGCCGAGTCGCTGCTGATCCTGCCGTGCCACCTGTCGCACCTGCCCGGACCGGAATGGAGGCCGACCCACGTCGTGGACCGCGTCCTGCACTTCAGCCGGGACGCCGTGGACCGCGGGCTCCACCGGTTCCTGGCCGGCCCGATGGACCGGGCGCTGCGCTTCGCGACGGACCACCCCGCCGTCGTGTTGGCGGGCGCCGTCGGCCTGCTCGTGGTCAGCGTGTCCCTGGTGCCGGCCGGCATCGTGCCGACGACGTTCGCCGACGTGGTGGAGGGCGACTTCGTCACCGCCACGCTGGAGATGCCGGACGGGACGCCGGCGGAACGGACCTACGCGGTGGCGCTGGAGCTGGAGCGGGCTGGACGGCGGGTCCTGGAACGCCTGGACCGGGAACGGCCCGCCGGCGCCCCGTCGCTGCTGACGGGCGTCAACATCACCGTCGGCCAGAGACCCCGCGTGGAAGGGGGCGGGCTGGACCCGACCCCCACGATGAACCCGGAAGCCCACGTCGCCACGATCGAGTTCAAGCTGTTGGGCGCCGAGCAGCGGAACCTGTCCACGATTGCCGTCGTGCAGGAATGGCGCGAGGAGGTGGGGATCCTGCCCTACGTTCGGGGGATCGATTTCAGCGGCGAGGTCATCGATCTGGGCAGTCCCGTCCACGTCGTGCTGTCGCACCCGGATCCGGAGCGCCTGGTGGGCGTCGCCAACTCGGTGGTCGACGGCCTGCGGAGCGTGGCCGGCGTGTTCGACATCCGGTCCGACCATACGCCCGGCGTCGGGGAGATCCAGTTGGAGTTGCTGCCCGAGGCGCGAACGCTCGGTCTCACGCTCGAAGGGATGGCGCAACAGGTGCGTTCGGCGTTCTTCGGCGTGGAGGCGCTGCGGTTGCAACGCGGCCGTGAGGAGGTCCGCGTCTACGCGCGGCTGCCCGACGACGAACGCGACGCGATCACCGACGTCGAGAGCTACCGGGTCCGAGTCGGACCGGGAGGCGACGTGCCGATCAGCCAGGTGGCGTCGATGACGATGGGCACGTCGCCGCCGGCCATCCGCCGCGAGGACGGCCGGCGGGTCGTCACGGTGACCGCGGACGTGGACGAAAGCGTGATCTCCGGCGGGGAGGCCAACGGCATCCTCCAGGACACGATCCTGACGCAACTGGCGGCCGCCAACCCCGAGTTGACCTTCACCTTCGGCGGCGAGCAGCAGCAGCAATTGCAGACGCTGGACGCCCTGTACCGCGGCTTCGCGCTCGCCATGCTGGGGATCTTCGCGCTGCTGGCCATTCCCCTCAGGTCCTACGTCAAGCCGTTCATCGTGATGGCCGTCATTCCGTTCGGCCTCATCGGCGTCGTGCTCGGGCACTGGATCCTGGGAGTCGCCCTCAGCGCCGCGTCGTTCTTGGGATTCTTCGGGCTCGCCGGCGTCGTCGTCAACGATTCGCTGGTCATGATCGACTTCATCAACCAGCGGCTGCGGGAAGGCGTCGCTCCGAAGGCGGCCATCGTCGATGGCGCCAAGGGGCGCTTCCGGCCGATCATCCTGACGTCGGTGACCACGTTCCTCGGTTTCACGCCGCTGATTCTGGAGCGCGCCATCCAGGCGCAGTTCCTGGTGCCCTTCGCGGCCTCGCTCGGGGTCGGCATCATGATCACGACCGCGGTCCTGATACTGCTCATCCCGGCGCTCATGGCGGTGTACCTGCGCGTCAACTCGTCGCGGGTCGTTGCGGCGGGGGGGTAATGCGGCCAAGGCCGAGAGTCGCTGGTACCAGGGAAGAGAGAAGAGATCAATTATTGGGCTAACGCCTCGCTCCGCTCGTTGTTCAGTCGCGGCGAGGAACGCCGCGCCTACCATGGGGAGAGGACGCGGACGGGGGTGCGTGAGCCTTGGGGGACAGGCAGGCGAAGCCCGGTAGTTTCGGCCATTGGAACCATTTCACGTCTTCCCAAAGGGTACGCGCGGCGTTCCTCGCCGCGGGTGGA
>JAJEDW010000155.1 GCA_022821265.1 Acidobacteriota bacterium
AGAAACCGGATCTTGCCTTCCCGGTCGACGACGCCGTGGTAGGTGAACTCCCCCTCAAGGCCCGCCGCCCTCAGAAGGTCTCGAGCCTTTCGCATGTAGCCGGCGTGGTCCGGCGCCGTGTACCCGGCCGCCTCGAGCCGGACCCGGGCGCCGGGCGTCTGCCGGCGCAACGCGATGTAGGCGTGGACCAATTCGTGGAACCCCTTCTCGGGGGCGATCCGCGCGAAGTAGCCGACCCGGAAGACCCCGTCGTCGCCGTGCGGGCGCTGCCCGTATCCGGTCATGTTGATGCCCAGGGGAACGACCGAGATCTTTTCGGACGGGATCCCGAGGTAGTCCGCCATGAAGCCCGCCGCATAGTCGCTGACGGCCACGAACCGGTCGACGTGCCCCACCTGGGAACGAACGAGCTCCAGCGCCCGCTCGCGGTACGGCGGCGCCAGCCCGTCCATGAAGAGCTCCTCGCCCTGCAGCGTGCAGGTCACCGGCGCGCCGAACGTTTCCTTGAGCGGGCGCGCCAGCGCGATCAGGAGCGAGTTCGGCAGGTTGACGACGTCGGGAACGGGTTGGCGGCCGAGCCAGTCGAGGAGCTTGACGAACTCCTTGTGCAGGACCCCCGGCTCCCCGATGAGCATCGAGACGGTCAAATCACCCAGGAGCCGGGGGTCGTTGGAAACGGCCCGGCCGGCAAGCCGGTTGATGACGAACGGGGAATCCCAGAGCCGGTCGAGAAGACGCGGCGTCCACCGGAACAACGGGACGTACTGCTGCAGGTAGACGCTGATGCCGCCGAAGAGCACTCGGTGGCGGCTGACGTTGGGCTCGTCGGTCCGCGTGGGCGTGTAGACCGGAACGAGCGTCACCTCGTGTCCGCGGTCCATCAGCTCCCGCGCCAGGGCGTTGTCGCGCGCACAGCTTCCGCAGTACATGCCCGCGGCGCCCGCCGTGATCGATAGTATGCGCATCGACGCGATGATCGTCCCTGCCGTGGGCGCGCCCCGAACCCGGGCGGTTACACCGCGATGTCCGCGGTCTGGAACGCGCGGGCCCGGAACAGGAAGTCCACGATGTTGCCCTCGTGCGGCTGCATCCAGTTGAGACGCGTCGTCGGCACGGGCCCCAGGTTGAGCCGATCGATATGGACCGCGTCGATCAGCTTTCGCTGCAGCTCGGCGTTCGACGTGATGGCCGTACATACCAGCGTCGGTCCCATTCGCCGGATCATCTCGGATTCCGGGCACCGGACCACCGTAACGAACGGGAACATGTATTCCTTGGAAGCGATCGGCGCGTCGGGCGAATCGCAGTGCACGGCCGTGGGCAGCAGGTACGCGCCGCGGCCGGCCTCGGCGACGCGGCCGCCGCCGCGCAATTCCGCGGTCAGGTCGCGGGAGCCCGGCGCGGCCAGATCCGCGTCGATCGACTGCGAGATCGCGTCGGCCATGCCCGGAACCGTAAAGGCGGCCAGCGGCGCCTCGGGATCGTCGGGCGGCTTGGGCGTGATCGCGGCGAGCCGTTCGGCCACCGCCCGGGCGATCGCCTCCGTGTGCCGGCTGGCCCAGATGCCGGACGCGTTGATGCAGCCTCTCCCGCTGTTCAGCGCGACGCTTTCGACCATCAGGTCCAGGTGTCGTTCCCAGTTGTCCACTTCATCGTCGCCCAGAACGATCTTGGAGAACCCGGGTCCGTGGGCCTGCACCCGGGGGTTGCCGCGGTACCGGTCCACGGTCGGTTGGCCTCCGAAGATCAGGCTGCGCGTGCAACTGTCCAGAACCGCGGCGCCCACGTCGCCCTCTCCCGGGTAGATCGAGATCGCCTCGCGCGGAACTCCCGCGGCGAACAGGGCGTTGGCCATCCGGAAGGGCGTCCAGGGCTCCTGCGGCCCCGGTTTCAGGACCAGGCCGATCTGCATCGGGATGATCGGAAGCCAAAGGGTATGCACACCCGGCGAGTTCGACGGCAGCACCAGGCCCAGGACCGGGCTCTGCACCTGGAAGCTGATCGGAACGCCCCGCTCCTGGCCGTGACCGCGCGTCAGAACCTCCAGGTCCAGGCCGCGCGTGAGCGAGGTCAGGATGTTGCGCATCTCGGCCAGCACGAAGGCGTTCTTCTTCATGTTGGCCCGGCACATGTGCTCGGGCAGTCCGGTGGACGCCGACTGCGCGCGCACGAACTCGGCGGGCGTCTGCGAACCGTCGCCCATCTCGACGGTCCCGTCCGTGTAGAGCTCGCCGGCCCGGGCGGCGATTTCGATCAGCGCGTCGATCGGAATCGCCGTCAAGGCGCCGCGCGCGCGTTGGGCCTTCCGCATGTCGCGGTGGATCAGGCCGCCGTTGGCGCGGCCGACGCGGGCGATGGGCTCCCCGGTCGCGAAGTGGACGACCTCGTCGACGTCCAGGCTCTCGTAGGGGCGCCCCCAGCGCAGGACGGGCAGGCTCAGCATGGGTCAGTAGACTCCCACCGTCGTCGTGGCCGCAAAGCCGTGGAACGGCCGGACCCCGCTCACGCCGTCCCAGGGAAACTTTTCGCACGGCGCCTCGCGCTCGCCCTCGTCGCGCTCCAGGAACCCCGGCATGAAGAACTCCCGGGTCAGGGTGGTCACCTTCACCCGCCCGGTCTCGCCGTATTCCACTACCTTCGAGGCGTCGTCGAAATCCACCACCTCGATGACGGCCCGGGGTTCGGGCGCGTAATAGGCGATCTTGTAGTCGTTGTGCGGTCCGGTGGGCGCGCTGGCCGCCAGCCCCATCATCGTGTTGCCGTACGTGGGCGTCATGTAGGCCCCGTCCAGGAGTTCCTCGTGGGCGAACCGGTTCCATTGCGGGGTGAACTCCGTGCCGCCCGAGAAGATGCCCCGGATGCCGATCCCCCCGATCGAGGTGCCTCGATCTTCGAGCTTCAACGCCAGCGCCTCGAGCAGCTTCGGCGTGGCGAACATGCAGCGGATGTCGTGGTTGGCTTCCAGGATCGTCACGGCCTGCTCGATGACGTGGTCCTTGTAGGCCTCCA